>NZ_WTYZ01000001.1:1818873-2165810 GCF_009827455.1 Pontixanthobacter aestiaquae
ATGGTTTCGTTCAATGCGCCAATTTTGGCTTGGTAAGTCATAGTGATTCTCCAATGGGGAGGCAGAAGGCCTTGACCACGCTTTTGGAAGCATAGTGTGCAATTTCACAGAGAAACTTACAAAAGATCTTGTCTGACCGAACGAGTAATGGCATGTGAATCTGTAATGTTGTAAAGAAAGTTACAAAATGACCGATGGTGCGCTATTCGCCGGGCCGGCAATACGGCGGCTTCGAAAGAAGGAAGGGCTTACCCAAGCCGCCATGGCCACGCGTTTGTCTATATCCGCGAGCTACCTCAATCTCATCGAGCGAAACCAGCGGCCCTTATCGGCGCGGGTGGTCTTTCAAGTCGTTGACCAGTTCGATTTCGATCCGCGCCGTCTGCGCGAGCACGAGTCCATTGGCGGAGTAGATGGTCTGGCCCGGCGTTTTGCCGATGAGCGATTTTCAGATTTTGAAATTGATCGTGATGAAATTGCCGAGTTCCTTGCCGCTGCCCCGCAAGCCGCCGCCGCCTTTGCGCGGCTCTATGATAGTGCGGGGGCGGGCGCCGCGGTAGGTGAGGACCCGATTGCTCAGGCCCGTTTCGAAATTGAACGCTGGCGCAATCACTATGCCGATCTGGATATGCTGGCGGAAAAGCTCGCCGATGAAGTCCGGTTGTCGCATAGCGATCCCGGTGTCGGTCTTGCAGAGCGATTGAGAGAAAAACATCAACTCGCCATTCGTATCCTGCCGCGGGAAATCATGCCCGATGCAATCCGCCGGCTCGATCTGCACGCGCGCCAACTCCAATTGTCGGAAATGCTCACGCCCGCATCGCGCAACTTCCAGATTGCCAGTCAGATTGGCCAGCTGGAGTATCAGAAAGAGATCAGCAGTGTCGCCGCCGGCGCACAGTTCTCCGACGAAGCGGCACGCAAGCTGTTCGAGCGGCATTTGGTAGGCTATTTCGCAGCAGCCTTGCTCATGCCCTATTCCCGTTTTTTGCGGGCATGCGAGGCGACAAACTATGATCTACCGATCCTGCGCAGGCGGTTTGGCGTCAGTTTTGAGCAATTGGGCCATCGGCTCACCACGCTTCAGCGAGTGGGCCAACGCGGCCTGCCATTTTTCATGGCGCGCCTCGATCGGGCAGGACAATTCTCAAAGAGGTTTGCCGGAGCCAGCGCGGCGACTTTACTCGAAAGCGAAATGAGTTGCCCGTTATGGGTCGCAAACCATGCTTTCGAGCGTCCTGGCCATCTTTGTGTACAGGCCGTCGTTGCGCAGGGTGTCGACGCCGGGCCGGACCATTGGTTTACGATTTCCAGAACCGTCGAAGGCAGCGGAGCTAGCGGGGAAGCACGGTTCGTACTCGTGTTGGGTTTGGAAGCGAAACTTGCGGCAGATCTGGCGCAGGCGAGAGGGGTGAATTTGGCCGTTGAAGATGCTGATCCGATAGGGCTGGGCTGCGCGCGGTGCCATAGGCCGGGCTGTACGCAGCGTTCCTTACCGCCCCGGGGTGCACAGCTCAGTTTTGATAATATTGTGCGCGGTGTTACGCCGTTTCAATTCGGTCGGGATTAGAGATTCGCGATAGTTTTTTTGGAACTAGCGCCGCATAGTATCGTTTTCGCGGCATAGGAGGCATTTATGACCGAAGAACGCACGACCACGACTAAAACACCTGATGGGAACACGCATACCGAAACTGTGATCCGAACTGACGAATCCGGCAGTGGGTCCAAGGGCTGGGTGTTTTTGGTTGTATTGCTGATTGCCGTAATCGCCGGAATATATTTTTTGAGCCAAATGGGTGGCGCTGAAATGGCCAAAGATGGTGCAATTGCCGATGCTGCAGAACAAGTCGGTAATGCTGCGGAGCAGGCTGGCGATGCGGTTGAGGAAGTTGCCGACACAGTGACCAACAACGAGTAGGCCGCTTTACACCGCTATCAATGAAGACAAGCCGGGTTTTCGGACGACTGTAAAGTTTACCGACATTTCATATCTTTCCCGTAATCGGATGATCCATCGAAGGATTGCCGGACCGGGATAGATGATCCGATTATTTAAACATTACATACCCAATGCAGTTATGCTGCTGGCGCTGTTTGATCTTGCCTTGCTGTTGCTAGGGGCAGAGACGGCATGGCTGCTGCGTGCATCGCAAATAGGTATGGACGCGGGCGGAATGAGCGAACGGCCTATTGCTCTGGCCGGCTTCGTGATTGTCGTATGGCTCGCGATGGTCTCGGTCGGGGTCTATGGTAGCGATGCGTTGCGGTCTATGCGTTTTGCTGCCGCGCGCCTCCTAGTCGCCATCAGTCTCGGCATTATCGCCTTATCTTTTGTCGATTTCTTGCTGCCAGGATCGACATTCTGGCGCTCGACATTGCTGTATGCGATGGGAATATCGGTGGTTCTTCTTCTGCTGAACCGCTTGCTTCTCGGTGCCTTTCTTGGCCGCGCCGCATTCCGCCGCCGGGTTATGGTTCTCGGGGCTGGCGATCGTGCTATGCGGTTAAAACGATTGGGCGAAGAGCCAGGTGCAGGCTTCTCAATCGTTTCCTTCATTGGCATGAACGAAGGCGCGCAAGTCGTCGAAGATGCGATCCCGCGCGCTGCGGTGCGCGACCTTGGCCAGTTCGTCGAAAATCTGGACGCTAGCGAAGTTGTCCTCGCTCTCGAAGAACGCCGCAATTCGCTGCCGCTCAAAGACCTGCTGCGCATGAAAACAATGGGCGTCCACATCAATGATTTCAGCAGCTTTGTCGAACGGGAAACGGGGCGGGTCGATCTGGACTCGGTCAATCCGAGCTGGCTGATCTTCTCCGACGGGTTCTCATCGGGCCGGATGTTATCGAGCGCTGCCAAGCGTGTATTCGACATTCTCGCCAGCTGCCTGCTGCTTGCGATTACTTTTCCGGTCATCGCTCTGTTTGCGCTGCTCGTGAAGCTAGATAGCAAGGGCCCCGCATTCTTCCGTCAGGAACGTGTTGGTCTCTACGGTCAGAGCTTTAACCTGGTCAAACTCCGTTCAATGCGCACCGATGCTGAAAAAGACGGTGCAAAATGGGCAGAGAAAAACGATCCGCGCGTAACACGTCTTGGCAAGTTCATCCGCAAAGTCCGGATCGACGAGTTGCCGCAGACTTGGAGCGTGCTCAAAGGCGAAATGAGCTTCGTCGGGCCGCGTCCCGAAGTGCCCAAATTTGTTGGCGATCTGGAAGAGAAGCTGCCCTATTACGCCGAGCGTCACATGGTGAAGCCGGGCATCACCGGGTGGGCCCAAATCAACTACCCCTATGGGGCGTCG
This sequence comes from Pontixanthobacter aestiaquae, assembly GCF_009827455.1. Taxonomy (NCBI): domain Bacteria; kingdom Pseudomonadati; phylum Pseudomonadota; class Alphaproteobacteria; order Sphingomonadales; family Erythrobacteraceae; genus Pontixanthobacter; species Pontixanthobacter aestiaquae. Next base: position 1,822,176 of record NZ_WTYZ01000001.1, read on the forward strand.
ATTGAAGATTCGCGGCACAAGCTTGAATACGACCTCTATTACGCGAAGAACTACACTCCATTTCTTGATCTGCTGATTTTGCTACAAACGTTACGCGTGGTCCTGTGGCCAGAGGGTGCTCGTTGATGCCGAGCGTAGCAGACTTTGGAAACCTCTTGGGCTTCGCGCTCTATTTGATCGGCGGTGCGCTCTGCGCGATTTCGGCTGTCTGGATCGCTGCGCGGGGCGATACAGATCGCCCGGATCATCGGGGGTTGATCGGTGCGCTTGGGTTGACTGCATTGTGGTGCCTTGTTGTCGCCGCGTTAGGCCCCCTGTCGCTACCGGCGCTGTGCGTCGAGATCGGCCGCAACCTTGCATGGATTTTCGTACTTTTCCGCTTGTTCGCTCTTGATGGCCGGCATCAAACGCTGAAGCCGATGCGCGCCGTGATCATCGTTTTGACATTCGTGGAATTGTTGCAATTTGGCCTGCTGTTCGTGGCACAGAGATGGGCGATTACCCTGGAGCTAAACGAGCTGGTTTTCCAAGTTTCGGCGATGTTCCATATTATGGTTGCCGTTGGTGCCTTAGTACTGCTGCATAACCTTTACGTGGGCGCAACATCGACGGCTCGTCCTATGCTGCGGTGGAGCGCGGGCGGCTTAGCTGCATTGTGGGCGTTCGATCTGCACTTCTTCACGGCAGCCTATATTGGCGGGACTATCCCGCAAGAGTTGGTCATCATCAGGGGGCTGGTCGTTGGCTTGATCGCAGTGCCATTGGCGGTAGGTTCAAAGCGTTCATATGCGCTCATGCGGCTCAAACCGTCGCGTAGCGTAACATTTCAGTCGCTCTCGTTGCTGGCGATTGGAGCATATCTGCTGTTGATGGCCGGCATTGCGCAGTCGCTTTCCGCATTGGGCGGTGATCTTGGGCGTTTGGCGCAGGTTGGCTTTATATTCATCGCAGTCGTCTGGTCGCTACTTTGGTTACCATCGCAGCGCTTGCGCGGGTGGATTCGCGTCACGGCTATCAAGCACCTGTTCCAACATCGCTATGATTACCGGGCTGAGTGGCTGCGATTTACGCAAACTATCGGGCACGGTGATCGCACCAGAGAACCGTTGGAAGAGCGGATTGTAAAAGCCCTTGCGGATATTACCGACAGTCCGTCTGGGCTACTGCTTCTACCAGGAGAAAATGAAGGGTTTGAGCTGGCCGCACAGTGGGCATGGAAAACCGTCGAAGTGCCATCTGATCCGCTACCTGCCGAGCTGATCAAACTGTTCGAGGAAAAGAACTTCATTCTCGATGTCGATGATGTGCGAAAGGGGATCGACCAGCACGGTGAGGCCGGACTCCTGCCTGATTGGATAAGGGACGAAATCAACGCGTGGGCTGTTGTTCCGCTACGTCACTTTGACCGGATTACCGGGGTAGTTGTGCTGACTCGACCAGCCGATCCGCGGCGCTTGGATTGGGAGGACTTCGATCTACTGAAAGTCGTAGGTCAACAGCTGGCAAGCTATCTCGCAGAGCAATCGGGCCAGGAAGCGCTGATGGAATCGGCGCGGTTTGACGAGTTTAACCGCCGCATCGCGTTCGTGATGCACGATATCAAGAACCTTGCCAGCCAACTTTCGTTATTGGCGCGCAATGCAGAGCGCCACGCAGAAAATCCCGATTTTCGTGCGGATATGCTGGTGACGCTCCGCAATAGCGCAGACAAGTTGAATGCGTTGCTGGCGCGGCTAGGCCGATATGGCGCGACCAATTCTGAAAATTGCGAAGACATTGATCTGTGCACCGTCGCGCGGCGTGTGGTCAGCCAATATGAAGGCGTTCACGCGGTTTCGTTGGTTCGTAGCGAACCAGCCAAGGTCCGCGCTGATCTGGAAGGGTTGGAGCAGGCGCTGGTCCATCTGGTGCAGAACGCGATTGATGCCAGCGATCCGGGTTCGCCCGTCTATCTCGATGTTAGCGCAGACGGTGTCCGCGCGCGTATCGAAGTTGTCGATTCCGGTGTGGGTATGAGCCCCGAATTCATTCGCACAAGCCTGTTTAAGCCATTCGTTTCATCCAAAAATGGCGGCTTTGGGATTGGCGCATTTGAAGCCCGCGAGATCGTCCGCGCGATGGGTGGACGACTACAAGTCGATTCTCGCGAAGGGTTGGGCACGCGTTTTATCGTTAGCTTCCCGCTTGCTGCCGTTGCTGGATTTTTGAATTCTTCAAGCCCTCATAAAACTGCCGAGGTTGCATAATGGCCCAAGAAAAACCCGCTCCACTGCCCAAGTTGCTGATCATTGAAGATGATCCGGGGCTACAGGCGCAGCTAAAATGGGCATACGAAGACTTCGACGTTACAATTGTGGGTGATCGCGAAAGCGCGCTGACTGCCTTGCGCGCGGAAGAGCCTGCGGTCGTTACCTTGGACTTGGGCCTTCCGCCCGATCCGGATGGCACAACAGAAGGCTTCGCCGTCCTTGATGCGATCATGGCGCTCAGGCCGGAGACGAAAGTTATCGTCGCTTCGGGGCATGGTGCCCGCGAGAGCGCTTTGCGAGCAATCGAGCAAGGCGCTTACGATTTCTACCAGAAGCCGGTTGATATCGAAGCGCTTGGTCTAATCGTTCGCCGCGCGCTGAATCTGACGCAGATTGAGGATGAAAACCGCAGGCTTTCCAAGCAGGTTGGCGAGGACAAAACTGTTTTGGGTACGCTTATAACTGCAGCGCCGGAAATGGTAAAAGTCGCCCGCACAATCGAGCGCGTTGCGAAGAATAGCGTTTCGGTGATGCTGCTCGGTGCCAGTGGCACCGGCAAAGAATTGCTGGCGAAGGGCTTACACGATGCCAGCGATCGCCGCGAAGGAGCCTTTGTCGCGATCAATTGTGCAGCCATTCCGGAGAACCTGCTTGAAAGCGAATTATTCGGTCACGAGAAGGGCGCATTTACCGGTGCCGTGAAGACCACGGAAGGTAAGATCGAACAGGCCCATGGCGGTACGCTGTTCCTGGATGAGGTCGGCGATATTCCGCTGCCGCTGCAAGTCAAATTGCTCCGTTTTCTTCAGGAACGCACTATCGAACGGATTGGTGGCCGCAAGCAAATCGCTGTCGACACACGGATCGTTTGCGCCACGCACCAGAACCTGGAAGCCATGATCGCTGCCGGCAATTTCCGTGAAGACCTGTTTTATCGTCTGGCCGAGATAGTTATCAACATCCCGACTTTGGCCGAACGCCCGGGCGATGCGACACTGTTGGCGAAGGCGTTCCTCAACCGGTTCGCGACCGAAATGAACCCTCTGGTGAAAGGGTTCGCAGCCGATGCTTTGGCGGTTATCGATGGATGGGGCTGGCCAGGTAACGTTCGTGAACTCGAGAACCGGGTGAAGCGGGCGGTTATTATGGCCGATGGTAAGCTGGTCCGCGCAGAAGATCTGGATTTGGATAGCGATCAAGATTCGCAGCTCCTCAATCTGAAGAGTGCGCGCGAGCAGTCCGATCGCAAAGTAATCCGACACGCTCTGGCGCGCAGTGAGGGCAATATTTCGAATACTGCCAAATTGCTGGGGATCAGCCGACCGACTCTGTATGATCTGCTCAAGCAATATGACCTTCAGGCGTGATCTTACACAATTGAGGCCACTCGCCGCCGCTGTTTTGCTGCTGCTCGCGGCTTGCGCTGACATTGCACCTGATCTGATGCCGATCGAGAGTGCGAAATCCTCCCTTGAAGCGGGTGATGGTTTGGCTGCGGAGGTGGCGCTGCGGGACATGATCGCGGGCGGGGTGCCGCGGTCCGATGTCGCTGCTTATCTTGGCGAAGCAGAATTGCTCCAAGGCGAGCTGGTCGAGGCGCGGCAATGGCTGGAAAGTGGCAAGTTCTCTGACGATACGCGCGGTCATGGCTTCCATATGTTGGCCCGTCTGGAGATGCGCGAAGGAAATTTACCCGCCGCCGGAACAGCCTTCGACAAATCACTCGCTGTAGACCGCGAGAATGCCGAATTGTGGGTCGATATCGGCCGGTTGCGCTATCGCGGAGGCGAACAAACCCAAGCAGTTGAAGCAAGCATGTATGCGGTCGAGCTTGATCCGCAGAACGGCGCGGCATTGCAGTTTAGAGCACAATTGCTGCGCGATTCCGAAGGGATGGCTGCGGCGATTCCCTGGTTTGAAAGGGCGCTGGAGCGCAGCCCCGAAGACATTGGGTTGCTGGCCGACTATGCGGCAACGCTGGGAGAGCTTGGACGGGCTCGTGATATGCTGGTGACGGTCCGCAAGATCGCCCGTATCGATCCCGCGAACCGCCGGATATTCTACCTACAGGCCGTTCTGGCGGCGCGGGCGGGCAAGTTCAAACTCGCACAAAGTCTGCTCGCGCGCAGCAGCAAGGCTGACCGCGATATGCCGGCGGCAATGTTGCTTGCGGGCATCATCGACATTGAGAATGGTAATTATGCCAGCGCGGCACAGGTGCTTGAGCGACTTGCAACTGCTCAGCCGGATAATCGCAGCGTGCGCCAATTGCTTGCAAGGGCGCTGTCGCTTGGCGGCAATGATCGCGAGCTTGTCTACCGTTACGGTGAAATCGCTTCACGACCCAGCGCTTCACCGTATCTGCGGACATTGGTTGGCCGTGCACACGAAGCTCTGGACCAGCGTGACCAAGCCGCCCCATATCTCGATGCTGCCGCGAAACGGCGCTCTGGAAATCTTGTTGCGGTTCAAAGCGGAACCACTTTGGATGTTGCCGAGGCGAGGGGGCCGACGACAGGCTTTGACGCACTTGCGCTGGTTCGGGCGAGAATTTTCAATGGCAATCCTGACGCCGCACGCGGGGCCGCTGCAGGTTTCCTGAAGCGTTTCCCGGGCTCTTCCGATGCTTTGTCACTGGCCGGTGATGCAAGTTTGGCCGCGCGGCAATTTGACGAAGCGCTGGATCACTACGGCAAGGCTGCTGCGATTCGCGGGCCGTGGGTGTTGACGAGAAAACGGGTAAAGACGCTGCAGGCCCTCGGTAGAGACAATGATGCTCTGGCGGTATTGGCCGGTCATCTGGTCGGTGACCCTGGCAATGCGGAGGCAGCAGGGTTGTTAGCGGTGGCCGCCGCATCACGCGGCGATTGGCCGAATGCGGCGATCTTTACCGATCATGCGCTCGCGAACGGGCGCGTCCGCGATCCGCTGATGCTGTCGCTACGCTCCGAGATTGCACTACGGTTGGGTGAGGTCGATCTGGGTGTGGAAATGGCAGAGCGGGCCTACACAATTCAGCCAATGAGCGAAGACGCTACGCGAGCGCTGGCCATTGCCTACCGCCAGCTTGACGACGGTGAGCCTCTGGCCGCAGTTCTGGAAACTAAACTGCGGCAAATGCCTGACTAGCCTCCGGCCAGTCTCGACTCTCGGTACGCAGGCGGGCAAGGGCGGTGCGATGCTGAAGCTGCTCACCCGCGTCGATTTAATGGTCCGGATGTTGATCCTTGCTATCATTCTGGCGACTGTTTTGCCTGCAACCGGCTCTGCGCGAGAGGCTGCCCAGTTTGTATCCAATATCGGTATCTTCGTCCTGTTTTTCCTGAATGGTGTGCGCTTATCGCGTGGTGATGTCGCTAACGGGATCGGCAATTGGCGCTTGCTTGTGCCGCTTGTCCTTTGGTGTTTCGGCGCAATGGCACTCGCTGGTTGGTGCCTATGGGGGTTGAGCGCCGCAGTCCTGCCGTCGCTGGTGGCTTTGGGGTTCCTCTATTTGGGGGTGCTACCGTCAACAGTGCAATCCGCGACTGCTTACACTTCGCTAGCAGGAGGAAATGTTGCAAGCTCGGTCGTTTCCGCAGCTCTACTCAATATCTTGGGTGTGTTTGTGAGTGCGGCAGTTTTCGCATGGTTTAGCGGCGGTACGACGGTTCATCTCGGTCCCGAAGGACTGATCAAGATTTTCACGATACTGCTTTTGCCTTTTGCTTTGGGGCAGATCCTTCAGTCGCGTTTGAAAGGCTTGCTCGCATCTCACCCGCAACTGATTGGCTGGATGGACAGGATCGCCATCGCGATTGCGGTCTATGTCGCGTTCTCTGGCGCGGTCGAGCAGGATTTGTGGAGAAGGTTGAATATGGAGGCGTGGAGCTGGCTGATCATACTAATCGCATTCACGCTATTGTTTGCGTTTGTCGGCGCATGGATGCTGTCACGGGCGATAAGACTTTCCAAGGGCGACAGCATATCCTTCACCTTCGCCGGAGCGCACAAGAGCATCGCAATGGGGGCACCGTTGGCCTTGGTGATGTTCTCAGCGGATGACGCGGGACTGATACTTGTGCCACTGCTGATCTATCATCTGCTGCAGTTAGTCGTGTCCGCACCGCTCGCTAACTATTGGGCAACTCGTCAGAATTAGCAGTCACCTCGCGCCGATTGCTGCGGATTGACCACCACAAAGAGAGACCGATCAGCACGGCACCGATCAACCCGGTGATCGTCTCGGGAATATGGACCTTCGCTGAAAGCAGCATAATCACGCCAAGGATGATAATCGCCCAAAACGCACCATGTTCAAGATAGCGATATTGGGCGAGAGTGCCCTGACGAACCAAGTGGATGGTCATCGAGCGGACAAACATCGCGCCGACCGACAGGCCGAGCGCAATCACGATCATGTTGTTGGACAGCGCAAAAGCGCCAATAACACCATCAAAGCTGAATGAGCTATCGAGCACTTCGAGGTAAAGGAAACCGCCAAGGCCGGAGCGCACAATCTCACCAGTAGCGCGTTTGCGTGCTTCGCGCTGTTCAATGATCGCGCCCAAAGCGTGGACGCCAATGAATGTAACGAGACCGAGAATACCGGCGGTCAGGAAGGTGATTGCCTCATCGCCGGTGAGTGTGGTCGATATGCCATAAACGAGGAGTAATACGAGGCCGATCTCTACCGCGGGAACGCTGGAAAACCGATTAATTGCGCGCTCGATACTGGCGATCCAGTGCACGTCCTTGTCGGAATCGAAGAAGAATGTCAGGCCGACCATTGCGAGAAACGCGCCGCCAAACCCGGCGATGCCAAGATGCGCGTCGGACACGATGCGCTCGTACTCTTCTGGCTGATTGAGCGACAGAGTGACTGCATCTAAAGGTCCGATATTGGCGGCGATGGAGACGATAGCAATCGGGAAGATAATCCGCATTCCGAACACCGCGATCAGGATACCCCAGGTCAGAAAGCGGCGCTGCCAGACCTCATCCATTTCGCGCAGAACGGTGGCGTTGACCACGGCGTTGTCGAAACTAAGCGAGACTTCGAGGATCGAAAGGACAATTACGATCCACAGCAGCGATAGTGTACCGGCAATTGTGCCAGTACTCGCCCAACCGTACCAGATTGCGAGCGCAAGGCAGATCGCGGTGAATACCAGCGAGAATGTGTAATAACGCAGCAGCGTTGCCATGGGATACCCTGTCAGTGTTTGCGCGCGCTGCTAGCGGGCGACGCTTTGACGCGCAATCAAGGCGTCACTTTTTCGGTTGGTATGTCTGCTCGGGCCCGGGGAAGCTGCGGTCGCGGACTTCTCTGGCATACGTCTCAACCGTTTTCTCGATCATACCGGCAATATCATCATATTTCTTTACGAAGCGCGGGACGCGTTCGAACATACCGAGCATATCTTCTGTGACGAGGACTTGTCCGTCGCATTGCGCGGACGCGCCAATGCCTATCACTGGAATTTCGACGGATTGAGTAAGGGCAATTGCGATCGGTTCGATCACCCCCTCAACAACCACCGCAAAGGCACCCGCGTCGGAGACTGCTTGTCCATCGCGAATGATTTTCTCATGTTCCTGCTGACTTCGCCCTCGTGCAGCATATCCACCGAGCACGTTAACTGCCTGGGGGGTCAGACCCACATGGGCCATGACCGGAATTCCGCGGGCCGTCAGAAAGGCAATGGTTTCCGCCATCGCCTCGCCGCCCTCAAGCTTGACCGCAGCGGCGCCGGTTTCGGCCATAATCCGGCTGGCGGCCTCGAACGCAATCTGCGGTGAAGCTTCATAAGCGCCAAATGGCATATCCACGATTACGACTGAGTGATAGCTGCCCCGAACGACAGCGGCACCGTGTGCACACATCATGTCCAGCGTAACCGGTAGGGTGGAGGGAAGGCCGTAAATCACTTGCCCTAGCGAATCTCCGACCAGCAGCATATCGCAATGCGGATCGAGCAATTGCGCTTGCCGGGCGGTGTACGCCGTCAGCATGACGAGCGGTTCTTCGGTCTTGCCTTCGAATTTGCGCCGCTTAATTTTCGGCACCGTTAAGCGCTTCATTGGCGCTGGCGTGGGGTTTGCGCGACTGGTCGATGTATCAAGTTGGAAGGTCGTAGACATAAAGGCGCTTCTAGCCGAGTGGGGGATTTGCGCAAATCCTGTCTCGACTAAGGCGTAGATTCATTGCACAAGTCCGCCATGACAAGCGCAAACAATGCGCTCTGGGAGGATTTTTACAGATGGTAGCAGCTACCGGTTCATCGCGTGACGGTTGGTCGTCGCGTTCCGCATTTATTCTTGCCGCCGTCGGTTCAGCAGTTGGCCTCGGCAATATGTGGCGCTTCCCGGCAGAAGCCGGAGCCAATGGCGGCGGGGCATTTGTGCTATTCTACATCTTCTGCGTAGTGTTGATCGGTTTGCCGGTGCTATTGTCCGAAACCCTTATCGGTCGGCACGGTCAGGCATCTGCACCTGAAAGTGTACGCAAGATCGCCGCCGAGTCCGGCAGATCTTCGCATTGGGATACGTTGGCATCCTTCGGCGTATTAGGCGCGTTTCTCGTACTCAGCTTCTACTGCGTCGTTGGCGGCTGGGTGTTGTATTATATCGGTGTATTTGTGCAGGACGTTTTTGCGACGGGTATTGCTGGTGGAGCGTTCGAGGGCAGACCGCCGGAAGACATCGAATCTCTGCTTCCCGGGTTATTCAGTGACGGTATGTTGATGGTCGGGCTGCATGCGGTATTCATCACGATCACATTCTATTTCGTATCACGAGGCGTTTCGAGCGGGATCGAATGGGTTGCCACTTGGCTCATGCCAGCCTTCTTCGTGTTGTTCCTCGCGATCACCGTTTATGGCGCGTTCACCGGCGCGTTCAGCGAGGCGCTGACCTATCTTTTCACTTTTGATGCGTCAAAACTGACGGGGGAAGTGATGCTCGCCGCTGTCGGCCAAGCCTTCTTCTCGCTGTCGCTCGGTGTTGCAGGGATGATGACCTATGGTGCTTATGTGGGGCGCGAGGTAAATCTAGCAGGTACTTCTGGCATCATTGCAGGCGCCGATACGGCGGTCGCTCTGCTCGCTGGGCTGTGTATTTTCCCAATCGTATTCGCTGCGGGTCTCGAACCGAATGGCGGCCCGGGCTTGATGTTCCAGACATTGCCAATCGGCTTTCAGAGCATGCCGGTTGGGTCGCTAGTCGGTCTGCTGTTCTTCATCATGGTGTTTTTTGCTGCATTGACCAGCTCGGTTTCATTGATGGAGGCGCCAACAGCTTGGCTGAAGGAGAAAGCCAATATCGGTCGGCCACTGGCGACGCTCGTCGTGACGATCGGGGCTCTTCTGCTTGGTATTCTCGCGGCGCTGTCATTCAACAGTATGGCGGACTTTCAACCACTTGGATTTATCCCGCTATTTGAAGGCCAGGGGATGTTTGACGTGCTGGATACTGTTACCAGCAAAGTTCTGATGCCGGTCGGGGCGATTATGACCGCTTTATTTGTTGGTTGGGTGGCGGAACGCCGCCTGATTGATAGCGAGAACGGTTTGACCGGTGGTCTCGAGAAATTCTGGCTTTTCCTCGTTCGCTGGCTTTGTCCGTTCGCGCTAATTATCATTCTGGTCGTTGGGATCTTCCCATCGATCCTGGGCAGCTAGAGCAAGATTTCGCCGGACACACAAAAAGGGCCGCGCCATTTGGTGCGGCCCTTTTTGGTAAGGTAATGGGCTGCTTTAGAGCGCCGTCTCGACCTTTTTGTCTTTCATATCGTCGCGAACATCCATGCCCAGCGCCATCTTCGCTGTCGTGAGCATTGACTGGTCGCCGCTCCAGATGTCAGCCAAACCCAAGTCCATGCGTAGCATCACCATATTCGGATCGTCTTTGCCGCCCGGGAACCATGCTTCGACAAAATTGCTCCAGTGTTTATTCAACCGTTCGCGGCTTGTCTCTTCTGTTAACACGCCTTCGAAGCGCGCAAAGATATCGTGATCCTTGCTGGCAAAGGTTGCCGTAGTTGGGCCCTTCTTTGCTAGATCGGAATCTTTGGTGGTGAAAAACCAAATTGAGCTGTCCGCATCTTTATCCAGCTGCGCTGTCATAGGCACGGCTGTATCCGGGTCGTTGTCCAGCTGCAGGAACACAAACGGCGAGTCTGCCAGTGATTCCCAAAATTTGCTCTTAAGCTCTGCGGTGTTTCCTTCAGTGTACTTCATGGTACTCCTCGTTAAATGTATGATAAAACAATGGATGAATGTGCAATCCGTTCCGACAAATTTGGAAAGCAGGTTTGTGCTGCTGCGACCGGCAGTTACATAGCCGCTTGGTGTCGGGGGCAGGAAATTGGCTGATAAGATTGCGAGAATATCGACGCAGATCGGACGGTTTCGAACCGACCGACTAGTCCTCGCAGCTGTCTGCCTGGTTGCTATTCTGGTCGCTGCACAGCAATGGCTGTCAAGCAATCCACAGCACAACCCGTGGGCACCGCTTGATCTGCGCAACCCGCCGGGCTGGGCCACCCACACCAAACTAAGTGAGCTTCGCAGAGATAAGGCACTGTGCCGCGATGTTCTTTCGCGCAGCGAAATCGACTTCGTTGCGCTCGCAGCCGAAGGCGAGGGCGCATGTGCCCGTCCTGACAGAACTGTATTGAGCCGTTTCCCGTATTCCGGCCGTACGCCCGCGACCACCTGTCCGGTTGCTGCCGGCATGCAGTTGTGGCTTGATCAGACTGTACAGCCTGCGGCTTTGGAGATTTTCGGGTCTGCGGTAACGCAGATCAGCCATTTGGGCGCATTCAGTTGCCGCCGGATGTATAACAGCAAAACCGGCGCTTGGAGCGAACATGCAACGGGCAATGCCATAGATGTGGCCGGTTTTGAGCTGGCCAATGGAATACAGATTAGTCTGCTCGACGATTGGAACGGAGACAGCCAAAAATCCGCGTTCTTAAGGCGCGTCCGCGATGGCGGTTGCGGGATTTTCGGGACCGTCCTGTCGCCAGACTATAATGCGGCACACCGCGATCATTTTCACTTCGATCAGGCGGATCGCAATTGGGGCGTGTGCCGCTAAGCGTCAGCCCTCCATGGCATATCCGGCAGAGCGGACAGTGCGGATCAGATCCTTCTTGCCGTCCATCTCGATCGCTTTGCGCAATCTGCGAATGTGGACGTCAACAGTCCGTAACTCGATATCGCTCTCGGTTCCCCACACGCCATCCAGCAGCTGGTTACGCGAGAATACTCGACCAGGGCTTTCCATAAAGAACTGGAGCAGGCGATATTCTGTGGGGCCCAGCTTGATCGGTGTTCCTGCGCGTTCGACCTTATGTGCCACAGGATCGAGCCGGATATCGCCGACTTCAATTGTTTCACCCGCGAGGACAGGGCGGATACGGCGCATCACAGCCGCAACACGTGCCAGAAGTTCGCGGGGAGAAAAGGGTTTGGTGACGTAATCATCAGCGCCGGTGTCTAGACCGCGGATACGGTCATCCTCATCCTCCCGCGCAGTGAGCATGATGATCGGGACATGGGCGGTTTCTTTGGATCGTCTTAGCTGGCGGCAGACTTCGATACCGCTGGTACCTTCGATCATCCAGTCGAGGATAATCAGGTCGGGTGTGTCTTCGGCAGCCAAGACCAACGCGTCGTCGCCATCCTTGGTGCAGCGGACCGAATAACCTTCATTCTCGAAACGGAATTCCAACAGCTCCGACAGGGCCGGATCGTCTTCAACGAGCAGTAGCTTGGCAGCGGACATGTCATATTACCCCAACGAGCCTAACCAGAGGCGATTCTTGCGAGACGAGTGTTACACCTTACACCGCGCCGAAATTGTTACAGCTTGGAGACAATCACCGTTTTATCCGTCTTCATCGGGTGGGTAATTACCGGTCGCCGCAAAGTGCACCATCTCGGCAACATTGGTCGCATGATCGCCAATCCGTTCGATATTGCGCGCGACAAACAGCAATTGCGCAGCGCTGGAAATTGTCGCAGGATTCTCGACCATATAACTGACAACATTGCGGAAGATGCTGTTATAGAACGCATCCACTTTTTCGTCAGTGGCGATCACTTCGCGGGCCAAAATAGGATCGCGTGATGCATATGCGGTAAGCACATCGTGGACCATCTCGGCGGCAATTTCGCCCATAGCGGGCAGTAAAGTGAGCGGTTCAAAATGCTTGCGCTCCTCAACTTCCTTCACGCGCTTGGCGATATTTTTGGAGTAATCACCAATCCGCTCCACCACGCCAGCGATCTTCAAGGCAGCGATAACTTCGCGCAGATCATCGGCCATTGGCGCGCGCAAGGCGATAATGCGGACCGCCAGCTTATCGACTTCGGATTCGAGTGCGTCGATTTTCTTGTCGCGTTTGACTACACCCTTTGCGAGTGCGGCATCTCCCTTGATCATCGCCTCGAGCGATTCCTGGATCGATAATTCCGCGAGCCCGCCCATTTCGGCGATCAACCCACGTAGACGGGTAATGTCCTCGTCAAACGCCTTGACTGTATGCTCGTTCATTAGCCGTACCGCCCTGTGATGTAATCCTGGGTCTGCTGTTCTAACGGATTGGTGAAGATGTCGGAAGTCCGGCCATATTCAACAATGTGGCCCAAATGGAAGAATGCGGTCCGTTGGGAGACGCGCGCAGCCTGCTGCATCGAGTGCGTTACGATAACAATCGCGTAATTTTCGTTGAGGTCAGCGATCAGCTCCTCGATCTTCGCAGTCGCAATCGGATCCAGTGCAGAGCAAGGCTCGTCCATCAGGATCACTTCGGGATCGACCGCGATAGCGCGCGCAATACACAGGCGTTGCTGCTGACCACCCGACAGGGCGGTACCGCTGTCTGTCAGTCTATCCTTGACCTCGTTCCACAGACCGGCCCGCACAAGCGAGCGTTCGACAACTTCGTCCAGCTCTTCTTTGCCCTCTGCAAAGCCGTGGATCTTCGGCCCGTAGGCGATGTTGTCATAGATCGATTTTGGGAACGGGTTGGGTTTCTGGAAGACCATGCCGACGCGGGCGCGCAATTGTACGACATCCATACTGCTTCCGTAAATATCCTCGCCGTCCAGCGTAATGTCGCCTTCAACACGGGCGGTTGGGATCGTGTCGTTCATACGGTTGAGAACGCGAAGGAAAGTCGATTTACCGCAGCCCGAAGGGCCAATGAACGATGTCACATATTTCGACGGAACTTCTATCGAGACATTATCGATAGCTTTCTTGTCTCCATAGTAAACGGACACGCCCTGCGCGTTCATTTTGGCGGTAGTCGCCTCAAGATTGGGATGGATCTTTGTCACCATTTTTTCTCGAATTTGTTGCGCAGGTAGATGGCTAGTCCGTTCATCACGAGGAGGAACAGCAATAGGATGATGATAGCAGCCGACGTGCGTTCCACAAAACCGCGGTCCACTTCATCGGACCAGAGGAAGATTTGCATCGGCAATACGGTTGCTGGTGATGTGAACCCGTCTGGTGGTGTGGAAACGAACAAACGCATACCCACCATTAGCAGCGGAGCAGTTTCGCCAAGCGCGCGCGCCATACCGATGATTGTGCCAGTTAGAATGCCGGGCAGAGCGAGCGGGAGAACGTGATGGAAGACGACTTGGACTGGTGAAGCGCCGACAGCGAGCGCACCGTCGCGTATCGAAGGCGGAACGGCTTTAATCGCGTTTCTGCCCGAAATCACAATCACTGGAAGCGTCATCAGCGCGAGTGTCATACCACCGATAATCGGCGTTGAACGGATTCCGGGGAAGAGCGTGAGAAACACTGCAAGCCCTAATAGACCGAATATGATCGACGGGACCGCCGCAAGGTTGTTGATCGATAATTCGATAAAGTCTGTCCAGCGGTTCTTCGGAGCATATTCCTCAAGATACAGTGCGGCCATCACGCCAATCGGGAACGCCAGAAGTAGCGTCACGATCATAGTGAGCATCGAGCCTTTGAGAGCGCCCCAAATACCGGCTGCTTGCGGATCGGTCGCGTCGGACCTTGCCAGGAATCCTCCGTCAAAGCGCTTGTCAATCTTGCCTTCGGCTTCCAGCCTTTCGGCCAGAGCGCGCATTTCCAGCGAGCCTTCACCGTCATATCCGCCCGCGAGGTTGGCTGACGCTGGCAGCCATAAGGTCGTTTTTTCTCTGAGCAGTGCGGGGCTGGCGATGATATACTGGGCGACTTCCCGCCACGCATTACCGCTCAATTCCGCCGCGGCTTCTTCACCCAGCGATTCCTGAGCGTAAAATTCTATGATCTCGGGCAGGCCCTGTGCTTCCAGCGTCTGCAACGCATCGGGCCGTGCCAAGGCGGCAGGATCGGCGGCAATTCCACCTTCGGCAAAATCAACCGGGACAGCCAGCTCGGCGCGCTGAAACCCGCCAATTCCGTTTATCGCCATGTTGACCAGTAACATAGCGAGCACCGCGACAGAGAAAGACACCGCAAAAAGGCCAAGAAACTTGAAACGTCTCTCAGCCGCGTAGCGTTTTTGCAGGCGTGCCTTGAAAGCCGCGCTGCGGGTGGCCAATTCGTTGGTGATTTCGGAGGCTGCTGCGTCAGTCATACGCTTCACGGAACCTTTTCACGACACGCAGAGCCACAAAGTTCAGACCAAGCGTAACCAGAAACAGAACAAAGCCCAGTGCGAAAGCACTCAGTGTCGCAGGGTGATCGAAACTACCTTCGCCAGTCAGCATCTTCACGATCTGCACCGTGACAGTGGTCATCCTGTCGAGCGGGTTTGCGCTAAGATTGGCGGCCGTCGATGCAGCCATAACCACAATCATTGTCTCACCGATAGCGCGGCTGATTGCGAGCATAATGCCGGCAACGATGCCGGGCAGGGCGGCGGGTACCAGCACACGCTTGATTGTTTCCGACGTGGTTGCACCCATTGCCAAACTACCATCACGCATGGCCTGTGGAACCGCCGCGATGGAATCGTCCGCCATCGATGATACAAACGGGATAATCATCACACCCATTACGAGACCGGCTGCCAAAGCGCTTTCGCTGGACGCGCCGCTGATCCCGATCATAGCGGCCAGATCGCGAATGAAAGGCGCAACTGTAAGCGCCGCAAAGTAGCCGTACACGACAGTCGGAACGCCGGCGAGGATCTCCAGCGCAGGCTTCAGCCAGCTGCGCACGCGAGGCGCGGCATATTGCGTCAGATAGATTGCGCTCATTAAGCCGAGCGGGATAGCGACAATCATCGCGATAATCGCACCGATAAAGATAGTGCCCCAGAAAAGCGGAACAGCGCCAAACCTTGTCGGGTCCGGATTCTGCGGATTGCTCATCGGGTCCGGGCCCCATTCGGTTCCGAAGAGGAAATCGATCGGGCTAACCATTCCGAAGAAGCGGAACGTTTCAAACACCAGACTGGCAACAATCCCGAGCGTCGTGAGAATGGCGACAAGCGACGCGAGTAGTAGCACCGCCATCACGGTCTTCTCAACGCGTGTCCGTGCGGTGAAGTCCGGTTTCAATCGCAGGAACGCCCAGGTGCCGCAAAGGAACCCAATTATCAGCGTGCTGAGAATGCCGATGAGATTGTATCGCGAGAGTGCTTCACGAAATGGTTCGATGAGCGGCTTTGCAGCTTCGTTGAATACACCGGGCGAAGTACCGTTCGCCACGGCCATCGCCTCGCGAAGCAGCGTGTCGCGCTGAAAGCCAGCGGCGGGAAGATCTGATGCCGCCGGCGACATAAGCACCGATTGTTCGACCAGATATGGCGAAGCGATGAGCCACAGAGAGATAAATGCCACAAGTGGCACAATGACCCATAGAGCGACATACCAAGCGTGATAGACCGGCAGGGCAGCAAGCCGCCCGACATTCTCATCGCGGCGGAATGCCCAAGCGCGCGAACGGGCGGATATCCACCCGGCGAGCCCGAGGCCAACAGCAAGTAATAGGAGAATGGCTGGCGACATCGCTCAAGCAGATCCTAGATAGTTGAGCCTGATAGCGGCGTTTGGGTTTTGCAAGCGGCCATGATCCATCCGAAACCGAAATATGCCGAAAGAATCATGCCCTGCTTTTCTGCACCGTTGTTGGAAGAGTGTGACAGGAACATGACAATAAGTCCGCCTAAGTGTTTTGCGCGGGAATCCGTGCGCTGATTGTTGTCCCTTGGCCAAGCTCGCTAACAATGTCGAGACGCCCCAGATGACGCTCCACAATGTGTTTCACGATTGCCAGGCCCAGTCCGGTGCCGCCAGCAGCGCGGCTGCGCCCGGGATCGGTCCGGTAAAAACGTTTTGTGAGATAAGGGATGTGCTCCGGATCGATGCCCGCCCCTGTATCGCTAACCGATATCTTGGCCTCGGCGCGATCCGTCTCTGACAGGGATATGGTAACTTTGCCGTCGGCATCGCCATATTTCAGGGCGTTATCGACAAGGTTCCGGACAAGTTGCTCCAGCTGGCGCGCATCGCCCAGCACTGACATGTCTTTCTCGATATCAAATTCGAGCCTGTCTGCTCTTTCCAAACCGGCGGCGTCTTTCGATGCCCGTTCGATGAGCTTTGCCAATTGCAAGTTCTCACGCGGTTTATCGTGTTTTTCTGCCTCAATCCGTGAGAGGGACATGAGGTCGCTGACCAGACTTTGCAGGCGTCGGCCTTCACCCAGAATGACATTCAGGAACTTTTCTGTCTTCTCTGGTGGAAGCGAACCGTCACTGTCTTTAATGGTTTCGACATATCCAAGGATGGACGCGAGCGGCGTCCGAAGCTCGTGGCTGGCATTCGCGACAAAGTCAGTGTGGGACCGTGCGACATCGGTCTCTGCGGTCTGGTTAAGCAACTCCACCACCGAAACGTTTTTTCCCAGCGTCTGGCGGTTGATACGCCACACGTCTTTGCGGCGCACAAGTCCTTGTATCTTTGCTGCTCCGTTCTTCTTCGATTCGAGGAGCTTGATCGCTTTGGGGTGGCGCATCGCTACGCGCATATCCTGCCCTACGATGTGTTTACCCAGAAGCTTTCGGGCTGCGCGGTTGGCAACCGTGACACGGGTGTCCTCCATGACCAGGATTGGCGTGCCCGAATATTCGACCAGCTTGGCCATATTGTCGCTGCTGAACGGGTCGTCGACTTTGACGATTTCGTCTGGTGGCGGCGTGATTGCAATTAAGAAGAGTGACCCCGACCACACCAGCGCGACGGCGAGTGTAAGCCACAGGTTCACGCCATAGGCGACAAGGATAAGGGAAGTGACAACAGCCAGAGCCAGTCCGGGCCAAAGGAGAGAGCCGTTACGGTTCATATTCCAAGCGCCTTAGCGGGGCAGCGTGGCCTGCGCTACACAATATGCTGGCTTGTCATATTTGTAACTGGAATGGTGACCCCTACGGGAATCGAACCCGTGTTTCAGCCGTGAAAGGGCCGCGTCCTAACCGCTAGACGAAGGGGCCATTCTGGTCAGGCGTGTCGTGATAGACTCGCGCCTGAAACAAAATCGCCATCACTGGTGACCCCTACGGGAATCGAACCCGTGTTTCAGCCGTGAAAGGGCCGCGTCCTAACCGCTAGACGAAGGGGCCATAGTGATGGCGTGGCGGCGCAATTAGGGGCGAGAATGTTCTGCGTCAAGCCTAGCGCGCAGTTTTGAAGCCGCTTTATCGGTGGCACAGCGTAATTTTTGGCGTCAATCTGCCCAAGCGGCGTCTTCAAGGTGCAGTTCGGCAGCAGGTCGGCTTCCCCAATCGTCAATTTTTGCACGACCTGCGAGCCACATCTTCCGGCCCTTTGCGCCGTGCAGGATGGCCTGGCCCATCTCGGTTTCGGCTGCGCGAAATGCGATGGCCTTGAGCGAACCGCCGTCTTCGCCGCCAACGATGAGACGAAGATGATCGGTGCCAACGACATCTGCTTTGATTAAATGCACCGGCCCAACCGCAATTTTCGGCCCGGGCCAGCCGACTCCATATGGTCCGGCTTCGTCGAGACGTTCGACGAGTGACGGCGCGAGACCCCTAGGCGTTACGGCCAGATCGAGCTTCAGTTCCTGCGATGCTTGGGCGTTGGACACTGCAGTGCCAAGACGATCATCCAACCAGTCGGCAAACTTATCCAGATTGTCGGCTTTGATTGTAAGGCCTGCCGCCATCGCATGTCCGCCGCCCGCAACAAGCAGGCCTGCTTCACGCGCCGCAATGATCGCGGCACCCAGATCCACACCGGATATTGAGCGCCCGGACCCTTTGCCTTCTCCGCTCTCCTCATCAACGGCGATGACGATGGAAGGCTTGCCGGTTTTCTCCTTTACCCGCCCGGCAACAATGCCGATCACACCAGGGTGCCAACCTTTGCCCGAGAGCACGACAACAGAGCGATTATGCTGCGCTGCAATCTGTGCTTCGGCGGCCTCTTGCACTGCGGCCTCGATAGCACGCCGATCTTCGTTGAGAGACGACAATTGCGCCGAAATCTCCCGAGCCTCTTCAGGGTCTTCGGTGGTGAGTAGCCGCACACCAAGTGTGGATTCGCCAACACGGCCACCCGCATTGATACGCGGGCCCAGCGCAAAACCGAGGTCGCTGCAAACGGGTGCCCGCTTTAGCCTGCTAGCATCGATCAGCGCTGACATGCCGATATTCTCACGCTTCGCCATGACTTTGAGGCCCTGTGCGACAAATGCGCGGTTCAATCCGTGCAGCGCAGCCACGTCGGCGACCGTGCCCAGAGCGACCAGATCGAGCAGTGAAAACAAATCCGGCTCGGCCCGGTTTGCAAAATAGCCCTGCGTTCGCAATGTTCGGACCACTGCGATCGCAAGCAAGAATGCGACACCTACTGCGGCAAGATGCCCGTGGGAGGCGGCTTGATCATTCTCATCCAATCGGTTCGGGTTTACCAAAGCTGCGGCTTTGGGAAGCTCATGCGAGCATTTGTGATGGTCAACCACAATCACATCCACGCCTGCATCCCGCGCCATTTCCAGCGCTTCGAATGCCATCGCGCCGCAATCGACCGTAACAATCAGGCTGGAGCCTTGTTCGGCCAATTTGACCAGAGCCGATCCGCTAGGGCCGTACCCTTCCAGCAAGCGGTCAGGGATGTAATAACCCGCTTCGCAGCCAAGCATACGCAGCAATCTTATCATCAAAGCCGAGCTAGTGGCACCATCGACATCATAATCGCCGTAAATGGTGATCCTTTCTTTGCCGAGAATTGCCTGAACGATCCGCTCAGAAGCGTTTTCCATGTCCTGGAACAGCGATGGGTCGGGCAGAAACCCGCGCAATGTCGGTGCCTTATGTCTCTCGATATCATCCGGAGCGACCCCGCGAGAGAGCAGCAACTGGGTGACGATGTCGTTCTCCAACCCGTCGCCCGATCCGCCAATATCCATATTCCCGCCGCGCCAATACCACGCTTTGCCCGAGAGTGACTGCGTTACGCCAAAAACGGGGGAGAGTGTGCGGGAAGCCATACGCCCGCTTACCGCATCGGTGGCGTGCAGCAAAGGCGCGTGATTGACAATCGACAGCTATCCGCGATGGTCGCGGTATGGCTCAACCCGACAAGACCCTGCTGGTAATTTGGCACAGCCGTACGGGCGCTAGCGAAGCCATGGCGCAAGCGGCTTATGAGGGCGCGGAGGACCGCGCGGTGCTTCTTCCGGCGGCTGATGTGACGTCGGAGGATCTGCTGGAAGCGGATGCCTATTTATTCGTTTGTCCGGAAAATCTCGCGACGATGAGCGGTATGATGAAGGAGATGTTCGATCGGACATACTACCCGGTTCTCGGGAGAATCGAAGGCCGCGGTTTTGCGACAATCATCGCTGCGGGATCTGATGGTGCGGGCGCGCAGCGCCAAATCGACCGCATCGCAAAAGGATGGCGATTGCGGCGTGTCGCGGAACCCATAATCGTCAATTTCGATGCACAAACGCCCCGCACGATTCTGGCTCCCAAGGCTGTTCCAGAGCACACGCTGGATCAATGCCGGGAGCTTGGCGCGGCTATAAGTGAAGGCTTGGCGCTTGGAGTGTTCTAAACAACTGCGTCGGTTTTGGAGCTATCCCCGATCTGAGACTCGACGGCGGCACTAATACTAGGCAAGCTGTCCACATAATTAAGGGGAGCACCGGGTCATTTCGCGACATTCGGCTGAAGCATCGGCTTTGGAGCAATCAGGACTACATTTGTTGTTTCCGGCGGGCAAAGTTCCGGGCGGCGGCTTGGTGCGGCAAGCCGTGTCGGCAATCGATGGTGTCACGATCAGCCACGATCCCGCAGCAGTGTCGACGGGGCACCTCAGCGGTGCTGACTGGTTGGAGCTTGTCATCGATGGTCTAACTTTCGATATCACGGGTTTCGACTGTGGTATTGCTGACGGCGCTTCAGTTAGAGGGGCAGAGACACTTGCAATAGCACCTGGGCCGCATCTTTCGGGCGGCACCTATATCCTCCCGGTACTGCGCGGTTTGCTGACTCTGGGGGCAAAGCTGGGATGCCAAATGTCTGATACGCTGGCTGTCTATTGGCCTCCATCATCGAACTCCATCCCCGCATTGCAATTGTTAAAAGTTGCGGACGATTGGAATGGTGGCGGGGCGTTTCCGAGCGAGTTTCTCATACGTTTTAACGAGTCATCAGGAGGTGCATTCTTAAGCCAAGGCCTGTCGGTATTCACCGGCCAGGAATTGCGCCTCGCGTCCGATATTGCGGACAGCACCGATATGACAACGCGCCTTGGCTGGCGGCTTGCCAATCAGTTGGTTTTGACTGGCCGCATCGACTCCACGGAAGACGTCACCAGTCCGGATGGAGGCGTGTTGAGGTTGGCCCCGTCAGGTGATGGCAATATCGTCACCGTCACGCGTCGCTAACTGCGCTCAGCCCAGCTTGGCCGCCAGGTCGTCCTTCGCAGCATTGTATTCTGCCTCGATCTTGTCGACCAGATCAGCCACCGTGCCGACCTTATCAATCGTGCCAACGCCCTGGCCTGAGCCCCAGATGTCTTTCCAAGCCTTGGCCTTGCTATTGCCGCCCGAACCAAAATTCATCTTGCTCGGATCGCTTTGGGGGAGGTTGTCCGGATCGAGGCCAGCTTTCTCGATCGAGCCGCGCAGATAGTTGCCATGTACGCCGGTGAACAGGTTCGTGTAGACGATATCGCCGGCCTTGCTGTCGACGATTTCCTGCTTGTACGCCGCATCCGCATTGGCTTCTTCGGTCGCAATCCACGCGGAGCCTATATAGCCGAAATCCGCGCCCATGGCCTGCGCGGCAAGCACTGAGCGTCCATGCGCAATCGATCCTGACAATGCGACCAATCCATCAAACCAGCTGCGGATTTCCTGCATCAGCGCAAAGGGTGATTGCGTACCGGCATGGCCGCCAGCACCGGCAGCAACCGGGATCAGGCCGGTCGCGCCTTTCTCGATAGCCTTGCGCGCGAAGCGGTCATTGATCACATCGTGCAGCGTGATGCCGCCCCATCCTTTCACCGCTGCAAAGATATCCTCACGCGCGCCCAGCGAGGTGATAACCATCGGCACCTGCCATTTGGCGCATACCTCCATGTCTTCTTCCAGCCGGTCATTGCTGCGGTGGACGATTTGGTTGACCGCATAGGGCGCTGCCGGATGGTCCGGATTGTCGCGATTATGCTGCGCCAGCTCTTCGGTGATCCGGTGGAGCCACTCGTCCAGCACGCCGGAAGGCCGCGCATTGAGCGCCGGGAACGAACCGATGATACCCGCCTTGCACTGCGCGATCACCAATTCGGGTCCCGAAACGATAAACAGCGGTGAACCGATTACCGGCAAGCGTAAGCGATCGAAAGGTGCGGGAAGGGCCATTATAATTCCGTTGCTGCTGAAAATTGAAAGGGGCTTATGGGACGCAGAACTCTATGTCGAGATTGCCGTTACGGAAACTACTCCGCATCCCGCACCATGCGGTTTTGAGGCGGGGTGTTGACACATGTGACACACTCCTGCGCTGTGATTATTTTCCGGCATCAAGCAGATGCCCGATCCGGTAGAAGCGCGCAGCATTCCCTGCGTAAAGCGCGGCCTTTTCATCCACCGAATAGTCTGCCGTGATCCGCTTGAAGGCATTCCACAGCACCGGATATGTCGCGCCCCAGCGGTCGACCGGATAATTGCTTTCGAACATTGCGCGATCTGTCCCAAAGGCTTCGATGCACGTCTCGATATATGGTGTCCACATCGCGGCGAGTTCTTCCGAGCCATAGCCTTTGGCCGGCCCTTCGTCAGGCATCATGCAATTGACCATCGCCAAACCGCCCAGCTTGACCGAAACATTTTCACACTCGGCGAGCGTCCGGATCAAGCCCGCCCAACGGTCGAAATTCTCTTCCAGTTTGCCGGCATAGGAAGCAATATTCAGCGGCGTACCGCAATGGTCGAGGCAGATCGGAATATCGGGAAATGCTTTGGCGAGATCAATCACATCGCCGATTTGCGGTTCCAGAACCCAGGCATCAAAGCTGAGCTGCATTTCGCGTAAGTTGACGAAACCCATCCGGAATGTATCGCTTCGATAGAGACCCTCGGGCGCATGGAAGGGAGGGCCGAGAACGTCTGGATCGGCATCCCAAGCGCCTTGATGCCGTATGCCTTTGAACCGGGTATTTCCCGCAGCAACCAGCGCCTCCAGCACTTCACGTGCGCCATCGCCGAGCGTCATATCGGCATGGCCAACAATTCCCGCACAGGGGCGGTAGTCGCCATACAACCCGCTCGCGCCCTGCGCCGCGACGCCGTTGACATATTCGACCTCGCCCACCGGCTTCATCGCCTCGGAGCGCGCCGCATCGTAGAACGCACCGCACTCCATAAACACTGTGCCGACGACATTATGGCTGCCCGCAGACCCTCCGCGCGTATCGGCGAGCAGTTCGTCGAACGTGTAATATGGTGCCCCCGCAATCGTTTCCAGAAACGGATGCCGCGGCGGCGGGAACATCGGCAGTAACGGCCTGAGGTCCCACAAATGATGATGCGGATCGATGATCGGCAAGTCGGGTTCGAGGATTGTCTCGATCATGGGCGGCTTTCTCCTCGGTAAGTCCTACAGGATGGAACACATGGAACACGGTCTTGAGAAAGGAAAGTCCTCATTGCGGGGATAACGGGAAATTCGGGCGAAGTTACCACGATAGGCTGGAGGTAAAGTCATTTACCAGCGGTAGTAGCTGTCTTAAGTGTAGGAAAGAGCGTGGGATTTAGCTTCGAAATCTGTTTGCAAAATGAGCGAGAGCGTAGCAATGCAGGCGGTGTGAACGCATTGCGCAATCCGATCCGTTTCATCCCGCTGCTGTTCCTTGGTGCCATCGCAGCGGGAACGTTGGCTCTATCGATGCCGTTCGCCACGCTCGATGGCACGTCGCCTTCCTTGATGACGGCTTTGTTTACCTCGACATCGGCGGTGGCGGTGACGGGCCTTATCGTTGTGGATACTGCGACCCACTGGTCGGCATTCGGCCAACTGACGATCTTGATTCTGTTCCAAATCGGGGGGTTTGGCATCATGACCGCCGCAACCCTGTTCGGATTGATGGCAGGGCGTGGTTTTACTTTACGAGACCGCATGGCGACCCAAGTCGAGCGCAGCCGTCTCGATACGGGCGATGCCGTTTCGGTCCTGAAACTTGTTTTCGTAATTACTCTCGTGGTTGAGACAATCGTAGCCTTGATCCTGACCACGCGCATGCGCCTCTTCTATGATGCGTCGTGGGGAGACGCGCTATGGCACGGCGTTTTCCATGCGATCAGTGCCTTTAACAATGCTGGGTTTTCGACCCATTCCGACAGTGTGATGGGCTATCAGCATGACGCCGTAATCCTCGGCCCGATCATGCTGGCCGTGATCCTTACAGCACTGGGCTTTCCGGTGATGCAGGATATTCGCGCCAACCGTCTGCAATGGAAGAAATGGTCGCTCCATACCAAAGTGACAGTCGCGGGTACGGTTGTGCTTCTGCTGTTCGGATTCGTCGCGGTTCTGGCGATGGAGTGGAACAACCCTGAAACGCTCGGACCGATGGGTGTCGGGACAAAGCTGCTGAATGCGGCCTTCCACTCGGTTATGCCGCGCACGGCAGGCTTCAACAGTCTGGATGTCGGCGCATTTCGCGATGAGACACTGATGGTCAATTACTTTCTGATGTTCATAGGCGGAGGCAGCGCAGGTACCGCGGGCGGGATTAAAATCACGACCTTTTTCGTGCTGTTTGCAATCGTGGCGTCGGAAGTCGCCGGGCGCAAAGATGCCGGCTTGTTCCAGCGACGGTTTTCGCCGGGGATCGAGCGGCAGGCGCTAACAGTGACGGTGCTTGCTGCGACAATGATATTCGCTGCAACCACCTATATCGCGGCCATCACACCGCTGGCTTTTGGTGACATCTTGTTCGAAGCAATCAGCGCCTTTTCCACGGTGGGGCTGTCCACCGGAATCACTGCCGAACTGCCACCAACGGGCCAATTAATGATCATCGCGCTAATGTTTATCGGGCGGGTGGGAACCATTACCGTCGCCACAGCGCTGGCTTTGGGCGGCCGCGATCGCCCCTATCGTTATCCAGAGGAGAATCCGATTGTCGGCTGAAGTCAGAAAACCCGTACTCGTTATCGGTCTAGGCCGTTTCGGTGGTGCCACTGCGCGTACGCTTGAGCGAATGGGCCACGAAGTTTTGGGGGCGGATCTCGATTCCCGACTGGTTCAGGATTTCGCGGGCGACCTCACGAAGGTCGTCGAAGCGGATTGTACCGATTTGGCCTGCTTACAGCATCTCGGAATTGCCGAGTTTGAAGCGGCGGTGGTTGCCATCGGCGGAGACATTGAAGCCAGTGTGCTCGCGGTGCTTGCGCTATGCGATCTGGGCGTGACCAATATCTGGGCGAAAGCGACGAATGATAATCATGCGCGTATTCTTGAGCGGGTCGGGGCGACGCATGTCGTTTTCCCCGAACAGCGAATGGGTGAACGCGTCGCGCGTTTGCTCAACGAGCGCTTGCTCGATTTTATCTCATTTGGGGATGAGTTTGCGATCGCACGACTGAAAGCGCCAGAGCCTATTATAGGCTTGCCACTCATTAGCAGCGAATGCCGCAAGAAACACGGCATCACGGTAGTAGGGGTCAAACGCGACGGGGAGGATTTCATCCATGCCGTTCCCGACACGTTGATCATGCCCGAAGACGAGTTGGTCGTTTCCGGATTGATCGAGCAGATCGAAAAGTTCGCTGCGCTGCAATAGCGCGCGGGTCAACGCACCGCCGAATTCGCCGCACTCAGCACCGCTCTGACACTCGCCGTTGCGACGTCCTCATCGATACCGACGCCCCAGATCGTTGCGCCGTCTGCGCCCTCGCATTCGAGATAGGCAGCGGCGCGCGCATCGCGGCCTGAGCCTAGCGCGTGTTCGGTATAGTCACGGATTTGCAGGTCCAATCCGAAACTTTCCTCGATGGTGCTCAGCACGCTTGAGATCAGCCCGTTGCCGCGGCCGCTGACGCGCTGTTCCTCACCTTTGACGGCTATAGTGCCAGCGAAGATGCGGGTGCCGTCGCTTGCGCGGCTTTCCTCGTAATCGACCAGCTGGAAATGCTTGTTCTCGGTTTGCACGTGGTAAGCATTTTGGAACGCGCCCCAGATATCATGCGCGTCCAATTCGCGGCCCAAATCGTCGGCGAGATGCTGGACGTGCCGCGAGAAGTCCGCCTGCATTTTCTTGGGGAGTTTGAGGCCCTGGTCCTGTTCCAGAACCCACGCAAAGCCGCCTTTGCCGCTTTGTGAATTGACGCGGATGACCGCTTCATAATCGCGGCCCAGATCGGCGGGATCGATGGGCAAATAGGGCACGCGCCACAGCGCGTCATTTTGCGTTTCGCTGGCGGCAAAGCCTTTCTTGATCGCGTCCTGGTGACTGCCCGAAAATGCGGTGAAGACCAGCTCGCCGCCATAGGGGTGGCGTTGGTGGACGGGAATGTCGTTGCAATATTCCACGGTCTCGATCACGCGGTCGATGTCGGAGAAATCGAGGCCCGGATCGATGCCCTGCGTGTACATGTTGAGCGCGACGGTGACGAGGCAGCAATTACCGGTCCGCTCGCCATTGCCGAACAGACACCCCTCGACGCGGTCGGCGCCTGCCATAATGCCGAGCTCGGCCGCCGCGACACCGGTGCCGCGATCATTGTGTGTGTGCAGACTGATGACCGCGCTTTCGCGGTTCGGCAGGTTGCGGCAGAAATATTCGATCTGGTCTGCATAGATATTGGGTGTTGCCGCTTCCACCGTCGCGGGCAGATTGAGGATGATCGGTTTTTCAGGTGTAGGCTGCAACACGCCCATAACTTCCTCGCAGACCGCAATGCTGAAATCGAGTTCTGCGGTCGAGAAGGTCTCCGGCGAATATTGGAAATGCCAGTCTGTGTCGGGGCGCTTCGCCGCTTCATCGCGCATAATCTGCGCGCCGGTCTTGGCGATGTTGCGCACCTCGTCTTTGCTCATCCGGAACACGATATTGCGCCATGCCGGGCTGACGGCATTGTACAGGTGGACGATCGCCGAATGCGCGCCTTCCACGCTTTCGAAACTGGTGCGGATCAGGTCTTCGCGTGACTGGGTGAGGACTTGCAGCTTCACATCCAGCGGTACTTTGCCCGAGCGAACCAGGCCCTGGATAAAGTCGAATTCCGTCGCGCCCGCGCTGGGGAAGCCGACTTCGATTTCCTTCACGCCGATCTCGATCAGCAGATCGAAGAAGCGGTTCTTCTTTACCGCATCCATCGGATCGATAATCGACTGGTTGCCGTCGCGCAGATCGGTGGAGAGCCAGCGCGGCGGGGCAGTAATGGTGCGGCTCGGCCATTGGCGGTCGGGCAGATTGATCTGTGGGAACGCTTGGTACTTGTTTGACGGTTGCGAAAGCATGTTTTTTGGCATGGAATTGCGGTCTCGAGATTCTTGGGAAGGTGCTGGCTCTGATCCCTTGGGCGCTGCGGCGCGCCGGTTCAGGCCACGCCGAGTGTCACGCCCAAGGGCGCGTAAGTCGTAGTAGAATGTCGAGACGCTGTGTCATGACGGGTGGTATGCGAAAGGATCGCGCACATGTCCACCGGGTTTGTGAAATAATTCGCATGTGAGGAAGCTTTTCTCGATCGATCCGGGCAATTGCTCGTCTAGCAAAAGGCGGAGCCTTCTTGTTCGCGGTTGGCCAATTGCTCTATCGAGTAACTGCTTGCAATCACATCGGCTTTGCACGGCACGTAAGACGGGTCCTGCGGCAGGCATCCTTCGCCGCACACCAGCTTGGCCATTCCCGCTTGTGCATCAATCCGCCAGAACCGCCCGCCGGGTGTCGAGACATAGCCATCCATCCGCGCTGCAATGTCGCTGCGCATATCGAGCAGCGATGGAACTTCGCTGTCATATTCGCGGCTGAACGCGCCGTGCGTGTGGAAGCTTGCGACCGGTGCCATGCCGGGTTCGTCGAAATAGGCGATGTCGCAGCTGGCCTGTTCTCCGGCCACCAGCCGGGTCGTGCCGAGCTTGCCGTCGCTGTCTTCGAAGATAACCGCGCAGAGTTCCTGATCGTCTGAAAACGAGCGCCGTTGGAGCGACGCCAACTGCTCGCGCGCAAAGTCCTCGACCTGACTTTGCGGCACGGTCGTGACAAATGCCTCCGGCCCTTTGGTGTTCATCGCCGCGCGCAGCACGATGACCAGCCAAAGGGCAAAGAGGATTGCCATGATAAGTTTGGAAGAACGGATGTCGGGCATAGGCCCGTTTTATCGCGCCTAGTTCTTCTCTTTGTCCACCAGTTGATTGGCCGAAATCCACGGCATCATACCGCGCAGCTTTGCGCCGACCTGTTCGATAGGATGCGCTTCGGCGGCTTTGCGAGAGGCTTTCAGTTCCGGCTGACCGGCGCGGTTGTCGAGAACAAAGTCCTTCACGAAACGGCCGGCTTGGATATCTTCCAGCACGCGCTTCATTTCGGCCTTGGTTTCGGCAGTGATAATCCGCGGGCCGGTTTTGATATCGCCATATTCAGCGGTGTTGCTGATCGAATAGCGCATATTGGCGATGCCGCCTTCATAGAGCAGATCGACGATTAGCTTGGTCTCGTGGAGACACTCGAAATAGGCCATTTCCGGCGCGTAACCCGCTTCGACCAAGGTCTCGAAACCGGCTTGGATCAGATGAGTGATACCGCCGCACAGGACGGCTTGTTCACCGAACAGATCGGTTTCGCATTCTTCTTTGAAATTGGTCTCGATGACGCCCGAACGGCCGCCGCCCATTGCGCTGGCATAGGATAGCGCGAGCGATTTGGCATAGCCATTGCCGCCGCTTTCACTCCCTTCCTGATGCACTGCGATCAGGCAGGGAACACCGCCGCCGCGCTGATATTCGCTGCGGACAGTATGGCCGGGGCCCTTGGGTGCGATCATGATGACGTCGATATCGGCAGGCGGTTCGATCAGGCCGAAATGGATGTTGAGGCCGTGGGCAAAGGCGAGGGCGCTGCCCGGTTTCATATGACCGGCCATGTCGTCCGCCCAGATCGCGGCCTGATGCTCGTCAGGTGCAAGAACCATCACAAGGTCAGCCCACTCAGCCGCCTCTGTGTTGGTCATGACTTTGAAGCCAGCAGCCTCGGCCTTCTTGCGTGTGGCGGAGCCTTCGCGCAGTGCAACCGCAACTTCTTTCACGCCGCTATCGCGCAGATTCTGTGCGTGGGCATGACCCTGGCTGCCATAGCCAAGGATCGCGACTTTCTTGTTTTGGATCAGATCAAGATCGGCGTCTGAATCGTAATAGACTTTCATTGGATATCCCTGAATTCAAAGTGAAATTGTTATAACGATACGTCATCCCCGCGAAAGCGGGGACCCAGAGTCTCAGAGTACAGCTTCTCCACACTGGGTTCCCGCTTTCGCGGGACTGACGACAGAAAAATTGGGTGGAATGTTCATGCCCCCTCAGCCCCGCGCATCATGCCTGCGACCCCGGTCCGGCCGACTTCGACCAAGCCAAGCTCGCGCATAAGGGCGATGAAATTATCAATCTTGTCCGGCGCGCCCGTCAGCTCGAAAATGAAGCTGGATGTGGTCACATCGACTACCTGCGCGCGGAATATTTCTGCAAGGCGCAAAGCCTCGATGCGATTATCGCCGGTGCCTTTGACTTTGATCAGCGCCAGTTCGCGTTCGACATGTGGGCCTTCCTCGGTCAAGTCGATCACTTTGTGGACCGGAACAAGCCGCTCCAGTTGTGCCTGAATTTGATCGATCACCGCAGGCGGGCCGTTGGTCACGATGGTAATCCGGCTTGTCGCGTGGTCCTCTGCGATATCGGCCACAGTCAGGCTGTCGATATTGTAACCGCGCGCGGTAAACAGGCCCGCAATCTTGGCGAGAATACCGGCCTCATTGTCGACCGTTATCGCGAGGACGTGGCGTTCGGATTGTGCTTCTTTGATATGCATCACGGTTGCCCCTACACCAAAGCCTTCGCTTCGTCGTCCATCGTACCCTCGACCTGATCGCCATACATCAGCATGTCGGTATGCGCCGCGCCGCTGGGGATCATCGGATAGCAGTTCGCGTCTTTGGAAACCTGACAATCGACGATTACAGGGCCGTCATGCGCCATCATCGCTTCGATGCCAGCATCGAGGCCCGCTTCGCTTTCGATGCGGATGCCTTTCCAGCCATAGGCGTCGGCAAGCGCAACAAAGTCGGGCAGGCTATCCGAATAGGAGTTGGAATAGCGGCTTTCATAGGTCAGCTCCTGCCACTGGCGGACCATACCCATATATTCATTGTTGAGAATGAAGATCTTGATCGGAAGGCGGTATTGGCTCGCGGTGCCAAGTTCCTGAATGTTCATCTGGATCGAGGCTTCACCGGCAATGTCGATTACCAGATCATTTGGATTGCCGAGTTGGGCACCAATCGCGGCCGGCATCCCGTAACCCATTGTTCCAAGACCGCCACTGGTCAGCCATTTGTTCGGATCGAAGAAATGGAAATATTGCGCCGCCCACATCTGGTGCTGGCCAACCTCGGTCGTGATGATCGGGTTGCGGTGCTTGGTCAGCGCAAAGAGCCGTTCGATTGCCAGTTGCGGCATGATCGTGTCTTTGCTTGGCGGATAAGCGAGGCTTTCGCGCGCGCGCCAGCCGGTGATGCGTGCTTTCCATTCACCGAGGTCTTTGGCTTTGCGGCCGTTCTTGTCGTTGGCCCAGGCATCGATCAGCTGTTGTAAAACGGTTGCGCAATCGCCGACAATGCCAAGGTCAACCGGAACGGTTTTGTTGATCGACGCGCGATCAATATCGATGTGTATCTTCTTGGAACCAGGTGAAAACGCATCAAGCCGGCCCGTTACGCGGTCATCGAACCGCGCGCCTACGCAGATCATCAGGTCGCATTTGTTCATCGCCATATTGGCTTCGTATGTGCCGTGCATACCCAGCATGCCGAGCCAGTCCGGATGATCGGCAGGAAATGCACCGAGGCCCATCAGCGTCGAGGTGACAGGAGCGCCGGTCAGGTCTTGTAACTGGCGGAGCAGGGCGCTCGCTTCCGGTCCGGAATTGATGACACCCCCGCCGGTATAAAGGACCGGCGATTCGGCTTCTGACATCATTGCGACGGCCTGCGCAATTTTGTCTGCCTTGCCTTTGGTGCGTGGCTGGTAGCGCTCCGAAGCGACAAAGCTGCCCGAGTCCGCCTCGCCGTTGGACAGCGCGATCTGCACATCTTTCGGAATATCGACGACCACGGGGCCGGGGCGACCGGTTGTCGCAATCCGGAACGCTTCCTCGATGGTCGCCTTCAACTCGCTCGGGTCTTTGACGAGGTAATTGTGCTTCGTGCAGTGGCGGGTGATGCCGATTGTGTCGGCCTCCTGAAACGCGTCTGTACCGATCAGAGCCGTTGGAACCTGTCCGGTTATGACCACCAGCGGAATCGAGTCCAGATAAGCATCGGCGATCCCGGTAACCGCGTTGGTGGCACCGGGGCCGGATGTAACGAGAACAACGCCGGGCTTGCCTGTAGAGCGGGCATAGCCTTCGGCCGCATGGGCTGCGCCGGCTTCGTGCCGCACCAGAATGTGGCGAATGCGTTGGTCGCCGAACAGTTCGTCATAAATGGGCAGCACTGCGCCGCCGGGATAGCCGAAAATGAACTCGACTCCCTGATCGATCAAGCCCTGAACCAAGATGGATGCGCCGCTGCGCTCCTGCTGAGACACTGTTTTATCCGCCTTTCACCCATTACGATCAAAATATATGGCCCGGTGCGAGGGTGCACACCGAGCCAATGAAGGCTTCATAACGCACTAAAATGTTCCGTCAATCGCTATCTACGTAATAATCGTTCAAATATCGTTTCGGTATTGGTATTTTCAGGCTCTGCTCGTGTCCACCAATCGGGTGGCTGGTTGCGGAACCATGTGAATTGCCGCTTGGCATATTGCCTGGTGGACATCTGTCCAGATTGAATCATTTCATCGCGCGAAACTCTGCCTTCTAGCCATGCTGCGATCTCGCGCACGCCGATAGCGCGCATAACGGGCAGTTCAGCGCTGAGAGCGCGCGCCATAAGTGCTTCGACCTCGGCCACCGCGCCTTGGTCCAGCATCCATTCAAAGCGTATATCGCAGCGTGCATAAAGCTTTGCCCGGTCCGGCACGAGGATCAGCGGATGCAAATCAACTTCGTCGCCGATGCCGCCCACAGGATTGCCGTGCCAGTGGGTCATGGGTTTTCCGGTGGAGCGGACAACTTCGAGTGCGCGCGCAGTTCTGGTGGTATCTGCAGGGGCTAGTCGCGCTGCCGCTTCCGGATCCTCGATCTCCAGCGCAGCGCGCGCATCCACGTGATCCATCGCCCTGATTTCTGCGCGAATATCGGGATCGATTGGCGGGATGGGGGAAATGCCGTCGAGTAACGTGCGCATATAGAGCCCGGTGCCGCCGACCAAGATCGGCACCGCACCCTCGGCATGCAGTTCTGCGATGACTCGCTTGGCCGCAGCGGCCCAATCGGCTGTGGAGCAGGCTGTCGCGCCGTCCCAATCGCCGAACAAATGATGCGGTACACCCTGCATCTCATCCTCGTCAGGCCGTGCACTGAGGACTTTCAGATCGCAATAGACCTGCGCGCTGTCGGCATTAATGACCGCAGCTTCTTTTCCACGAGCTTTCAGCGCCAATGCCAGCTTGACCGCCAAATCGCTCTTGCCGCTGGCGGTCGGCCCTGCAATGAGCGCCAGCGGTGGCCGTTTGGCCCCGGAATTAGGAGAAGAATTCGTGCTCATTGCCCGGCTGATAGCAGACACGGACAAACTTGAAACACGTCTTAAACAGGCTGGCCTTGCGCTGGCATCTGCGGGGATGAGCGAGGGGACGCAAGCGGGCTCTCGCCCGGTGAATGGTAGCAAGAGCGTGATGCAGATCCGGGTGCCGAAAGGCGATATGGCGGACCTTCGGACAATTGTTGAAGAGCATTTCGCGCCTGATGCAGCGTTGCTCGCTTCGGCCAGTTTCGAACCGGTCAGGCTTCTTGTATCGGACATGGACTCAACCATGATCGAACAGGAATGTATCGACGAACTGGCGGACTTTGCCGGGCTGAAGGACAAAGTATCGGCCATCACCGAGCGCGCAATGCAGGGCGAACTCGATTTTGAAACGGCGCTGCGCGAGCGCGTTGGGTTGCTCGCCGGGATGCCGGAAAGCAAAATTGCCGAATGCCTGGAAAAGCGTATTACGCTGGTGCCCGGCGCACGCAGTTTGGTCGGAACGCTGAAAGCGATGGGATGCCGGACGGTGCTTGTTACCGGCGGCTTCCACCATTTTGCCGACCCCATCGCTGAACAGCTTGGCTTCGATCATGTGATCGGCAACCGTCTGGCAGTAGCGAATGGCAAGCTGACCGGTGAACTGGACGGGCCGGTCGTCGATAGCGGGACAAAGCTATCCGTGTTGCAGGAAGAGCGCGCAAAATTGCCGTCATCGAAAAGTATTGCGACCGGCGACGGCGCTAATGATATACCGATGCTGCAAGCCGCAGATTACGGCATCGCCTATAAAGCGAAACCGAAGGCCCGCGAGGCTGCGTCAGGCTGGATCGATGAAGGCGATCTGACTGCTGTTCTTACGATGCTGGATGTACCGTTGGAAAAATGGGCCGAATAATCAAAGCCAGCTGGAAATCTGGCCAAGCGGCTTTTTCTGCAAGGCGTGGGTTGGCACAGTAGCGTCCTTGGCCGGCTTGCCGACCACGACGATCATGAGCGGCTTTTCCTCCGGCGGGCGCCCGCAAATATCGCGCAGAAATCCCATGGGTGAGGGCGTGTGGGTGAGAGTAGCACAGCCCGCCTCGTGCAGTGTCGCAATCAGCATTCCGCAGGCGATGCCCACGCTTTCATTAACGTAGTAATTTTGCGTCTTGCCGTCTTCCTCTATGCCGCCTTTACGCTGGGCAAATACAACGATCAGCCAAGGCGCGGTTTCCAGGAATGGCTTATCCTGATCCGTTCCGAGCGGTGAAAGCGCATCGAGCCACTGGTCGCTCGCTTTGGCCTGTCCATCCTCGGCACCATAGAACTCCCGCTCTTCCTGCTCGGCAGCCTCGCGGATCGCCTTCTTTTTGTCAGGCGATGCGACGACTGCGAAATGCCATGGCTGATGGTTCGCTCCGTTTGGCGCGCTACCGGCCGCAGTAATGGCGGCTTCGATCACTTCGCGGGGGACCGGTTCGTCGGTGAAGTACCGGCATGTCCGGCGCTGCGTGATCCGATCCCTGAACGCGGTTGCGCGCTCTATGCTCTCGGCGTCGGAGATGTCTGGAAGCGAATACGGAACGGAATCATGTGGTTTCATAAGAGACTATATTGGCCAGTTTTGCGCGCTTGGAAAGGCCCGAGATATCCGCTTTATTGACATCGATGTAAGTAAGTTGCATATCGGAACTGAACTTGATCAGAAAGGCAGGCTGATGGCCCCGATCGAACGTCCTTTGCAGCATCCCGACCGCAAGCATGCCGGTTTTCAACCGCTCAAAGCCATGCGCCATTTTCGCAAGCTTATCGCGGATAAGGAAGACACGGAGCAAGTCTTCCACATTATCGAAGCTTTGAAAGGCAGGAAGACCGCCAAACAGGCAGCAAAATTCGTTCAATCTCAGGAAGGTCAGGCGCTGTTGCGCGATGACCGTGAGTTGGCGGCGATGCTTGACCAGCATTCGAACTGGGCGGAATGCGCCGACGATAGCGTCGCGAAGAACTATATCCGCTTTATGAAGCGGGAAGGGCTGACTGCTGCAGGCCTGGTGGCTGAATCGCACGGATGGTTACCCAAGGATCAGCGACCCGAAGACCTCTACGAATGGTATTATGACCGCCTGCGCGACACGCATGATCTGTTTCACGTGCTGACCGGCTATGGCCGTGACGCGTTGGGTGAGTTGAGCCTGCTTGGCTTCAGTTACGCGCAAAACCATAATACTGGTGTGCTGTTCATCGCCTATGCCGGCGCGCGGCAGATGAAAAAAGTTTCGGGCAGTTCTGCCCCGATCTTTGCTGCGGTACGCGAAGGCCAGAGACTTGGCCGGGCGGCTGCAAAACTGGCGCATCAGGATGTCGAGAAGTTGATGCACGAGCCGCTGGAGGCTGCTCGCGAGCGTCTCGGAATTGGCAAACCGGAAATATACCGCGAATGTCTGAAGATATTCGAGGCGGAAGGCTTGTCGATCCAGGATCCCGGGAATTTGCCAGCGCACGAAGACGGGTGCTGCGCCGCCTAATTGCCGGAGGGCGGGTTGGGCTCTTCCAACTCTGCAGTATCGTCCGCCGCTTTGGTCATGACCTCGTTAGTAGCCGACGCTTCGTTCTGGAACGCGGTGGAAGCAGCTTCCAATGTGGTCTTGTACAGATCGATAGCTTCATTCTTCTCAAGCTCGTAATTGCGGCTGAACTCGCACGCCCGAAAGAATATATCGCGCGAGAACAACACGGCCGGTGATCGCCCGCCGAGGCCGGTTTCCCGGCTTTCCTCGCCTTCGCCGATACTGCCCGAATCATTTGCTCCTCCGATTGCGACGAGACCGGAGATCGACGCTTGCGACCCTTGATTGAATGACGCGTCAGGGGCGGGCGCAGTGCAGGTAACAAAACGGGTGTTCTTATCGAGTACCAGCGTATTGGCGACCGATGAGGTGGTCGAAATGATCTGTTCGTCACTAACACTTGTCATGACCGGCACAGGCTCATCCGCCATCGTCGCACATCCGCCCAGAAGGACAGCGCACATAAGCGTTGGTTGACCAAAATTCATGTTCACCCCCTGCGTTTAGGTCTTAGGAGGTGCCCGAAGATGTGCGCGAAAGATTGTATGTCCGCGACATGCAACATGCGACATGCAACGTGCGACAGTCGTTAGAAGAATTAGCGCAGCTCCGTGCGGATCACGAAACAGAGTGAGCAAATCGCCTCGCAGATCATGTAGCGATGAAAACGCAGTCCACCGCATCTACAGCGAGATGCAAAAGGCAACCAAGGCCAATCGCTCGCGCCCACCAGCGCGGGACCAATAATAGCGCGCCATAAACCAGTGCGGCGGGCCAAGTGTGAAGCGGGTGGAAGCCAATGCTGCAGCGGTTCGGATCAAAGATCGGATCGGC
Source organism: Pontixanthobacter aestiaquae (assembly GCF_009827455.1). Taxonomy (NCBI): domain Bacteria; kingdom Pseudomonadati; phylum Pseudomonadota; class Alphaproteobacteria; order Sphingomonadales; family Erythrobacteraceae; genus Pontixanthobacter; species Pontixanthobacter aestiaquae. The sequence continues at coordinate 1,858,156 of NZ_WTYZ01000001.1, forward strand.
CAGCACATGATCAACATCGATCACTATGGTGGCGCAGATCAGCAATCCTGCCTTGAGCCAGTGTTCTCGCCAGAACAACCGCCCCAACAGGAATGGCACCAGAAAATGCCCTGCATAGTGCGAGATTAACTGAAGAACGGCCATTCAAAGGGCCGCCTGACTGCTAGTCTTCCATCCAGTTTTTGAAGAAACTTTCATTGGCCTCGCGCAGATCTTCGACGGCAATGTCGAACAGGATCGCGTCTTCATCATCCTTCCATTGGAAGCGGTTTCCACCGGTGAAGCCGATCCAGTCGGCGCTGACGCCCGCGGCTTCGCATTCTTCTTGGAAGGTCTCCCATTCCTCGCGTTCGGTGATCGGCAAGCAGACGATGTAGCGGCTTTGATCTTCGCCGAACATATCGAGCAGACTGTCGCCCAGCGTATGGACGTTGGCACCGATACCGCTGGCCATTGCCATCTCCGCGAGCGCAATCGCTGCACCGCCGTCGGAGATATCGTGGACAGTATTGCAACGATAGGATGTGACGAGGTCGCGGACAAACTCGCCCACGCGGCGTTCCATTTCCAGATCGACAGGCGGCGGTGCGCCGTCCTCTTTGCCGCGAACTTCGCGCAGCCATGTCGATTGGCCGAGACGCGACCCGATGCTGCCGATAGTGCCTTCTGCGCGCATTGACGCAAGGTCGGGCTCGCCCGCTTTCGCGTTCCACAGGACATCGCCATTGTCGGTAAAGCCGCCGAGCACGATGATCGCTTGGCCTTCATCCTTGAAAGCGATGGTTGCCATGACATCGTGATCGTCCATCAGGCCGACGCCGCCAATCGCGGGCGTTGGCAAGATGGCGCTACCGCCGCCGGTCGCTTTGCTTTCATTGTAGAGCGAGACATTGCCGCTTACGATCGGGAAATCGAGCTGGCGGCAGGCTTCGCCCATGCCTTCGACGCAGCCGACAAATTGGGCCATAATCTCGGGGCGCTGCGGGTTGCCGAAATTGAGGCAATTGGTGACCGATAGCGGTGTTGCGCCAACTGCGCAGAGGTTGCGATAGGATTCTGCGACCGCGTGCTTCCCACCCTCGAAAGGATCGGCATAACAATAGCGTGGGTTGCAATCGGTGCTGATCGCCAGCGCCTTGTTTGTTCCATGCACACGCACAACCGACGCGTCGCCGCCTGATTTTTGCAGAGTGTCCGCGCCAACTTGGCTATCATATTGCTCCCAAATCCACCGGCGCGAGGCGAGGGCGGGTGTGCCGAGCAGATAGAGCAGTTCCGCGCCATGGTCTTCGCTCGCTTCGACCTTGTCGAGCGGCGCAATACCGGCCCATGCTTTGTATTCGTCGCGCGAGATGTAGGGGCGCTCATACTCAGGTGCATCTGAAGCAAGCGGACCCAGCGGAATATCGCACACAGTCTCGCCATCGAAATCGAGAACCATATGACGGGTGTCGGTTACTTCGCCGATCACTGCGAAGTCCAGCTCCCACTTCTTGAAGATCGCCGCTGCCATCTCTTCCTTGCCAGGCTTCAGCACCATAAGCATCCGCTCCTGGCTCTCGCTCAGCATCATCTCGTATGGTGTCATACCCTCTTCGCGGCACGGGACCTTGTTCATGTCGAGGCGAATGCCGGTCTTGCCGTTGGTCGCCATTTCAACGCTGGAGGATGTCAGGCCGGCCGCGCCCATATCCTGGATCGCGACAATCGCATCTGTAGCCATCAGTTCAAGGCAGGCTTCGATCAGCAACTTTTCAACGAAGGGATCGCCGACCTGAACGGTCGGGCGTTTCTCTTCGATATCGTCACCGAAATCGGCGCTGGCCATGGTCGCGCCGTGGATACCGTCGCGGCCGGTTTTGGAGCCGACATACACAATCGGGTTCCCCACGCCGGTCGCGGCGCTGTAGAAAATCTTGTCCGTATCGGCGACACCTACGGTCATCGCATTGACGAGGATGTTTCCATCATAGGCCGGATGGAAATTGGTCTCTCCGCCCACGGTCGGCACGCCCACGCAGTTTCCGTATCCGCCGATACCCGCAACCACGCCTTTGACGAGATGCTTCATTTTCGGGTGATCGGGCGAACCGAACCGCAGCGCATTCATATTGGCGACTGGCCGTGCGCCCATGGTGAATACGTCACGCAGGATCCCGCCAACACCGGTTGCCGCACCTTGGTATGGCTCGATGTATGACGGGTGATTGTGGCTCTCCATTTTGAAGATAGCAGCCTGACCGTCACCAATACCGATCACACCAGCATTCTCGCCCGGGCCGCAGATTACCCACGGCGCTTCGGTAGGCAGCTTCTTCAGATGAAAGCGCGATGATTTGTAGGAACAATGCTCCGACCACATGACCGAAAATATGCCGAGCTCGACCATGTTGGGCTCGCGGCCCAAGCTCTTGAGCACTTGCTCATATTCTTCCGGGGAGAAACCGTGCTGGTCGACGACTTCGGGAGTGATCACATCGGATGGATTAGCCATGCTCGCGCGTTTAGCGCCGAGGACCGCCGCCCGCTAGCCCCCGATCATCCACATGACGGCGAGTTGTCCCCACCCAAGATGCAATCCACGCGGCCAAACCGAAGCTGATCAGCGCCATTGCGTAGAGCATGAAGCTCGCCTCGATCGGCTGCGGGCCGAACCAGTTGATCGATTGGATCATCAGCAGGAAGGCAAGCAATATCCATGGCGGCATGACCGGCCCTTTGGTCTTTGCAACGTACCAAAGGAATGCGGCCAGAGTAATACCCAGCTCCAGCGCGATTGCAGCCGCAGGGTAATTCCACAGCCCAAACCCGTAGCGCGCTTCTCCGCCAGCAATGGTCAGATCAGGGCGATGCACGAGCAGATCGATCAGCCAATGCGATGCCACGACGAGCGCCGCTATTCCGGCGGTCACGAATTGCCGCTTCAACAGAAGCAGCAGCACCAGAAACGCAAATGCCCATGCCAGCGTCCCGACAAGGCTGTGGGTAAAGGGCATATGATAGAGGTCGAGCGGGTTCATAGCCGTGATACCCGGCTCGATCCGCATTTTCTCGACGCCGATGATGGCGAACAGGAAGAATCCCCAATCGACCAGCTGCGCGGCGATAAACAGCGTTCCCAGCTTGGGCGCGTTCTTGCTGACCGCGGCAGCAGCAAAGGCCGGAGCCCAGTGTCCGATAAACATCTAAGCGAATGCCCCCAAAACGTCTTAGTCTAACTCGTGAGACGGAGTGATACCCACGTTGCGACACCGCTTGCAACAGCTGTTGCGAACGCTCCCCAAAGAATGTCGGCGATGGAGATGTGTGTCGCCCATACTTTCATCACTGCCTGGCTCGTCAAATCATATGTCGCGTAGCACAGGCCGCCAAGCAATGCGCCGTTCAAAATTGCGGTCGCCACGCTGCCTGCTTCCAAGCCGGGTTTGATGGCAAACCACAGCATCCCGAAAAGATAGAGAACGTAGAAAACGCCAGCGGCGCCCAGACGTACATTGTCGGCCATTATCTCGCCGATGACCGGCCGATACAAATTGGGTTCCGCCCAACGAAGCCAAAAGAAATCAAGCACGCCAAAGGCGATACCGGCGGCCACGAAGGCTATGATCCACTGCATTTTCGTTTCTCCTGTTACATGCCAACTTGACCGGGAAGGGCCGCATGGTCATTGCTTGTCCTATGACCGAGGGCACACCTGATTTAGCGCAAATGACTTTCGAGCAGGCACTGGCCGCGCTCGAAGAAATAGTGAAACGGCTCGAAAGCGGTGAAGTTCCGCTCGACGAATCGATCAGCCTGTACGAGCAGGGCGAGAAGCTGCGCCAGCATTGTCAGGCGCGGCTTGATTCGGCGCAGGCGCGGATTGAGAAAATCGTCGCTGGTCCCGATGGCAAAGTGACCGGAACCGCTCCTTTCGATTCGGACAATTGATATGGCGCTGAGCATCGTCTCCAACAATCTGCTGGCTGACGGGCTGAAAGACATCCAGCAGGACGTCGATACGGCGTTCGATCTGCTGCTGCCGGTGCCCGGTGATACCCGGGCGCGGTTGGTTGAAGCGATGCGTTACGCCGCAATCGGTGGCGGGAAGCGCGTACGTCCGCTCTTGCTCACCGCGACCGCGGCGATGTTCGGGGTCGACCGCGATGCAGCAGTCCGGGCTGGGTGCGCGGTCGAGGCAATTCATGTCTATTCGCTGATCCATGACGATTTGCCGTGCATGGATGATGATGATTTGCGCCATGGTAAAGCCACTCTGCACAAGCAATTCGATGAGGCGACAGCGGTTCTGGCAGGCGATTCACTCCATGATCTGGCGTTTGAAATTCTGTCCGATACCGGAACCAGCGGCGATCCATTCACCCGCGCTGAGCTAATCACCACTCTGGCCCGCGCAAGTGGCATGAACGGGATGGCGGGCGGCCAGATGATGGACATGGCCGCCGAGGGCGCGGACTATGATTTGCAGGCTATCACGCGGCTTCAACAGCTGAAGACAGGTGCTTTGCTGGCGGCGTCAGTGGAAATGGGCGCTATCCTTGGCAAGGTAGCACCCGATGGCAGGGCACCGCTGCGCGCCTATGCCCGCGACATAGGTTTGGCCTTTCAAATCGCGGATGATCTGCTCGACGTAACGGGCGACCAGGAGAAAGCTGGCAAAGCGCTCCGCAAGGATGATGAGCAGGGCAAGCAGACATTTGTGACTTTGATGGGCGTAGATGGAGCAAAAGATCAGGCTAGGGCGCTGGTGGATCAGGCTGTCGGTCATCTTGCGAATTATGGCGATGACGCAGCACTGCTCAAAGCATTGGCGCGCTATATTGTGGAGAGAGACCGGTGAGCGAACGCATTGGAATTTACCCGGGAACATTCGATCCGATTACGCTCGGTCACGCCGACATTATCCGGCGCGGGGCGAAGCTGGTTGACCGGTTGGTCATCGGTGTCACCACCAATCCATCCAAGAACCCGATGTTCTCGACCGAAGAACGCTTGGCCATGGTCGAGCGCGAAGTGGCCGATATGAAAATCGACAATGTCGAAGTCGTCGGTTTCAACGCGCTGCTCGTAAAGTTCGCCGAAAAGACAGGCGCGAAAGTGATTGTTCGCGGACTGCGCGCTGTCGCCGATTTTGAATATGAGTATCAGATGGCGGGCATGAACCAGCAACTTGACGATGATGTCGAGACGGTGTTCCTGATGGCCGACGTCTCGCTGCAACCCATTGCATCGAAACTGGTCAAGGAAATTGCACTGTTCGGCGGCGATATTACTCCGTTTGTCAGCAAGTCCGTTCGCGACGATGTCGTGAAGAGGGTCGAGAAGATCGGCCGCCTGGGCGATTATTGATCGATGATAAAAGCCTGCACTGATCATTCATTGAAGTGACAGCCGCACGCGTCTAGACGGATCGCAACACGAATTACCTATATTGGGAAACATATGATCAAGACTTTCAAGGCTGCCCGGACGGCCGCTGCGGTAACTCTCGGTGCATTCGCCACGTTGGCGATTGCTCCGGCGGCAGCGCTCGCACAGGATGCGACCGAAGGCGTAGAAGATGTGATGGAGGCTGAGGACGAGCCGCTTGCTCCGCCGAAGCGCTACGACCCGATCAATTACAATATGGACGAAGATCGCGAGAACATCCTCGTGCTCGATCTGTCCAATGGCAAACGTGTTTACCTGCGATTGATGGAGCAATGGGCTCCCAATCACGTGGAGCGGATTAAAACGCTGACCCGGCAAGGTTTTTATGACGGGATTATTTTTCACCGCGTTATCGACGGTTTCATGGCGCAGTCCGGCGATCCGACCGGGACCGGTCAAGGCGGATCGACTTTTCCTGACTTAAAGGCTGAGTTCAACCCGATGCCGCATATTCGCGGGACCTTGGCGATGGCCCGCGCACAGGCCGAAGACAGCGCGAACAGCCAGTTCTTCATAGTATTCTATCCGCGTTTCTCGCTCGATAAGCGCTACACCAATATCGGCCGGGTAATTTCGGGCATGGACGGTGTCGATGCGATCGAGCGCGGCGAACCGCCTGCGAATCCGACGCGTATCTTGCAGGCATCTCTTGCGGCGGACAATAAGCCTGTTCCGGCACCCGCACAGGAGCCTGCTGTCACGGCTATTGAAGATATCACTGCCGATATGTTGAGCGCACCGATTGAATAGTAAGCAGAGCCGTTTGGCCTTCACATTGCTGCTTTCGGCCAGTAGCTGCGCACAATGCGTGTTGACCTATTCGATTTTGAGCTACCGCCGGAACTGATCGCGCTGCGACCTGTGTCTCCGCGCCATTCCGCGCGGATGCTATTGGTTGATGGCGACAAGCCTTTTGCGGATCGAACCGTTATCGAATTGCCCGATATATTGCGGCCGGGCGATGTGCTGGTGTTCAACGACACGCGGGTTATTTCGGCGCAATTGGAAGGCAGGCGCGGAGAGGCCAAGATCGGCGCAACTCTGCACAAGCGGGTCGATCTGCGCCGCTGGCGTGCGTTCATCCGCAATGCCAAACGCCTGAAAGAAGGCGACAGGGTTGAATTCCCGGCGAATGTCAGCGCGATTGCCGAACAGCGGCACAGTGACGGCAGTTTCACTTTGAACTTTCAGGGCGATGACCCGGTCGAAGTGCTGTTGGAGCGGGCGGGGCGGATGCCATTGCCGCCTTATATTGCGGGAAAGCGTCCGACTGATGAGCGCGACAAATCCGACTATCAGACGATTTTTGCAAAAGAAGACGGGGCGGTCGCCGCGCCGACTGCTGCGCTGCACTTCACGCCTCAGCTGCTCGACGCTTTGGATGCGCGCGGGATCGTTCGCGAGACTCTGACACTCCATGTCGGGGCGGGAACGTTCCTGCCGGTTAAAGCCGAGGATACCGACGATCACCAGATGCATGCCGAATGGGGCCGGATCGACGCAGCAACCGCGGACCGGCTGAATACCGCCCGTGCGAATGGCAACCGCGTGATTGCAGTGGGAACCACCAGTTTAAGGTTGCTCGAAAGCGCTGCGACAGAAGACAATATTATTGAGCCATTCGATGGTGATACGTCGATCTTCATCACACCCGGCTACAGGTTTCACGCGATTGACGGGTTGATGACCAATTTCCACTTGCCCAAATCGACGCTGATGATGCTGGTCAGCGCGCTGATGGGGCAAGAGCGGATGATGGCCGCTTATGACCACGCAATTGCGGCAGGGTACCGCTTCTACAGCTACGGCGATTCTTCGCTGCTGTTGCCCGATGCATAGGCCTGTACTCCGGCCGGTGCATAAGTAAGGCTTGGCAATCTCGCACGGCTCGGCAATATCGGTCGTTCTATGCAACCAATCCTAGAAATCCGTGACCTGACCAAGGTCTATCAGGGCGGCCTGAAGGCGCTCGATTCTGTCGATCTGGCCATCAAACCGGGCGAGATTTTCGCGCTGCTGGGGCCGAATGGTGCCGGTAAAACGACGCTGATTGCCGCAATCTGCGGGCTCGTTCGGCCGACTAGCGGAACGATCAGTGCATTCGGAGAGGACCTGTCAAAGAACTGGCGATCTGCGCGGTCGCGGATCGGTTTGGTGCCGCAGGAACTGGCTACCGATATGTTCGAGAAGGTCCAGTACGCGGTTTCCTACTCACGCGGATTGTTCGGGCTGGCTCCCGATGCCGCGCGGATTGAAGAAATCCTGAAATCGCTAAGCCTATGGGACAAGCGTGACGAGCAAATCCGCGCTCTGTCGGGCGGAATGAAACGGCGGGTGCTGATTGCCAAGGCGCTGGCGCATGATCCAGACCTCCTGTTCCTCGACGAGCCGACAGCGGGCGTGGATGTCGAATTGCGCCGCGATATGTGGAAGCTGATCGGTGCAATGCGCGAACGCGGCGTTACGATCATTCTCACCACCCATTATATCGAAGAAGCCGAAGAGATGGCCGACCGCGTCGGGATCATCCGCAAAGGTCAGATCCTGATGGTGGATGATAAAGCGGCGATGATGAGCCGCCTTGGCCGGACGGAAGCGATTATCACATTGTCTGAGGCCATTAGCGACTTACCTGCCGATATTGCTGCTTATCCGGTCACGCTGTCGGAGGATGGCAAAGAGCTGTGCTATCGCGGCGGCGATGGCAGCGGGAAGGGCAAGGAAGAGGTTGCGGACATCACCAAAGCGCTAACCAAGGCCGGGATCGATTATAACGGCATCGACATTCACGAATCCTCGCTGGAAGATATCTTCGTCGATCTGGTGGAAGAGCGCGCGGGAGAGATCGAATGATCGGCTTCAATTTCCGCAGCACTTGGGCCATCTACAACCGCGAACTGATGCGGGCGCTGCGCACGGCCTTCCAATCGATCCTTGCGCCGGTTCTGACCACTTCGCTCTATTTCATCGTGTTTGGCGCGGCCATTGGCAGCCGGATGCCCGATTTAGGCGGCGTCGATTATGGCGCCTTCATCATCCCCGGCTTGCTGCTTCTGACTCTGCTCAGCGAAAGCACATCCAATGCCAGTTTCGGCATTTATATGCCGCGTTTCACTGGCACGATTTACGAACTGCTGTCCGCGCCGGTCGGGGTGGCCGAAACGCTGGTCGGATTCGTTGGTGCAGCGGCGACAAAGTCGCTGATCCTCGCCGCGATTATCCTCGCCACAGCAACTCTGTTCGTCGATTATTCGATAGCGCATCCGGTCCTTGCCATCGGCTACATCATGCTGGTTGCGGCGAGTTTCTCGTTATTCGGCTTTATTCTCGGCATCTGGGCGGACAGTTTTGAAAAGCTTGGCATAATCCCCGCGCTGTTCCTGATCCCGCTGACTTTCCTGGGCGGAACCTTTTATTCGATCGATATGTTGCCCGATCCGTGGCGGACAATCGCGCTGTTTAATCCGGTAGTGTATCTGGTGAATGGCCTGCGCTGGACCTTCTATGGCTCCTCCGACATCAATATCTGGGTGTCGCTCGGACTGACGCTCGGTTTTCTGGCGATCTGCGTTGCCACGATTGCTTACATTTTCAAGACGGGTTGGCGACTGCGCGAGTAGTGCTAAAGGCGCGTGGCTATGACCGAGCCTGCACGACCGAGATTCTCCTTCAGCATTTCCGCAACCGACGGGAAAGCGCGCACTGGTGCCATCCAGATGCAGCGCGGCGAGATCCGCACCCCGGCCTTCATGCCGGTGGGAACCGCCGCAACTGTTAAGGCGATGAAGCCTGAGACTGTCCGTCAGACGGGCGCGGATATCATCCTCGGCAATACCTATCATTTGATGCTGCGGCCCGGGGCGGAGCGGGTCGCGAAGCTTGGCGGATTGCATCGCTTCATGAACTGGGAGCGCCCGATCCTGACCGATAGTGGCGGTTATCAGGTGATGAGCCTGTCCGATCTGCGCAAGCTGACCGAAGAGGGGGTCGAGTTCCGCAGCCATCTCGACGGCTCGAAACATATGCTGACGCCCGAACGCTCGATGGAAATCCAGCGGCTGCTTGGCTCCGATATCGTGATGGCGTTCGACGAGTGCCCGCGCGCCGATCAACCGCGCGACGAGATTGCCAAATCGATGGAAATGTCGATGCGCTGGGCCAAGCGGAGCCGCGATGGTTTCGATAGCGGAGAAGAACACGCGGCGCGGTCAGCGCTGTTTGGTATCCAGCAAGGCGCGTTGGATGAAGAACTCCGCAAACGCAGCGCAGATGCGCTGACTGACATCGGCTTCGACGGATACGCGATTGGCGGCCTCGCTGTAGGCGAGGGGCAAGAGGCGATGTTCGCAACGCTTGAGTTTGCACCTCAGCAGCTACCTGAAGACCGGCCGCGCTATCTGATGGGTGTCGGAAAACCCGATGATCTGGTCGGTGCGGTCGAGCGCGGCGTCGATATGTTTGACTGCGTGCTGCCGAGCCGCTCCGGCCGCAACGGGCAGGCATTTACCTGGAATGGCCCGATCAACCTGCGCAATGCGCGCTTCGCCGAGGACGCAAATCCCATCGATGGACGCTGCAACAATACGGTGAGCCAAACTTATAGCCGCGCCTATCTGCACCATCTGGTCAAATCGAAAGAGATATTGGGCGCGATGCTGCTGACCGAACATAACATCGCGTTCTACCAGCAGCTGATGCAAGCAATGCGCGATGCGATCAGCGAGGGACGCTTTGCCGCCTTCGCAGCCGATTTCCGGCGCAACTATAGGAATAGTTGATAAACACGCGTTTGATTGTGCCTTTTCGACCAAACCTGTGTTTGGCTTTTGCGACCGGTCTGATATCTATCTGCCTTGCGACGATTTTCTGGAGGCTGATTAAGTTGCTAAAGTATTTTTCTGCAATTCTTATGTTTACCGCCTGGTGCACTCCGGCATTTTCTCAGGAATCGATGAATGATGATGAGCTTTTCGGTGCCAGATTGTCAGTGCTTGACGTTAGTATCTCGCCCGATGGCAGCAAGCTGGCGATAATTGCTCCGGGCGGGAAGTCAGAAGAGATCGTCTACGTTATCAATATTGAGACAGCAGGCCAGCCCAAAGCAGTTCTGCGTAACAATGACCCGTTGGGAGAGCTCATATGGTGTAATTGGGCGACGAATGATCGTGTCATTTGTCAACTGCGCACGGTCGAAAGGGACCAAGGTCGGTTGTTGAGTTTTTCCCGTCTCATAGTAGTGGATGATGATGGTGCAAACGCGGGAATGTTGACCCAACCGAAGGGCGCGAACGCACTGAGCATCATTCAAGATGGTGGCTCTGTCATTTCATGGGATGTTGATGGCGAAGATGACACCATCCTAATGACACGCGAGTTTGTTCCTGAGAGCTCGAATGGCACGCAGATTTATTCGAACCAGGAAGGACTGGGTGTCGATGCTGTCAATGTCAAAACCCTGAAACGCAGACGCGCGGAAAAACCGCGCAATGTCGCAGCACGGTACATAGCTGATGACAGTGGGCGTGTTAGACTGATGGCTGTGAGAACGTTCAAAGACGGTTATCTCAGGGGCGACACAACGTATCTTTATCGAGACGCAGGCAAAGACGATTGGAACCCGTTTGAAATCGCCGAGGATATGGTCCCTGTGGCGGTCGATAGCAGAACCAATAGGGCCTTTGCGTTCGGCACCAAAGATGGTTTCGCATCACTCTATTCCATCTCGCTAGATGGCAACGAGACAATCGATCTACTGGTTCATCGCGATAATGCCGATGTGGACAGCCTGCTGCGTATCGGGCGGAAAAACCGGGTTGTTGGGGCAAGCTATGCGACTGATCGAAGGCAGATCGCTTTCTTCGATGAAGAATTGAAGGGTTTGGCTGCTTCTTTACAAAAAGCCTTGCCAGGAAACCCTTTGATTGAGTTCGTCGATTCCAGCGAAGATGAGTCCAAGCTGCTCATTATCGCTTCGCGCGATGTTGATCCGGGCATGGTGTATCTATTCGACAAGAACACGAAACGTCTGGAAGAGCTCTTGCCGCTGCGTAATGGTATGGCGGATATAGAAATGGGTACGATGCGGACCGTGTCATACCCCGCTGCCGATGGCACGGAAATTCCTGCCTATTTGACATTGCCGCCGCGCTCGGACGGCCGCGATCTTCCCGCTTTGGTGATGCCACATGGAGGCCCATCTGCGAGAGATGAATGGGGCTTCGATTGGCTCGCGCAGTACTTTGCCCGTCAAGGATACGCGGTACTACAACCGAATTATCGCGGGTCGGCGGGATATGGCAGCGATTGGTATATGAGAAACGGTTTCCAGTCTTGGCGGATAGCTGTCGGAGATGTTGCGGACGCCGGGCGCTGGCTTGTAAATCAGAATATCGCAGATGCTGACAAGCTTGCAATAGTTGGCTGGTCGTATGGCGGATATGCCGCTTTACAGTCTGATGTGGTTGCGCCCGGCTTGTTCAAAGCCGTTGTGGCGATTGCCCCTGTGACTGATCTCGGAATGTTGAAATCGGAGGCTGAGGGCTTTACTAATTTTCGTCTTGTCGAAAAATTTGTAGGTTCTGGTCCTCATGTCTCGGCCGGCTCCCCTGCGAGGAATGCGGACTCCATTGTGTCACCCGTACTGCTTTTTCACGGCGAATATGACGAGAATGTCTCGGTCAATCACAGTCGATTGATGGTTGACGCTTTGAAAGACGTGGGCAAGTCTGCGAACTATGTAGAATATAAGGGTTTGGACCATTATTTGGATGATAGTGAAACGCGTCGCTCTATGTTGAAGACAACGACAACATTTCTCACCGAACATCTCGGCGAAGATTAGCACGTATATACGAGAAAGGGCGGCCACGCGGAGCCGCCCTTTCAGCTTCAGTGTTGCGAAACTAGCGCGAATAGAATTCGACAAGCATGTTCGATTCCATCGTTACCGGGTAAAGAACTTGGTTCAAAGTCGGTACGCGGTTGTAAGTGACTTTTTCGTTACCGCCCGGGACGGCATAGTCTGGAATATTGCGCTCTTGCGGCCCCGCGCTTCGATGACCAATGCTATTTCCTTGGTCTCGTCGATTACGTTGATGCAAGCAATGCGCGATGCGATCAGCGAGGGACGCTTTGCGGCCTTCGCAGCCGATTTCCGGCGGGACTATCGCGCCTGATCGAGCACAGGCTAACTCGCCGGTTTGAGAAACGCTTTGATCTGAAAACGTTTTTTCGCAGTGTTCATTCGCTTGATAGACCCCGCCATGCGTCGAATGTCCAATTCCCACTTCGGTAGGTTCTTCTCCGCACCCCCTTTGTTGGTCGGTCCGCATGCGAGAAATCTGACGGGTTTGAAACCGCAAAAACCAAGTACCTGTTTCTTCCAACGCTTGACCAGCGGATTGCCGTAAATCAGCCGAAGGAAGATTGGCGGCGTGTCCATTGTGGCAATCACATCGGCTGATCGGCCTTCCATGAGCTTGTCCCACCACGGATCGTCATCGTGATAGGCAAAAGCAAAGCCCGGCAGGAGAACGCGGTCGAGCAATCCCTTCAGCTCTGCCGGCTCGCTTCCCCACCACATCGGAAAGGCGACGACGAGGTGGTCGCAGTTATCGAGCGCCTCGGCAACCTGCATTATATCCGGCTCCCATTCGGTGCGCTTGGCATAGCCGTGCCTCAAGATTGGCTCGAAGGCGAGATCGCGCACCGCAATGCGTGTGACCTCTGCATCGCTCGGCAACGCCCGTTCATAAGTGTCGAGCAAATGAGTGCCGAGGCGACCATTATCAGGGTGACCATCGAGCAGAAGGACGTCCATTAAGTTCTCCTTTGCAACCCACCTAACGTATGCGCCACAAAAGAAAAGGGCGGCCCCGCAGGACCGCCCTTCGAATTTCGGAGTTTCGAAAACTTAGCGCGAATAGAATTCGACAACCAGGTTCGGTTCCATCGTTACCGGGTAAGGAACTTCGTCGAGGCTCGGTACGCGGTTGTAAGTCACTTTGTCGTTGCCGTCCGGCGCAACATAGTCAGGAATGTCACGCTCTGGCAGACTTTGCGCTTCGATGACCAGTGCCATTTCCTTGGCCTTGTCACCGAGGCTGATGACATCGCCGACGTCGCAGCGACGGCTTGCAACGTTGCACTTTACGCCATTGACGCGGATGTGACCGTGCGAAACGATTTGGCGCGCTGCGAAGATCGTTGGCGCGAATTTCGCGCGGTATACGATCATGTCCAGACGGCGCTCGAGCAGGCCGATCAGGTTCTGGCCGGTATCGCCCTTCATCGCAGCCGCTTCTTTATACGTGCGGCGGAACTGCTTCTCGGTCACATCGCCGTAATAGCCTTTGAGCTTCTGCTTGGCGCGCAGTTGCAGACCAAAGTCGCTGACTTTGCTCTTGCGGCGCTGACCGTGCTGGCCGGGGCCATAGGAACGCTTGTTTACGGGGCTGTTGGGACGACCCCAGATGTTTTCGCCCATCCGGCGGTCAAGTTTATGCTTCGAGGCTTTACGCTTCGACATGAGGCTTCTCCAATTTACAATCACCGCCTCTCCAACCATTGGAGCGCTGGCGCTTTAACCCGGTATCGCTCCACTGAACCGACTTGTTCAGTGCGGTTGCCGCTTCACCGGGATGCGGAACCAAATTGCGAAGGCGCGCGATTAGCAGAATTGTGCCCCTCGTCAAGCGGTATTGGGCGTCGACTATGTTCAGCGTCACCTCTTTCCGCACTCGACAAATCTGCAAAGTCAGGGCAGTGGGCCGTGGCATGAGCGAGCCTGTAAAAACTCCCGAAGATTGCACCACGATGTTGGACGTTCGCGCCGGTGTAGACGAGACTGACCGGCAGTTGATGAAACTACTCGAAACCCGCTTCGGCTATATGCGCGCCGCAGCGCGTATCAAACCGGAACGCGGCGCGGTGCGCGACGAAGAACGCAAGGCATCGGTTATCGATGCTGTCGAGCAAGCCGCTGTAAAGGCTGGACTTCCAGCGAATGCAATCGGTAAGATCTGGAACGATCTTGTCGAAACATCGATTGCATATGAACTGGTCGAGTGGGACCGCCTGCGAGATTAATTGCCGCGATTGAATTCAAGCCACTGTTAGCGCGTGAGGCATTTCCGAGTTGTTCGGCGGCTACCTATATCCGAAATACGCTTGCAGATCTTTTTCGCTTCTTTCTTGTCTTCTTTCTTTTCTTCCTTCTGCTCGACATACTCCGCAGAAGATTCTGGATCGCCTGCGATGGCAGCACCGGACGCGAAGGCGGCAAAAATAATCAAAGCGTTAGCGGCAATGCGCATGGGAACCTCGTAAAATATAGAAATCGGGGGATCTTTCTTGTATTGCTAGCGAATAACAAACAGTTGCAACAATGTCGACTCACATGTGCTTTGGTCACTTGGTATGAATGCAAAGCCTGCTGGTTACAAAGCCGCGGACAAAGATATGAGATTAATGGCCAACAGTCATTTCTTGCACTGTTCTAATTGACCTTGGCTGTTCGATACTACTTTATCCCAACGCGTAGAAAGCGAGATGGCCAAATTGGAATTTGGTTGTTTGCGACACCAAGTCCGCGAAAAACACATACTTATCCGATATCCAAGTTTGATAGCCGTCGGGGCCACATAAAGAATGCTAGCCGTTTGGATCTGCACCATAAATTGTACCAGTTTCAGAGGCATTGCCACCGTTCCTGCGTCCGTTTTCGATAGCTTCCTGCTGCTCCTTCTCAATCTCAGCCCAACGTGCTTTTGTACGGCAAATACGATCGGGAACACGAGAGTTGAGCTGATAGATGTACCGGCATTTAACCTTATTCATATCCTCAGTTTCCACTTCGCTTTTCACTTCTGTGGTCTCTGTGACTTCGGCGCTTGTGTCCGGCTGTCCTGTGGTCGTCGCAGTATCTACATCGGCCCCGCCAGCTTGTTGCAAGCTCAGCGCAAGAGCGAGTGTAGCCATAAATTGAAACGCCATGATATAACCTCCTAGGTCATGGAATAATCTCAAATTATAACGCTCACTCTGGCTTAGTGCAAACTGCTTCCGGATTTGTTCTTCGCACTTGTCGATATAGCTCGGTCAACCGCAGAGGGACATGTTCCGACTCTAGCTTCGGTTTGATCGCGCGAGAGACGACAACACACCGCGCAGAGTCCGAACCTCAAGGTGATTCCACCGCGGGCGGGTCAACACGTTGCGCAGAGTGCGTTTTGTCGCCTCAGCGCGGGTTTCAGGCAGAAAATACCCTTTTGGCTCAAGCAGTTCTTCGAAATGTGTAATAAGACCGTCGAGGTCCTGTTGAGGCGCAGGCGGGAGCTCCTTGTCCAGAGTCGGCTGCACCAGCGCCTGCGATTTTGACCATTCATAGGCGCACAAGATCACCGCCTGTGCGAGATTGAGCGAGCCGAACTCCGGATTGATCGGAACGGTCAGGATCGCGCTGGCCATTGCCACATCTTGCGTGTCGAGCCCCGAGGCTTCACGCCCGAACAGGATGGCGCTGCGACCGGGGCGGGTGTGCATTTCGATGGCAGCTGCTTCGGGAGTGACCACAGGCTTTGCATCTTCTCGCTTACGGACCGTGGTCGCGTAAATATGAGAGCAATCTGCCACTGCTTCTGCGGTTGTGCCGAATATCTTGGCTTGGTCCAGCACAATATCAGCGCCTGCAGCCGATGGGCCTGCGCTTGGATTGGGCCAACCATCGCGCGGTGCCACGATGCGCATTTCGGTCAGCCCGAAATTGAGCATTGCGCGGGCTGCTTTGCCAATATTCTCGCCCAGCTGCGGCCGGACCAAGACAATGATCGGCTGATCAGCCATTTCCCATGCCGCCGCTATCGCTGTCACCCTCGGCAACTTCCTGAACCGAGCTGGCGAATTCTTGGAAGTCGCGCGCCTCGCTGAAGTCGCGATAGACGCTGGCGAAGCGGATATAGGCGACGCTGTCGAGCTGGCGCAGGCCGTCCATCACCATTTCACCTATGCGTGACGAGGCCACTTCGCTTTCGCCTGCCGTTTCGACTTGGCGCTGTATACCGGAGACAAGCTGATCGATCTGTTCCTGCGACACATCACGTTTGCGGCAGGCAAGGGAAACGGATTGCTCCAGTTTCGAGCGGTCAAATGCTTCGCGTCGATCGCCCGACTTCACAATCGTGACCTCGCGCAGTTGCACGCGTTCGAATGTCGTAAAACGCGCGCCGCAGCTGGAGCATTGCCGACGGCGACGGATTGAGGTGTTGTCCTCCGTCGGCCTGCTATCTTTTACCTGACTGTCTTCATGCGCGCAGAACGGGCATCGCATTTACTTGCGGATCCGGTTGTAAAACATCACACCCGCACCGGCGATGGCGCCGATAGCAATGCTGAGACCGGGCAGGACGAAACCCGCTGCTGCGCCAACCGCTGCGCCCGTCAGAACAGGTTTTGTGGATGGATGCTGCATGCCTTCCTTGGCCATGCCCGCGAATTCTTCTTTGGCGTCGTCGATCAGGTCGTTGTTCTTTTCGGTCATTGTAAATACCAGTTAGCTTCGGCCGGGGTAAACGGGAAAATCCGCGCATAGCTGTTCCACGCGGCCGCGAACAGACTCTTCCACTTGGGCATCGCCCTCGGGACCGTTTTTCGACAAACCGTCGACCACTTCCGCTATAAGCTTGCCAACGGTGCGGAATTCGGCGGGCCCGAAGCCGCGCGTGGTGCCTGCCGGCGTACCGAGACGAACGCCGCTTGTCACAAACGGACTGCGCGTGTCGAACGGGATTCCGTTTTTGTTGCAGGTAAGCCACGCGCGGTCGAGGCCCTTTTCGGCCGATTTGCCGGTCACGTCCTTGGCCGTCAGATCGACCAGCATCGAGTGGTTGTCGGTGCCGCCGGAAACGATGCGCAGACCGTTTTCTTCCAGACTGGCCGCAAGCGCGCGAGCGTTTTCGACAACGCTAGCAGCATAGGCTTTGAAATCGGGACGCAGCGCCTCGCGGAAAGCGACCGCTTTGGCCGCCACGATATGCATCAACGGGCCGCCCTGTAGGCCCGGGAAAACCGCCATGTTGAACGGCTTGGTGTATTGTTCGTTATTCCAAAGGATGACGCCCGAGCGAGGGCCGCGCAGGCTCTTATGCGTAGTCGTGGTAACGACATCGGCATGCGGGAACGGGGAAGGGTGCGCACCGCCAGCAACAAGACCCGAAATGTGGCTCATATCGACCATCAAATACGCGCCGACTTCATCCGCAACCTTGCGGAACGCCGCCCAGTCCCAAACGCGGGAATAGGCGGTTCCGCCCGCAATAATCAGCTTTGGCTTATGCTCTTTCGCGGTCGCCATCACCTCATCCATATCAATGAGCTCGTCTTCTTTGCGCACACAATAAGCGACCGGATTGAACCATTTGCCCGACATATTGACCGGTGAACCATGCGTCAGGTGCCCGCCCGAGTTCAGGTCGAGACCCATGAAGGTGTCGCCCGGCTCCAGCAACGCAAGGAACACCGCCTGGTTCATTTGCGAGCCCGAATTCGGCTGAACATTGGCAAATTCGCAGCCGAACAATTCTTTCGCCCGATCGATCGCCAACGTTTCAACGACATCGGCATATTCGCAGCCGCCATAGTAACGTTTGCCCGGATAACCCTCGGCATATTTGTTGGTAAAGACCGAACCGGCAGCCTCGAGGACTGCTCTGCTGGCGATGTTTTCGCTGGCGATCAGCTCGATCTTGTTGCGCTGGCGGCCCAGCTCATTGTCGATCGCTGCAGCAATATCGGGATCGGCCGCGGCCAGATCGTCCTGCCAGAAGCGGTTCATAATGTCGGTATCGTTTGCGGGTGCGGTGCTCATGGATAAGTCTCGGCAGCTTGATGGATTATTGGGGAGTGGAGAGTTTATCGACGCGGCGGGCGTGACGGTCACCGCCAAATTCGGTGTTCAGAAATGCGGTGACGCAGGCTTTGGCCATTTCAACGCCTGTGAGCCGCGCGCCCATTGCGATGCAGTTGGCATCATTATGTTCGCGGGAGAGGGCGGCTGACAGCGGCTCGGACACCAGGGCGCAGCGGACGTCTTTGTTGCGATTGACCGCCATTGAAATACCAATGCCCGATCCGCACAATGCGATGCCGCGCTCAGCCGTTCCATCGGCCACGACCGCGGCCAATTTGTACCCATAGTCGGGATAATCGACGCTTTCGCCTGCGTCGGGGCCAAGATCGGCGACTTCATGCCCTTGCTCTATCAGCCAGTCGCGCAGCTCGGCTTTAAGGTCGGTTGCTGCATGGTCAGAAGCGATGGCTAGGCGCATGGGATATCCTTCGGCGTCGAGGAATCGGTAAGGAGGCCGTCATATATGCAATTCCCCTTCGGCTGACCACCACAAACCGGCCACTGTCCACGATGCTAACCGCGATAAACTTGACCGCCATATTGCGCAGCGTCACCATTCTGAGAAAGTCGGGAAGAGGGCAACTGCGTGACGAAATATTCAAATCTGATCTTTGCTTTGCTGATCGCGATAGCGCTCGCGATCTTTGCAACCACACCGCCTGAGCCGGTTGGTGCCGATGCACCACCGCAAGAGTTTTCTGCAGCGCGCGCGATGGAGGATATCCGTGTCATCGCGGCGGAGCCTCACCCGACGGGCAGCGAAGCCAATGCCAAAGTGCGTGAGTATTTGATTGCGCGGCTTGAGGCGATGGGATTGGAAATCACAACCACCACCGGCCCGATCAGCGAGCGCGCGGCGAACCGGCTATCCAGTTGGCTCCAAGGCGATACCGCCAATGTTCAATTTACCAATGTAATCGGCGTTTTGCCGGGAACGGATCGCGATGCAGAATCGGTGCTGCTGATGGCGCATTACGATAGTGTGGGCGGTTCGGCAGGTGCGTCCGATGACGCGTCAGGCGTCGGCTCAATTCTCGAAACCGTGCGTGCGATCCAATCACGGGGGCAGACAAACCGCGATATCGTGCTATTTTTCACCGATGCCGAGGAGATCGGCTTGGTTGGCGCGCGGCAATTCTTTGCCTTCAATCCATTGGCAGATAGCGTCGGCGCGGTGATCAATTTGGAAGCGCGTGGCGGCGGCGGACGAACCACTTTGTTCCAAACCTCTTCACAGAATGGTGGCGCCGCGCAGTTTTACGCCGACTCCGTGGCGAGGCCTGCGGGGTCTTCGCTGGCGACTTTTGTCTATGAAGCCTTGCCAAATGATACCGATCTGACCCCAGCGTTGGAGCGCGATTACATCGCTTATAATTTCGGATTTATTGGCAGGCCCGGCCTGTACCATTCTCCCGACGCGACCCCCGAGCGGCTCGACCAGGGTTCGGTGCAAGATATGGGCGCGCAAACGCTTGACCTGACGAGCGCTTTGGCAAATGCGGATGCGTTGCCGGAGAAGTCGGAAAACCGGACCTTCTTCGACGTCTTCGGTCTGTTTGTGATGTCCTACGGAACTGCAATCGGGTGGGCACTGCTGGCGATTGCTGCGATCCTCCAGATATTCTGCTTGCAATACAACCCGGTCGAGAAGGGGTGGCTCCGAAACCTCGGCGCTTCGGCAGTGGTTATTTTAGGTGGTGGAGCACTGCTGTTCGGATTGAATGAGCTGTCCGGCGCGGGTCCGGGAGAACTGGTCTATTATGATCGGCTCGCCGCCATCCCGATGCTCGAAATCCAGGCGCTGCTGACCTGCATTGCAGTGTTGGCCGCGTCTGCGCCCTTATGGGCTGGCAGAACAGGTAGCCTCGTCGGCCTGTTGGCAGCGATTGGGTTGCAATTGTACGCGCCGGTGACAAGTTTCCTGGTTGTCTGGCCATTGTTGCTCAGCGGCGTGGCCGGTGTTTTGGCGCACCGACTATCCGGCATCTGGTCATCGGCAGCCAAAGTGGTTCCAGGTGCAATCGTGCTGGGGTTCCTGCTGCAATACGGACATCAACTGATGCAAGGCGTTGGACCCGATGCGCCCTATATCGTGGCGTTTCTGGCGGCTTTGATGCTGCCCGCGCTCGGGTTGCTTGTTCCGTCAGCTGAGCGGAGAGTTGTATTTCCGGTGGCTGCGGTGCTGCTGATATTGGCGACAGTAATCGCGCTATGGGTCAGGCTGGACCCGATTGCCGATACGGTAGCGCTCTACGCGCAATAATGTGCTGACCGGTTAGCTTTCTGTAGAGTCGCTCGCGGCTTCTTGTTCTTCCAAATAGGTGAACAAGTCGTCCATCAGAGCTTCCTGATATGTCGGAATCTTTGCGGCAACTTCGTTCATATATATCTGATTGGCTGTTGCGAAGTTCTGCTCAGCGATGACGGCCGGGCTAAGCTGGAAAAATTTGGCTCCTGTCGGCGTCGATACAAATGCAAGGATTTCTTCTAATTCTGCAGTCGAAAAAATATTGGCATATGAATGTGCCCAAGCTTCCATCAAATCAGGAATATGCGTCGAAATCGTGCCCTTTAGATCGGTGATCATTAGGTCTACATGACGCTCAATAATTGCCTCCGCACCGGGGTCATCAACACGTCTTCCTTGGGCAATGCGCATTTGCGCAATCATCTGGTCCACGACGGCAAAGAAAGTGGCCTCACGAACGTCTTTCGGCATTCCAAGATCAATGATCTGCCGGGCAATGGCTACTCTCTCAGGCTCTCCATTGAACGGGATTTCCGGCGCTTCGAGCGGAGCAGGTGGCAGAGAAAGTGTTTGTGCGGAAGCTGGCGACGAGACGGCTGCGACCGCCACAAGCCCCGCAAAAAGATATTTACCGATCACTGATCCAGGAAACTCCGCATCTTCCGCGACCGGCTTGGATGCTTCAGCTTGCGGAGGGCCTTTGCCTCGATCTGACGGATACGTTCGCGGGTCACAGAGAACTGTTGGCCGACCTCTTCCAGCGTGTGATCGGTGTTCATACCGATACCGAAGCGCATGCGTAGAACGCGCTCTTCACGCGGGGTGAGGCTGGCGAGAACGCGGGTCACGGTTTCTTTCAGGTTGGCCTGAATGGCCGCGTCCACAGGGATGATCGCGTTCTTGTCTTCGATGAAGTCGCCAAGGTGCGAATCTTCCTCGTCACCGATTGGTGTTTCGAGGCTGATCGGTTCTTTGGCGATTTTCATCACCTTGCGGACCTTCTCAAGCGGCATCGACAGACGCTCTGCCATTTCCTCAGGCGTGGGCTCGCGGCCTTGCTCATGCAGGAACTGGCGGCTTGTGCGGACCAGCTTGTTAATCGTCTCGATCATATGGACCGGGATGCGGATGGTCCGCGCCTGGTCGGCGATCGAGCGCGTGATCGCCTGACGGATCCACCACGTCGCATAGGTGCTGAATTTATAACCGCGGCGATATTCGAATTTGTCCACCGCCTTCATCAGGCCGATGTTACCTTCTTGAATAAGATCAAGGAATTGTAGGCCGCGGTTGGTATATTTCTTGGCGATAGAGATCACGAGTCGAAGGTTCGCTTCGACCATTTCTTTCTTCGCGATGCGTGCCTCGCGCTCGCCTTTCTGCACCATGTTTACGATGCGGCGGAACTCGGGCAGTGACATACCGGTTTGGCTGGCGATATCGGCGATCTCGGCACGGATGCGGTCAATCGCATCCTCTTCCTTCTCGGCGAAGGCAGCCCATTTCTTGTCCTTCTTGACCCGGTCGGCCATCCAGTTGTCGTCCAGCTCTTTGCCGATATAGGCTTCGAGGAAGTCGATCCGTTTGACCTTATGACGCTCGGCAAGGCGCAGCATCTGGCCGCCAAGTGCGGTCAGGCGGCGGTTGAAGGCGTAGAGATTGTCGACCAGAAATTCGATTTTGGTCGCGTGGAACTGCACGCTTTCGACCTGCGCAGTGAGGTCTTCGCGCATTTTCTCGTACTTCTTCTCTTTCGCAGCGGGGAAATCCTGCCCCGAACCGAGGGTCGCCACACGATCCGCCTGCATCTTCTCGAACTTTTTGAACATGCTGGTGATGCGCGCAAAAGTCTCGAGAGCTTCGGGCTTAAGAGTGGCTTCCATCTGGGCGAGGGAGAGGGTGTTGTCCTCTTCCTCTTCGTCGTCCTTCTTGGATGAACCTTCTTCGCTGTCTTCATCCTCATCCGAATCATCGTCGGAATCGTCATCATCGTCGCGAATATCTACACCGGCCGTTTCTTCCGATATCTCGCCGTCATCGTCCTCGTTCTCCTCTTCCATCTTGTCGACGGGAGGTTCCTTTGACAGCATCGCGTCAAGGTCGAGGATTTCGCGAAGCTGCATCTCTTCATTGTTGAGCGCTTCGGACCAGTGAATAATCGCGTGGAATGTAATGGGGCTTTCGCACAGACCGATAATCATCGTGTCGCGGCCAGCTTCGATCCGTTTGGCAATCGCGATTTCGCCTTCGCGGCTGAGGAGTTCAACCGCACCCATTTCGCGCAGATACATCCGCACCGGATCATCGGTGCGATCACCGGTGGCGACTTTCTTGACCGGCGCAGCAGGCTTCTTCGGTTCTTTGCCGTCCTTGCCAACGCTCATTTCTTCGACTTCGGCTGCCTCGGCCTTTTCGGCTTCGGCTTCTTCGTCATTCTCGACGATATTCACGCCCATTTCCGACAGAGCGGTTTGCACGTCTTCGATCTGGTCCGACGTCATGTCACCGGGCAGGGCGGCATTCATCTCGTCATACGTGACATAGCCCTTCTTTTTCGCCTTGGTGATCAGCTTCTTCACTGACGACTCTTTGAGGTCGATCAGCGGTGCGTCTTCTTTGTCAGCTTTAGCTTTGGAGGCCATAAAACTTTATCAGTCCGTTTCTATGTCGTCTTGGCTGTCGGTTTGAGCAGTTTGACGATCTGAATCACTTTGGGCCGCTTTCGCAGCCCTTTCGCTTACCATTTGCCCGAGTCGCTGCTCAAATTCCAGCTTTCGTTTGAGCAAGCGTTGCTGCTCTGTGAAAGCACCTTCCGGATCGGTTTCAAAACGCGCTGTGGCAGCTGCCAACGCAGCTTCCAAAGCGGGCCTTTCGACCAGCAGTGACACGGCTTCGGCAAGATCGTCGCAGGCAGCTTTCGGATCGGTTCCTTCACGAAGGAAGGAGAAACGGGTTTCATCCGGCGCCTGACTTATGCCGTCTGGAATCAATATGGGAGATGTATCGCCGGGTTCAAGCACCTCGGCAGCTTCTATCAACGAATCAATTGTGGGACCGACGCGGTTGTCGCTCGCGGCGAAACGTTCCAGCTGGTCCGCGTGACGCAAAATCTGGTCTGGATGGCGCGCCAGACCGGCGACCACAGCATTGGCGAGAATGTCTCGGCTGCCCCCGCTGGAACTGCGCTTCAGGCGTGCTGCGGCATCGGGTGAAAGGGTCGGGTTGGCCTGCTTGAAACCGCCGGGCTTCCATTCGCGTTTAACCCAGGGCTTTTGCTCGCGCGGCGGATAGGCAAATGCCGAAAAGCGCTCAAGCAGCTCGCGCCGGTATAGCGAGCGGATGTCCGAATCCTGGATCGCATCCGTATGACCGAGCAACCGTGCTTTGAGGCCGGCCTTGTCTTCCGGCGTGGTGAGCGGATGCGCATCACGCTCGAATGTCCATAGTGTATCAAGCAAGGTTGCGGCGCCCTCCAGCACATCATCCATGGCCTTGCGGCCCTTCTGCCGGAGCAGATCGTCGGGATCGAGACCGCTTGGCAAGCGAACGATACGCAGCGAATGGGCAGGGCGCAGCATCGGCAGTGCGCGCTCGACCGCCCGCATAGCGGCCCGTTGACCGGCAGCATCACCATCGAAACAGAGCACCGGTGTTTCGACCATCCGCCACAGCATCTCAATCTGTGTCTCGGTCAGTGCGGTTCCCATCGGGGCAACGGCATCTTCGATGCCGGCTGCGGCGAGGGCGATCACATCCATATAGCCCTCGACCACAACCACACGATTGGTCTTGCGCGATGCCGGACCTGCGCGGTGCAGATTGTAGAGATTGCGCCCCTTATCGAATAGCGGCGTATCGGGCGAGTTCAGATATTTGGGTGCTTTGGTGTTCGTCTCCAAAATACGGCCACCAAAGGCGATCACCCTTCCGCGGGCGTCCTGAATGGGCAGCATGAGACGGGATCGAAACCTGTCATAAGGGTCTTTATCATCGACCGCGATCCGCAACCCGCCTTCGATCAGCATCGGCTCTTCATATTCGGACAGCGCGGATTTCATCGCCTGCCTATCAGGCGGGGCATAGCCGAAGCCAAACCGCTCGATTGTATGCTGATCGAATCCGCGCCCCTTTAGATAGTCGCGCGCACCAGCGCCATCATTACCCTGCAGGTTCCGCACGAAATAATCCTGCGCCGACTGCATGACGTCATGCAGTCCCGCCCTCTGCTCGGCGCGAGCGGCCGATTGCGGATCGGCAGCGGGGACTTCCATCCCGGCCTCTGCCGCTAATTCCTTCACCGCATCCATAAACGACATGCCGCGCTGATCGGTCATCCAGCTGATAACATCGCCATGCGCCTGACAGCCGAAGCAATGGTAGAATGACTTCTGGTCATTGACCGTAAAGCTGGGCGATTTCTCGTCGTGGAACGGGCAACATGCCTTCCATTCATGGCCCGCCTTCTGCAACTTGACCGTGCGCATAATAACGCTCGAAAGCGTCACACGCGAACGGAGTTCATCCAACCATTGCGGGGAAAGCGCCATGCCCCATCATTGGGACGGAGAGGGCGCGAAGACAAGCCTCGCGCCTCTATATTTATCCGCTTTTGATACAGGCGTTGGGCACGCCCTCTTTGGCCGCAGGATACGGGCCGGAACCCTTTGCCTCGGTGTAATTCGCGTCGATCGCGTAAGCCGGTGCTGGCCCGGCAGGCGGCAGAGTGGATTGCCAATAGAATGTCAGCGGCTCAGCCTGCTCCCACTGGTCACCGCCGCCGCCAGCTTCGACCGACCAGATCAGCGCTCCGTCTTTACAGGTCACAACGACGTCGGCTTTCGCGCCTACTGCTGCCAATGCCTCCCCTTTTGAGTAGCCGACAACGCCGGTAAAGCCATGTGCGGGACGTAGCATCTTGAATGCGGAAGCGCGTTCGATATCCGACGAATCATTGCCGTCCCCGCTTCCGGAGTCTGGATCATTGTCCTCGCCGGGATATACCACATGTACATATGTGAAAATCGTTCCTTCGGGCGCGGTTTTCGGGTCACATGGATCCATACCGTCCGGGCAAGCAACGTAAGACCGGATATCGGCGAAGCTACCCTCGGCCGTATCAAGCGTGCCGGTGACTTCCGGCCCCTGCGGACCGACAATCTTTGCGCCGAGCGTCAAATCCATGAAGTCACCTGCGTCAAGTGCCGCTGCGATTGCAGCCGCTTCGCCGTCGGTTTGTGCCACGGGCTCCATATCGGCCTTGTCCATATCGGGCTCGGCCGAACAGGCACCAAGAGAAATGACGGCGGCGGTTGCCAACAGTGGCCGAAGCAAATTGGGATAAAAAGTCATGTCAGGCTCTCTTTCACTAGTGAACTGGCTTTGCTCATATCCAGCTCAGCGCCGTGGCGCGCCTTTAGTTCCCCCATAACTTTACCCATATCCTTAATGGATTCAGCGCCTTGCTCGGCTTTGATTGCCTCGATCGCGGCGCGCATTTCGTCTTCGCTCATCTGGTTGGGGAGAAATTCCTCGATAACAGTCAGTTCGGATTGCTCCTTCGCCGCCAGTTCATCGCGGCCACCGTCAACATACATGGTTATCGATTCTTTTCGTTGCTTGGCCATTTTCAGCAACACATCGGTCACCATCGCCTCGTCATCCACTTCCTTGCTGGATGTCCGCAACTCGATATCGCGATCTTTGATCTTGGCGCCGATCAGGCGGAGCGTGGCAGTCCGCTCTTTATCGCCTGCTTTCATGGAAGCGATAGTTTCGGCTTTGATGGTCTCGCGCAGCATAATCATGTGTTCCTGTCGGTAATTTTTCAAAATCGTGGGTAAACTGGTGATGCATTCGTAATAACGCAATTTTCCGGCACTGGACAGGTTGACGGGAACCCGGCCCGCCACTAGCCACCATCCCTTAGCAACATCGCCGTAAAACTGATCTCGGAGCGCCTCACAATGGCCGACGCCGCCTCAACGCCTGCGCAACCCAAAGACGCAACGGGCGTTTTGGTATTGGCGGACGGAACCGTAATGTGGGGCAGGGGCTTCGGTGCCAATGGTGATGCGGTGGGCGAAGTGTGCTTCAACACCAGCATGACCGGCTATCAGGAAGTGATGACCGACCCGTCATACGCCGCGCAGATTGTCACCTTTACCTTCCCGCATATCGGCAATGTCGGCGCCAACGGCGAAGATATCGAAGGCAAAGTCGAAAGCGCAGTTGGCTGCGTTGTTCGCGAAGATGTGACGATGGCGGCGAATTTCCGTTCGGAGCAGACCTTCACCGATTGGATGGCAGCCAACAATAAGATCGGCATTTCGGGAATCGATACCCGCGCATTGACGCGCCGCATTCGCCAATCGGGCGCGCCTAACGCAGTGATCGCCCACTCGGCTGAAGGTCAATTCGACATTCCCGCTTTGCTGAAACGCGCGCAGGAATGGGCGGGTCTCGAGGGTATGGACCTCGCCCAGCGCGTGACGCGGGGGAACCAAGAGAATTGGGAAGGCGGTTATTGGACGCTTGAAGCTGGCTATGGTCGCGCCGCCCGCGATGCAACACCCCACGTCGTCGCGATAGATTACGGCGCGAAGGACAATATCTTCCGCAATCTGGTGAAGGCTGGCGCGAAAGTGACCGTGGTTCCGGCGAAAACGTCATTCGACGATATAATGGCGCTGAAGCCTGACGCTGTGTTCCTGTCCAACGGACCGGGCGATCCGGCGGCGACGGGGGCCTATGCGGTGCCAGTGATCAAGGCGTTGCTCGACAAGGATGTGCCGCTATTTGGCATTTGCCTCGGCCACCAGATGCTCGCACTGGCGGCGGGCGCAAAGACCACAAAAATGCACCAGGGCCACCGCGGCGCGAACCATCCCGTTCAGCGGGTCGGGGAAGGGTGGGGCGAAACCACCGGTCTGGTCGAAATCACCAGCATGAACCACGGCTTCGCCGTCGATGGCGACACTCTGCCTGACGGCGTCGAGGAAACGCATGTCAGCCTGTTCGACGGCTCAAACTGCGGCATCGCGGTGAAGGGCAAAAAGGCATTCGGTGTTCAATATCACCCTGAGGCCAGCCCCGGCCCGCAGGACAGCTTCTACCTGTTCGAGAAGTTTGTTGGAGGCTTGGGGTGAACACAGTCCAAAAGGCCCGCAGAGACATTTTGATTGCTCTAGTCATAGAAGCTGAAAAGGGCAGCTCATCGGTTCCTGATGTTCTCGATATCGGCAGAGACTATCATTTGAAGTATGAGGATAACATTTTGAAATCTGCGGTAACACCTTGGTTGGATCGAGGTTACCTCATTAGCCAGCAAATGATGGATGGATCGGTCATAGCATCGATAAAACCAGCGAAATTTTCTGATGCTCTTTCTGATGTTTTGGACTTTCTGGACGCCACCTTTTTTAGAGTCGATTGGAAAAAGGAAGAGGTCATAACTGATGCGGATCAGTCAATTGAGATCCCATGCCGAGAAGGCTGGAAACTCTTTCATACCGAGAGACCCAAACCTAAACAGAGCAGCGATCAAGTTGGAAGGGACATGAACGTTAGTCCAGCGCAGCCGATAAACATCTCAAACACGTTCAGCCCGAATAATACCGTTGAAGTCGGCTCCGAAGGGAAAGCTCCCTCGAATGTGACTGCTTGGCTCAGCATAGTTGTTGCGTTGATTGTAGGTGCCGTCTCGATTCTAGTTGCACTTTGGATTGGCGGAAAAATTTAATGCCCAAACGTACTGAAATCTCCTCGATCCTCGTCAGCTCCCTTCCCCTTGGGGAAGGGTTGGGGATGGGGGTTCGGCGGTGATGGCTGGGCGCTGCGCTGAGGGTGGGGTACACCCATCCCCAACCCCTTCCCTCAAGGGAAGGGGCTTGTTAGCGTTCGTTTCGGGCGAGGGTGATTTCTTCGATGATGCGTTCGAGGACGCCTTCGGTGTTTTCGAGGACGTCGTTGTTCCAGAAACGAATGACGCGGTAGCCATACACTTCGATCACTTCGGTTCGCGCAGCGTCGGTGATGCTTTCGGAATGCTGCCCGCCATCCAGCTCAATCACCAACTTCAGTCTCCGACAGGCAAAGTCGACAACATAATCACCAATCCGAAATTGCCGGGTGAACTTCGCGTATCCAAGCTGGCTGGCCCGCAAATGCGACCACAGCAAGCGTTCTGCATCGGTCGCGTTGTTTCGCAGCTTTCGCGATATGCCGGTCAATCGCTTTTTCGTCATACGCCGTACACCCACACCCAACCCTCTCCCTCAAGGGAGAGGGCTTTAGTAGCGAAGTCAGCCTAAATGCCCAAAAGAACCGACATTTCCTCCATCCTCGTCATTGGCGCTGGCCCGATTATTATCGGGCAGGCGTGCGAGTTTGATTATTCCGGCACGCAGGCGATCAAGGCTCTGAAGGAGGAGGGCTACCGTGTCATCCTCGTCAATTCCAATCCGGCCACGATTATGACCGATCCGGAATTTGCCGATGCGACCTATATCGAGCCGATCACGCCCGAAATCGTCGCCAAAATTATCGAGAAAGAGCGCCCCGATGCGGTGCTGCCGACAATGGGCGGGCAAACGGCGCTGAACTGCGCATTGTCGCTCGAATCCATGGGTGTGCTGGAGAAATTCGGCGTCCAGATGATCGGCGCCGATGCCGAAGCCATCGACAAGGCCGAAGACCGCCAGAAATTCCGCGATGCGATGGACAAAATCGGCCTTGAAAGCGCGCGCAGCGGTGTCGCGCATTCGGTCGAGGAAGCGCAGGAAATCGTCAAACGCACCGGCCTGCCCAGCATCATCCGCCCCAGCTTCACTCTGGGCGGAACCGGCGGCGGGATCGCTTACAACAAGGCCGAGTTTGAGCGGATCGTCCGCGAAGGTCTGGAAGCCAGCCCGACCACCGAAGTTCTGATCGAGGAATCGTTGCTCGGTTGGAAAGAGTACGAGATGGAAGTCGTCCGCGACAAGGCGGACAATTGCATCATCATTTGCTCGATTGAAAATGTCGATCCGATGGGCGTGCATACGGGCGACAGCATCACCGTTGCCCCCGCGCTGACGCTGACCGACAAAGAATACCAGATCATGCGCAATGCCAGCATTGCTGTGCTGCGCGAGATCGGCGTCGAAACCGGCGGATCGAATGTGCAGTTTGCGGTCAATCCGGCGGATGGCCGCTTGATCGTGATCGAGATGAACCCGCGCGTTTCGCGGAGCTCGGCTTTGGCATCCAAAGCCACCGGTTTCCCGATTGCGCGCGTCGCGGCCAAGCTCGCGGTGGGCTATACGCTCGATGAAATTACCAACGAAATCACCGGCGCTACACCGGCTAGCTTCGAGCCTACCATCGATTACGTGGTTACCAAGATCCCGCGTTTCGCGTTCGAGAAGTTCAAAGGTGCCAAGGATGAACTGGCCACGGCGATGAAATCGGTCGGCGAAGTGATGGCGATCGGCCGCAACTTTCAGGAGAGTATGCAAAAGGCGTTGCGGGGGCTGGAAACCGATCTGGACGGCTTCAACCGCGTGACCGAGCTTGAAGGCGTCCACCGCGACGTTATCACCGGATCGCTGTCCAAACGCTCCCCCGACCGCATTCTGAAAGTCGCTCAGGCCTTCCGCGAAGGGATGAGTGTAGAGGATGTCAACCAGATCACTGGCTATGACACATGGTTCCTCCGCCAGATCGAAGCGATCATCGCGGCGGAGAAGGATATTTCGGAGAACGGCCTGCCAGGCGACGCAGCGGGACTGCGCAAACTGAAGTCGATGGGCTTCTCCGACAAACGCCTCGCCACATTGGCCGTGCGTTCGGTCGGCGTGGCAGGCGGCATGGGCGAAACCCAAGCGCGCCGTTCGGGCCTGCTCCACGACGCATTGCAAGCGATGGCGGGGGCGACGTCGGAAGAGGAAGTACGCGCGCTGCGCCGTAAACTCGGCGTTTTGCCGGTGTTCAAACGCATCGATAGCTGCGCCGCCGAGTTCGAAGCGATCACGCCTTATATGTATTCGACCTATGAGGCCCCGACCTTTGGCGAGCCCGAATGTGAGGCCATGCCGAGCGACCGGCGTAAAATCGTGATCCTCGGCGGCGGTCCGAACCGGATCGGGCAGGGCATCGAGTTCGATTATTGCTGCGTCCACGCCTGTTTCGCTCTGGCCGAGGCTGGTTTCGAAACAATCATGGTCAACTGCAATCCCGAGACAGTCTCGACCGATTATGACACTTCCGACCGCCTCTATTTCGAGCCGTTAACAGTTGAGGATGTTCTCGAAATCCTCCGCGTTGAACAGCAATCGGGCGAGTTGGTCGGTGTTATTGTCCAGTTCGGCGGCATGACCCCGCTGAAACTGGCGCAGGCGCTGGAAGATGAAGGTATTCCAATCCTCGGCACCAGCCCGGATGCAATCGACCTCGCCGAAGATCGTGAGCGGTTTGCAAAACTGGTCAATACGTTGAAACTCAAGCAGCCCGAAAACGGCATCGCCTATAGCCGCGACGAGGCAGCCGCGGTGGCATCCTCCATCGGCTATCCGGTGCTGCTGCGCCCATCCTACGTTCTTGGCGGGCGCGCGATGGAAATCGTCGACAGCGAAGCGCAGCTCGACGACTACATCAAAACCGCAGTGAACGTTTCGGGCGACAGTCCTGTGCTGGTTGACCAGTATCTGCGCGATGCGATTGAATGCGATGTCGATGTGATTTGCGATGGCGAGCAAGTGGTTGTCGCGGGTGTAATGCAGCATATCGAGGAAGCCGGTGTCCACTCGGGCGATAGTGCCTGCACTATCCCGCCCTATTCGTTGCCCGCAGACATCGTCACCGAAATGGAAGTTCAGGCTGAGGCACTTGCAAAAAGCCTTGGCGTTCTCGGCCTGATGAATGTCCAATTCGCGGTGAAAGATGGCGAGGTCTATCTGATCGAAGTCAATCCCCGCGCAAGCCGGACGGTGCCCTTTGTTGCAAAGGCAATCGGCCAGCCTGTCGCGAAAGTTGCGTCGCGCGTGATGGCGGGCGAAAAGCTCGATACATTCCCTGCATTCAAACGCGATCTGGATTATATGGCCGTGAAAGAGGCCGTGTTCCCGTTCGGGCGATTCCCGGGGTCTGATCCTGTTTTGACACCGGAGATGAAATCAACCGGCGAAGTCATGGGCATCGACCGAGATTTCCCGACAGCATTTCTGAAATCGCAGCTTGGGGCAGGGGTCACTTTGCCCGAAAGCGGCGTTGTGTTTGTGTCCGTCAAAGAAGGCGACAAGCCTATCATCGTCCCGGCGGTCAAAACGCTGGTCGATTGCGGCTTCACGATTATCGCAACGGGCGGCACGCAGCGCTATTTGAGCGAGCAAGGTCTGCCAGTGGAACGCGTCAATAAAGTCGCCGAGGGTCAGCCGCATATCGTCGATAGAATGATCGATGGCGAGGTCGCTCTGGTGATCAACACGACCGAGGGTTGGCAGAGTATGATCGACAGCAAATCGATCCGCGCAACGGCGCTGGAAATGAAGATTCCTTACTACACCACCGCCGCCGCATCGTTGGCCACGGCAGAGGCAATTCGTCTGGTGAAGCCCGCTACGCTTGAAGTACGCTCGCTTCAGGACTATTATAGCTGAGAAACAGACGACTTTTCCCGACATTCAATCCGGTATCAGCCGCTCCTGATGGGGCGGCTCGGCGCTGAATTGTCTTTCGGTTCAGGTCTTTAGATAAGATTGAGAGTTACGATGGATAAGGTTCCAATGCTTGCCGAGGGCTATGAAAAGCTCACTACGGAACTCAAGGCTTTGCGCGATGAGCGCCCGAAAATTGTCGATGCGATCGAAGAAGCGCGCGCGCATGGCGACCTTTCGGAGAACGCCGAGTATCACGCGGCGAAGGAACGTCAGGGCCAGGTAGAGGCTATGATCGGCGATATCGAGAGCAAGGTAACCCGCGCTCAGATTATCGATCCAAAGACCCTGTCAGGTGACCGGGTTGTGTTTGGCGCGACCGTTACGCTGCTCGATGAACATGATAAACCGGTCAAATACCAGATCGTTGGTGAAACCGAGGCTGAAGCAGCTAAGGGCCGTATTTCTTACAGCTCACCGCTTGGCCGAGCCCTGATCGGCAAAGATCTGGGTGATGAAGTTGAAGTGACGGTCCCGTCAGGCGACAAATTCTACCTGATCGAGAAAATCCAGTATATTTGAATTGCGGTGGGAGCTCCTGCGAAGGCGAGAGCTTCAGCCAGATGGGCGTGTCGCTAGCGACGTGAGACCCCAATCTTCGTTGGGGATCACGGCAAGCTCTTCTCCATCGCGTAATTATGGATCGGCACCGATTGGCCGTCATGGTCGATTGTGAAGTCGCGCCGTTTTGTCACGACATATCCGGCGCGTTCAAAAGAGGGGCGGGCGAGTGCGCTGGCCTCGGTGTACAGCTTGGCTAAACCGCAAATCAGCGCTTGGTCTTCAGCTGCCCGCAGCAACCCGTCGGCCAATCCCTGACGCGTGTGATCCGGATGGCAGTAGAGCATATCCAAATGCCCGTCGGGTTCGAGCAGCGCATAGGCGGCGGCCTTGTCGTCCGTATCGACCGCTACGAAAACCATATGCCCCGACCGCACGCGTTCGCGCAGCCGCTCCGCCGAATCATGACGGCCGGCCCACGCGTTAACTTGCGCTCGTGAGTATCCTGCAAGACCAATTGTTGTGATCGCGGCCAGCGTCAGCTCGTGGAGCGTCTCTACATCGCTATCGGCATAGGCGCGAATCCGATACTTCATCGGAGGTTTAGAGTGCGTCGGGCGTTAACAGCTTATGCAGCGGGACAATGACATATTTCATTTCGGCATCGTCGACTGTGCGCTGGGCGTTGCCGCGCCATGCTTCGACTGCATTGTCATAGTCGCTGAATACACCAACAACATGCACGCTTTCCGGGTCTTGGAATTCCACGCTGCGCGGATCGGACACTTTGCCGCCCATTACGAGGTGCAGTTTCTGTTTGAATTCGGTCTCTTCCATGATCGGAACCTTTATCAACTGGGGAGCTATGCCGCGCGCAATAAAGAAAATGGCGCGGCAGGCAAGCCCGCTACGCCATTCCTTTGATCGATTGGACCGGTGTTATGTGCGGGCGCGAGAGCGCAGATCGCGGATCGAGCGACCGGCTTTCTTCCCTGCGTTACGAGTCATTGATTTCGCCGCTGCTGCAGTGTTGCCGCTAATGAAAGACGCTTTCCGCTTTGCGGCACCGGCATTGTCATTGATGGCATCGCCGATGTCTTTGATAGTGTCCTTACCTGTTTGTGCTGCTTCGGTCGCGGCATCGAACAGGCCAGTGGCATATGCGGCACCGAGCTCGGCCGCATAGCTCGCAAACTCATTAACCTTGGAGCCAGCGGCTCGGCCTGCGCGGCGACCAGGCTTGGTCATCGCACCGATTGCGAGGCCAAGCACAGCAACGCCCGCTATTGTCGCCAATGGGTGCAGCTTCACGAAATCTGTTGCGGTTTCCGACGCCTCGCGCGCCATTTGACCAAGTGTGCGCTCTTCATTGCGCTGCTCTGCCGCTTCGATCTTGGCTTTCAATTCGGCTCGTTTGGTGTCTGTGTTTGTGGTGCTGGACATGGGGGTCTCCTGCTAGATTTCGTCTGTGGGTTCTACTGCTTGGGGTAACGTATCTTC
Organism: Pontixanthobacter aestiaquae; assembly: GCF_009827455.1. NCBI lineage: Bacteria > Pseudomonadati > Pseudomonadota > Alphaproteobacteria > Sphingomonadales > Erythrobacteraceae > Pontixanthobacter > Pontixanthobacter aestiaquae. The sequence goes on from NZ_WTYZ01000001.1 coordinate 1,892,429, forward strand.
GCCGTTTGCCTCTTCGTCGCTGAATAATTCCATGATCGGATTGCGAGCAAACCAAAGGAACACTGCGGCTACAAGCGCGAGAAGGGCACCCTTATTGCTGTCCGCCACCTCAACGGCTTCCTCAAAGACATCCGTTGCTCCTTCGGACATTCGGGTCGCAAGCCGTGCACCAACGCCCTTCATGCCTATGTCGGTCTTCAGATGGCTGAGATCAGCTTTGACCAATGCCAGCGCCGCGTCGCGCAAATTGCGATCTTCGCGCAATTGTCGTTCCAAGCGCCGGCTCATGCGTCATCGTCCTTAAAGGCCCGCGCTGCTTTGGAAAATCGCTTCTTGGCCATAAGGCCGAAGACCGCAGTTCCAAGTAGCAACGCCCCAACGACCGCCAACATTGCCCAAAGCGGTCCGATCACCGGTGCCAGAACAATTATACCGCCAACTACCAAGCCGATCAGGGCAAGATGGAGAAATGCGAGCGCGGCGAAAACAAAGCCGATCCCCGATTTACCATTGCCGACCGCGAACGAGAACCGCGTTTTTTGATACGCCAACTCTGCTTCGACATAGGTCTTGCCGTCGTCGATCAGCGCATTGACGTCGTCAGCCAAAGACCGCTCAGGTGGAGGATCGAGTTGTTCGATCTCTTCGATAGAGGGGTCCTGCCGGCGATCATCATCACCGGGCAGGTCATCATTCAGCATCAATACCAGTCCCCCCGCGAGGCGCGTTTAGCGGCGACCGCCAAAAAGGCGAGCGACCAGAAAGCCGACAACGGCGGCGATGCCAATAGCGGTGCCCGGACTCTTACGCACTGCTTCGCGCGCATCTTCGCCCAGTTCTTCGACGCTTTTGTTATCGAGCTTGGCTGCTGTTTCCTGCAGGCTGCGCGACGTTTTGCGCGCGTAATCACCATATTTTTCGCCAAGTTTCTCGTCGACGACTTCGGCGCTGTCAGAGATGATCTTGCCGAGCGACGCGATACCGTCGCTGGTTTTCGCTTTGGCTTCGACAGCCAGTTCGCCAGCGCGCTCTTTCGCTTCGCCAGTCCAGTTTTCAGATTTGTTCTTGGCCTGATCGCGATAGGCAACAGCACGCGAAGATGCTTCGTCTTTGAGCGCAGCAGCGCCCGCTTTTGCTTCTTCAAGCGCAGCGTTGAAGCGTGTTTTTGCTTCTACAGTCGCGTCAGCCTTTGGTGCAGCTTTTGTTTTTGCGGCAGGTGTCTTAGTCGCCGCTTTCTTTTTCGTGGTGGTTCCGGTTTTGGTGGTAGCCATTATGTGTTTCCTCAGCTTAGTCATTTGCTGGTTAGCAGCCGCGCATACGGTTTCTAACCCTTCTATGTTGCAACGCAACTTGCGCGGTTTTGTTCCGGCGCATAAAGCCCGCGCAATCACATTACTCATGATCGATATGGTGGTGTGTTAGCGAATTACAACACCACTCGCCACGGAGCCTGTAAAAATGACCGCAATTCTCGACATTCATGGCCGCGAAGTTCTCGACAGCCGGGGCAATCCTACGGTTGAAGTCGATATCCTGCTGGAAGACGGGAGTTTCGGACGGGCAATGGTCCCGTCCGGCGCGTCAACAGGCAAGTACGAGGCAGTCGAGCTGCGCGACGGTGATAAGGGGCGCTATCTCGGGAAAGGCGTGACCAAAGCAGTCGAGGCGGTAAATGGTGAGATTTCCGATACGTTGCTCGGCCTCGATGCAGAGGATCAGCGCGATCTCGATATGGCTATGATCGATCTGGACGGCACCGACAACAAAAGCCGCCTTGGCGCAAATTCGATCCTTGGAGTGAGTATGGCGGTGGCAAAAGCCGCTGCGGCGGCGCGCGGTATGCCGCTGTGGGCCTATATCGGCGGCGTTTCGGCGCATGTTCTGCCAGTACCGATGATGAATATCATCAATGGCGGTGAACACGCTGACAACCCGATCGATATTCAGGAATTTATGGTGATGCCGGTAGGCGCCGATAGCTTGGCCGAAGCCGTCCGTTGGGGCTCCGAGATTTTCCATACGCTGAAGAAAGGTCTGTCGGATAAGGGCCTAGCGACTGCTGTTGGAGACGAGGGCGGCTTCGCGCCCGATCTTGCCAGCACCCGCGATGCTCTCGACTTTATCATGGCGTCAATTGAGAAAGCCGGCTTCAAACCGGGTGTCGACGTTGCGCTCGCACTTGATTGTGCATCGAGCGAGTTCTTCAAGGATGGGAAGTACGAGATATCCGGCGAGGGCAAGTCCCTCTCACCGGCGCAGATGGCCGATTATCTCGCTGAACTGTGCAATGATTATCCTATCCGTTCCATCGAGGACGGGATGGATGAGGATGATTTCGAAGGCTGGAAAGCTCTGACCGATTCCATCGGCGATAAAGTACAACTGGTCGGCGACGACCTGTTCGTGACCAACCCGGCACGCCTCAGCATGGGCATCGAAAAAGGCCTGGCCAATTCGCTGCTGGTCAAAGTCAACCAGATCGGCACGCTCACGGAGACACTCGAAGCCGTCGAAATCGCGCACCGCGCCGGTTACACCTCGGTCATGTCACACCGCTCGGGTGAAACTGAAGACGCAACAATCGCCGATCTCGCAGTCGCAACCAATTGCGGCCAGATCAAAACCGGCTCGCTTGCGCGCTCGGATCGGTTGGCGAAATATAACCAGCTTATCCGGATCGAGGAAGATCTGGGCGCCAGCGCGAAATACGCCGGAGCGGCCTGTTTCGGTTGAAAGGCTGGTTGCACTATGTGCTGTTGATCGACTTTAGCCCGCCAATATCGGCAAACTCTGCCATTTCGGGTATTCGGCTGAACGCAATTTTTACGCCTAGATAATTCAGGTCGATCGTGCTTTGCGAAGCAAGGATCACCTTGGCCATGCCGTAACGCTGGTTCAGTCTGTCGATCCGCTGCCACATCTCTGCTTCGCAGGCATCACGGCTATCCTGTTCCTCAGGAATGAAAAGGTCGGGCTCAGGAGGGGACGCTTTCAGACCGAAAAGGTAAACCGATACCAGTTTGAGTGCCTTTTTGGTAGCATTCAGGCGTAAACCGGCAATAATTGGTTCCCAGCTTTGATTTAATGCGTTCAACAACCGCCAGCTGTTTTGCGTTGCACGAACAGGGATGTCTTGGCTAATGGCTCCCTCCGGATACAGCCGTATCCCGATATGTAGTCCCGTGGCATGTAGATTATAATGCCGCAGTCGGCTCGCCGCTTTTAGTAAAAGTGCGCGGGCCACAATCCGCGCATTATCCGGGTTTCGGTCTTTCCCGCCAAGAACCCTGCTGTGGCCGATCATCCGCTTGTCTCCCGGTTCCGGGATAATGGGCAAGTCATATCCGTGCAATCCGTATAGAAAACGTTCGCCAGCTACCGATCCCCATATGCGCCGTGCATGGCGAGGTTCGATGTTCCACAAGGAATAAAAATCGGCAATTCCTGCTTGCATGAGGCGGCGCTCAATCCCGGCACCAATACCAGGAATGGCGCGCAGCGGCAGATCGCGCAGTGCACTCGGCAAAGATGTCAAAGGCAGAGCAATCAAGCCGTTGGGCTTTTCAAGGTCGCTGGCCAGCTTGGCCAAGGCAGGGCTGGGTGCCAAACCGATAGAACACCGGATTGCGGGGCCAAAGCGGCGGAAAATGCCGTGTTTGATTTCGCGTGCTTTGGCTTTTGCCTGCGCTATTGGCCACTCTTCACGGCTCAGGCGGCACAGACATTCATCTATTGAATGGACGCGTGTGATCGGAAGGTGCTGGCAGATTTCTTTCATCAACTGAATGTGTAATTCGACATAACGGTCATGGCGCGCTGGCCGAATGGCGATATTGGGGCAAAGTTTACGCGCATCGATAACCGATGTTCCGCGGGAAATACCCAGTTTCTTCGCTTCATAACTCGCAGCGATCGCGCCGCTATGCTCCGAAGCCAGTGGTGTTACAATAACGGGATGCCCGACCAGTGAAGGGTCATCGTACTGCTCCACGCTAGCAAAATAGGCGTTGAAGTCGATAAACATGTACCGCACAAGCTTGGGTGAAGGCGGAAGTTTGAACGCCTCTTGCTTATGCGCTTTATGTGATTTGGTGTCCTCATACATCGGAACATAATAAGAACAAATGAAGTTTTGGGAAGCCGTTTATACTCAGAAAAGTGTTAGGCAAACTTTGCTTGCAGATTCAGCAGCGCAAGTGCGGCCTTTGCTGCCTCGCCGCCTTTGTCGAGTTGCGACGGGTCTGCACGGACGATGGCTTGCTGTTCGTTCTCGGTGGTCAGGATACCATTGCCGATAGCCATGCCGTCCATGGTCAATGCCATGATGCCGCGAGCGCTTTCACCCGCGACGATTTCAAAGTGGTAAGTCTCGCCGCGAATGACCACGCCGATGGCGACATAGCCGGCATATTGCTGGCTCTCGATCGCGAGAGAAATGGCGCCGGGGATTTCCAGCGCGCCTGGTACGGTCAGGACATCAACCTCATGCCCTGCATCCTCCAGAGCCGCACGCGCTCCGGCAATCAGCATTTCGTTGAGATGATCGTAAAACCGGGCTTCGACAATCAGGAACCGCGCCATTGAATAACACTCCGCAAATGATGTTGCGGAGCGCGTTAGACGCGGTTGCCGGTCAAGGGAAGGGAATGGTGGACCCTGTTGGGATCGAACCAACGACATTCTGATTAAGAGTCAGACGCTCTACCAACTGAGCTAAGGGTCCATTCGCCTTTTGCGAGGCAATTCCGAATCGCTACCGTGATACGGAGCGCTGCATATAGTCGCTGTTCTCCGCTTGGGAAGGGCTAGCAGGGTTATTGCTTCAGGCTGCCTCGTCAAAATGCTGCGCTTTGACGGCGATATGATCGCGCAAGGTGGCCAGTATGGATCATGATCAACCGATACCGACGCGAGTCCGCTCACGGTTCCAGCGATTGACCATCATCAACGCGCCAATGCAGAGCATATTGGTCAGCATCGATGATCCGCCATGACTCATGAAGGGCAAGGGAATGCCGACGACGGGGGCAAAGCCCATGACCATCAGCAGATTGATGGCAATGTAGAAGAACATCGTCGCAACCATTCCTGCGGCAAGGAGTTTTGAGAAGCGATCCTCGGCTCTTTTTGCTACCCGAAGGCCCCAGCTCAGAATGAGTCCGAATGCAATCAGTACGAATATCCCGCCAAGAAAACCCCATTCTTCAGCCATGGTCGCGAAGACAAAGTCTGTGTGCGGCTCTGGCAGATAGTTAAGGTGGCTTTGCGATCCTTCATTGAAGCCTTTGCCTGAGAAACCGCCGGATCCAATGGCAATTTTAGATTGGGTGATGTGATAGCCCGAACCAAGTGGATCGCTCTCCGGATCCAGAAAAGTGGTCACGCGGCGTTGTTGATATTCTTTAAGGCCGAAGAAGTAGAGCAGTGGGACTGCCGCTGCTCCGGCGACACCCGCCCCAACAAACCAGCGCATTGGCAGGCCCGCAAGGAACATCACCACGACGCCGCAAAAGGCAATCGCCAGCGATGTTCCCAAATCAGGTTGGAGAAGCACGAGTGCGACAGGCATGCCAATAAGCACCCCGGCAGGAATAACCGCTCGCCAGCTTTCAATCATACCGTCCGGTAAAGTGCCGTAAAACTTTGCAAGGACGAGCACGATTGCAGGCTTCATCAACTCCGATGGTTGGAGGCGCATGAAGCCCAGATCGAGCCAGCGTTGGCTTCCGCCGCCCATTGCACCGACTGCTTCGACCCCGACCAGCATCACAAGTATCAGGCCATAGATAGGATAGGCGAGGAACCGCGCTATATCCCGGGTAAACAGGGTCAGCACTGAAGCGATGACCAGGCAAGCGCCAAAGCGGATCAAATGAGAGGATGCAAACGGCTGAAAGCTGCCTCCACCGGCAGAGAACAGGACAGCAGCGCCGAATGCGACCAACAGAAACAGCGGAATCAGCATTGCCCAAGGTTGGCGGGCGATGGGGGCTGGAATGATCGAGTTCACGGCGTCGCCTCCGGAGCACCATCAGGTAACTCAGCATCAGGCGGAGGCCCGCCGGACTGGACGGGGTTGGGACGAGGTGCGATCGCATCGCTGGCGATAGCTTCGGATTGGGCGGCTGCTATACGCGCTTCGGCCTCAACCTGTTCAAAGATGTCTTCGTCGCGCTTGGGACGAGCGACGACCTGCTCGCCTCTGCTGGAGGCATAAGCGGCGTATTTCGCGTCGAGACGCTCTTGCGCGGTGCCGCCCCATTGCTGCTCCATCGCACGAAGGGCGTCCATGCCTTTCGCAGGATCAAACAGGAAGGTCATTACGTCCCGCGCGATTGGATAAGCTGCGGCCGAGCCGCCACCGTGCTCGATCACGACGGCACCGGCATAGCGCGGTTTTTCGACGGGCGCGAAGAATACAAACAGTCCGTGGTCACGATATTTCCAAGGGCCTGTGCGACCATCCGATACGCTCAGGGATACAACTTGCGCGGTTCCTGTTTTGCCAGCCATTTGAATGTCAGGGAAGGGGAGCTTGCCTCGACCTGCGGTGCCGGGGCCGTTCACGACATCGCTCATCGCTTGGCGGATATACGCAATTTCCTCATCGTTGAAGTTGTAGCTAGCCGGTTTCGGGGTTTGGCCATCGAGTATCAACCGTGGATTGAGTATTTTGCCTGTTGCCAGACGTGCACTCATGACCGCCAGCTGCAGCGGGCTTGAGAGGTAATATCCCTGTCCGATCGACGCGTTTACAGTATCAAATGAAGCCCACTCGCGCCCATATTTTTCCAGCTTCCAAGCCGGGTCGGGCACTGTGCCGAAGAATTGGCTTGTGACAGGTAGCGGGTACTGTTTACCGAGGCCTAGTTCGCGGGCCATGTTGGCAACCGTATCGAAGCCCACTTGCTGGGCAAAGTGATAGAAATAGCTGTCGCAGCTTTGATAGATCGCCTTGGCCATATCGACCGTGCCGTGATTGCTCCAGCAATTGAAGAAACGGTTTCCGATCCTCCGCCCGCCGCCGCAGACAATTGTTTCGTTCGGGTCTATGCCTTCCTTCAGGAACGACATGCAGTGCATCGGCTTAACGGTCGATCCGGGCGGGTAGAGACCTTTCAGAACCTTGTTGCGCAGCGGAACACGGTCATCCTCTCGCAGCATCGCATATTCGATACTTCCAATTCCGTCGGAGAAAGAATTGGGATCAAAGCTCGGCATTGAGGCCATGCACAGAAGATCGCCGGTCTCGCAATCCATGACCACGACCGATCCGGATTCCAGACCAATGCGCCGCGCTGCATAATCTTGCAGCGGGCCATCAATAGTCAGTTTGACCGGATTACCCTGAATATCTTGCCTTGTGTCGAGGTCACGAATGATCCGGCCCGAAGCGGTGACTTCGACGCGCCGCGCACCGGGAACCCCGCGCAATTCCTGTTCAAACTGCTTCTCCAAACCGTCTTTCCCGATTTTATATCCGGGTGTGACGAGCAGGGGATTGCGGTCGATCTCATACTCTTCCGCAGACGCAGGGCCGACATATCCGATCAGATGCCCGACTGAAGCACCTGTAGGATAGTAACGTGAGAAACCGCGTTGAGGCACTACTCCGGGTAGATCAGGCAGCCGCACACTGATTGCCGCGAACTGATCGAAGGTCAGGCCGGTATCGACCTCTACAGGCTGAAACCCGCGCACATCTTGCACAGTCGCTTTCAGATCCAGCACGCGCCCGGCATTCAGGCCTAACAGGTCGCCGAGCCTGTCGATGGTCTTATCGGGATCGGGCATCCGCTCGGGAATAATGTCGACGCGGAAGTCCGCGCGGTTTGATGCCAGCGGTGCGCCATTGCGATCCAAAATCCAGCCACGACGCGGCGGGATCAACGTCAGATTGACGCGGTTGCTTTCGGATTCGACCTTGTATTTCTCATTCTCGGCGATCGCGATGTAGCCCATGCGCGCAGCAAGCAGCAGGCCGACTCCGCCGCCGACAGCACCGACGACGAAGCTACGCCGGTCATATCGGTTCTTGAGAGTGGTGGAGTTGATCGGCATCCGGTTGCGCTTAATACGAGCCATTAGCGGATGGTCCTGACGCGCATCAATCGTAACCTGTCCAAACGTGCCACCATCCGTGCGATCATCGGATAGATCAGCACCGACAGCAAAATTTGCGGTAATAAAGCGAATGCGCCCGCCCAGCCAAGATCAGCGCCGGACAGCACCGCAGCAGCAACAACATAGCTTGAACTTGCGACGGCAACTGCCATCCAATCCTGGATAAAACTGCGCCAGGGAAACCGCACATCCACCGCTTCGATCACCAACATTGCCATCGACCATAGAAGAATAGCCGATCCGAATGGCTGACCGCTGAACAGATCGTCACACAGGCCAAGAGGAAAGCCGATCCAGACCGGAAACAGTCCCGGACGCACCACGCGCCAACCGATCAGCATCAGAAATCCGAGCGGCGGCATCAATGGCAGCGCCGTCGCAATCGGAATATTGGCGATGATCGATCCCAACAAGATGGTGAACGTCGGTACAGTGTAGGCTAGTACCGGAGAATGCGCGCGGTTGATCCGGCTCCCATATTCGTCACGCCGAGCATGGGGATTGAGCCGATCCATCACTGTGAGCCGGTTTCGGTAAGCGGGGTGCTATCCGGCGTTTTTGAGGCGATCAATGCCTCGGGCTGCCAAATCGGTTCGACAGAGACGAAATCGGTCGCCGCCGGATCGCTGATGATGCGCGCGATGGCTCCATCATCCACGATTTCCGAAATAATGGCGACCGCAATGCCCGGGCGGTAATACCCACCGGTTCCACTGGTCACCATGACATCACCCACTTCCAAGGGATTGATACCAAGATTGATAAGCCGGATTTGCAGCAATCCATCGCCGCGCCCTTCAGCAAAAGCGACGACGTCTTCACGAGCCAGGCGAACGGGCAAAACACTCTGGCTGTCTGTGAGGAGCAGCACCCGCGACGTGCTTGATGCGACTTCAAGAATACGGCCAACAACGCCGCGCTCGCTGCGCACCGGCATACCCACCTCGATACCGTCGCTAGCGCCCGCACCGATATAGCCAAAGCGGCGCGTACTGGCAGCAGTTGAGCCGATGAACTTAGTAACCGCAAGCGGCTCGATATCCTGCTGTGCCAGACCAAGCAGTGCCTTCAGGCGAGCATTTTCCTGTTCAACCGCTTTGGCTTCTTTCAGACGGATGCGCGCGATTTCCACTTCGCGCTTTAGCTCGGCATTCTGGCTTCCTGCTTGGAGATAACCTGAAATCGAGGCGATTAATCCCTGACCGCCAGTGCGCACTTCTGCCGACGCCGTGCCAACGGGTTCAACCACGTCTTGGGCCACGCCGCGCGGTCCATCGAAACTCGCTGGCCGCCACAGAGACAATCCGAGAAGCACAGCACCGATCAGCGCGCCTATCCCGGCGAGCACATAGCCTGTGAAAACCCCGTATTGTGCCCGACGCGAATTGCTGGAGCGCCGGTTGGAAGACGCCATGGCGGTTCTCCCCTAGGTGCTTATGCCGTCATCAAGACGCCGCGATAGATCGGATCTTCCATTGCCCGGCCCGTGCCGATTGCAACGCAGGACAGCGGATCTTCAGCTATGCTCACAGGCAGGCCGGTCTCTTCGCGAAGATGCTCGTCAAGGCCGCGTATCAATGCGCCGCCGCCGGTTAGCACGATACCCTGATCGACAATATCGGCGGCAAGCTCTGGGGCGGTGTTCTCGAGTGCGATACGCACACCTTCGACAATCGCGCCAATCGGTTCGGCCAAGGCTTCTGCAAGATGCGCCTGATTGATTGTAATCTCTTTCGGCACGCCGTTGACCAGGTCGCGGCCTTTCAGCGTGATCGTTTCACCAATCCCGTCTTCGGGCACAATAGCGACGCCGTAATCTTTCTTGATCCGCTCGGCAGTGGACTCACCGATCAACAGATTGTGATGCCGGCGTACATAGGAGACGATGGCTTCGTCCATCTTATCTCCGCCAGTGCGGACGGACGTGGTGTAAGCAAGACCGCGCAGTGACAGGACAGCAACCTCGGTCGTTCCGCCGCCAATATCGACAACCATGGAACCGACCGGCTCGGTCACCGGCATATCCGCACCAATCGCTGCAGCCATGGGCTCCAGGATAAGGAACACTTCTGAAGCACCAGCGTTACTGGCCGCATCGCGGATCGCGCGTTTTTCTACCGATGTCGATCCCGAGGGCACACAAATCGTAATCTCGGGATAGCGAAACATTGTGTTCCGGCCGTGAACCTTCTTGATGAAATGCTTGATCATTTCCTCGGCGATTTCAATGTCCGCGATAACGCCGTCGCGCAGCGGGCGGATTGCTTCGATACTGTCGGGCGTCTTGCCCATCATCATCTTCGCTTCGTCACCAACGGCCTTGACCTTCTTGAAACCGCCGATGGTTTCCATGGCCACAACCGATGGCTCATTCAGGACAATGCCCTGATCCTGAACGTAGACCAGCGTGTTCGCAGTGCCGAGATCGATGGCCATGTTTTGCGCGCGAAATTTGAAGAGGTTCGAGAAGAAGCTCATTGGGGGTCAATTCCGTATAGTTTTGGGGCCTTCACCGCACGAAGCTGCGGCAGTTGCGACCCATTTATGACAGGGATGCGGTCCCCTTAACGAATGGCGGCAGAAAAGGCCAAAAATTTATGCACTTCTTGCACCAGTTTTTTCACCGTCAAACTCGAATTCAGGCCACTTCATCGCTAGGGCTCGGGAATGCCCGAAATTCGCCGCCTTCCTGAAGCGTTAGTTAACCGTATTGCCGCCGGTGAAGTGGTAGAGCGACCGGCTGCCGCGCTGAAGGAATTGGTCGAGAATGCGATTGATGCGGGGTCGTCACGAATCGCGATTACAATCATTGATGGCGGGCTCTCGCGGATCGAAGTGACGGATGATGGCTGCGGCATGTCTCCGGATCAAATGGATCTGGCGCTGGAACGACATGCGACCTCGAAGCTGCCCGATGAAGAGATTGAGCAGGTTACTACGCTGGGCTTTCGCGGAGAGGCTTTGCCCTCGATTGCGAGTGTCGCGCGTTTCTCGCTCGAAAGCAGGCCGCGCGATGCGGAACAAGGCTGGCGCAAAGTGGTCGATCATGGTGATTTGGTCGAAGACAGCCCGGCTGCTCTGCCTCCGGGAACACGCGTTCAGGTGGAGAACCTCTTTGGCAAGGTGCCCGCGCGGCGCAAGTTTCTGAGGACGCCTCGCAGCGAGTATGGTGCTTGCCTTGATGTCGTTCGGCGCCTCGCAATGGCGCGGCCCGACATTGCGATTTCGTTCGCGCATGGTGACCGCAAGGTATTATCGTTGCAGGCCAATGAAACAGTCCAAACGCGAGTGGCCGAGATTATCGCGCGCGAACTTGCCGATAATGCGGTCTTGATTGATCTGGAACGTCCTACGGCCAGCGGAGCGATGCGCTTGACCGGTGTTGCTGGCTTACCGACCTACAATCGCGGCGTCGCGGACCATCAGTACCTTTTCGTCAATGGTCGCCCCGTCAAGGATCGTCTGCTTACCGGGGCCGTGCGCGGAGCTTATGCGGACATGTTGGCGCGGGATCGCCATGCGGTATTGGCGCTATTCCTCGATATCCCTGCCGAAGACGTCGATGTGAACGTCCATCCGGCAAAGACCGAAGTGCGCTTCCGCGATAGCCAAGCCGTGCGCGGCTTCATCGTCTCGGGTTTGCGCCAGGCTCTCGCAACTGGTGATCGCCGCAGCGCGCAATCACCAGACGCCGGGGCCATGGGCCGTTGGCAAAGCGAACCTGCGCGCGAAGAGCCGTCACCTGCGCTGCGATCCATATTCGAAGGCCGCGATTGGGCGCAGAGCAAGCCTTCGTATCTTGCTGAAACAGCGCAAGCCTATCGCGGCGATGACCAAGCCTTGGCCGCGCCGCAGGGTCGGGCCGAAATCGCAGAAGCACTGCCTGAAGGTGCTGAACAATACCCACTCGGCATCGCGCGCGGGCAAGTGGCTAATACCTATGTCGTCGCAGAGGCGGCCGACGGTCTGGTAATCGTCGACCAGCATGCCGCGCATGAACGTCTGGTGCTCGAACGCCTGCGTGCCGCTGGCGCGGAAGATGCGATCAAGCGCAGCCAGGCGCTGCTGATGCCTGAAGTCGTCGAACTCGAAGAAGTCGATTGCGACCGCCTTGAAGACGCTATCGACAAAGTGGCCGAACTTGGTCTGGTGATCGAACGCTTTGGCCCGAACGCAATGCTTGTTCGCGCGGTGCCGCACGCGCTGGGTAAAGCTAATCCTCACAAGCTGCTTCAGGACATCGCCGACGATATAGCCAAACATGGTGATGCGATCCTGCTAGGCGAGAAGCTAGACCTCGTCCTCGCGACAATGGCCTGTCACGGATCGGTGAGGGCAGGGCGCACCCTCACCGTCGCCGAAATGAATGCACTCCTGCGCGAAATGGAACGCACCCCGCGTTCGGGGCAATGCAATCATGGTCGGCCAACATGGGTGAAGCTGTCGATGGACGATGTCGAAAAGCTATTTGGGCGACACTAACCGTTAAGGATCTGCAATGCTGAAAAAGATATTGATAGTGATCGGAGCATTGCTTGCGATTGGTGCGATCGTGCTCGCATTTGTTCTGGTGCCTGCGCATTTGCAAATCCGCGATGTCGAGCCGGAACTACCCACCAAAGCAGAGCTACTCGCGCTCGCCGACAGTCCGGATGGGCCGACAAAGATCAGTTATTTTCGAACTTCGACCCAGAATTCTGCTGATCGGTCGCTGACCCATTCGACTTTCGTAGTCGAATGGGAAGACGGCAAAATTCTCCTGATTGACCTCGGCATGGATGCAGCCGTCGCAGTCGAATTCGGCGCGTTGTTCGAAACGATTGCTGGTGCCGACCCGGCGGTTCCTCTTGGAACGGTTCCTGAAATCATGGGCGATGATCTGGACCGAGTCCAAGGCGTGGGCTTCACCCACCTTCATCTCGATCATGTCCAGGGTATCGAGCCCATCTGCGCGGCACGATCGGGTGCTGTGTCTGTTCTCCAAACGCCGGAACAGAAATCAACGCATAATCTGCATACACAGGAGCAGGCGGACATGCTCGCCGGTAGCGCGTGTGTGACCCAGATCGAGCTGGCAGATGGCAGCCGGACAACGGATCAATTCCCGGGAATCGGTATCTATCCGCTCGGCGGCCATACGCCGGGCAGCACGATGTTCGCCATTCCTGTCGATGGAAAGCTGTGGCTCCTGACCGGAGACATTTCGAACGTGCAAAGCGATCTACTCAATGATCGCGGCAAGGGCTTCATCTACAGTTATTTAATGGTGCCGGAAAATGTTGATCGCTTGGCAATGCTCAGGCCCTGGTTGATAGACCTGAACAATGATCCCATGATTACAGCACTCGTTTCGCATGACGGAAAAGCACTGGCTGACAGCGGGCTGGAGCAATGGCAGCGGTCAGCCCAACAGTAAAAACCCTCACGCTGCACGGGTAAGGACACCCCTTTAGTCGAGCGGGGCTTCCTGGTCGCGAACCCTGATCAGACCGTTGGAAATCATTTCCAGTACCACCTCGCCATTCTGGTTGAACGTCTTCAGTTGCGACTTGAAGATGCCCATTTCCGGACGCGATTTGCTGCGGCGCTTCTCGAGGATTTCGGACTCCATGCGGAGTGTGTCGCCAGGGTAAACGGGCTTCTTCCAGCGCAATTGATCGACGCCCGGAGAACCAAGGCCCGCTTGTTCGCGATCTTTCATATTCTCGACCATCATCCGCATGCTCATTGAGCATGTATGCCAACCACTGGCCGACACGCGGCCGAAATGCGTCTTAGCAGCGGCTTCATCGTCGAGATGGAACGGCTGCGGGTCAAAGCTTTCCGCGAACTGCAACACCTCTTCTCGTGTCACTTCATAATGCCCGAAAGCGTGGATCGAGCCGACTTCAATATCTTCAAAATAGAGCATGGGTCGGCTCTAGCGCTCTAGAGGACATAACGAAACAGCATCCAGACCGCCATGGCAACCATCGCTATATTCTCGCTGAGCGATATGAAACCGAGCGGCACGTTCGCGCTGCCGCCAACACAGGCGCATTTGATATCGCGTTTCTGGATATAGACCGCGTAGATCACCGATATCGCTCCGATCATGCCGATAGTGAAGGCTATCGGAATCGACAGCCATGGCAACAAATGCCCGGCCATAAGAATGGCGGCGAGCGCTTCGAGATAGGGATACGCATAGCTGTACGGCACATATCGTTTCGCGAGCAGATCATAGCCGAGAAACATGCTGGAGAATTTTTCGACATCCTGCAGTTTGAGCATGGCCAGCATGGCCATCGAAAACGCAACGAACCATTCTGCAGTGCGCACCGTTAACGCGGTGCCATAGCTGAACATGCTGAGAGATGCGGCTAGCGCCAATCCCACAGCAAAAAGGACCAGTACAGGACGGTAGCTTGTCGCATTCGGGTCCTTCACAGGCTTGCCGAACTTCTCCCGCAAATCTGTATATCCCCCGATCCGCTGGCCATCGATAAATGTCTGCGGTGTTGTTTCCACCCCATGCGCAGCCTTGATCGCATCGACCTCTTCTCGCGATGTAAGGTGATGATCCTCAACCGTAAAGCCGCGGCGTTCCAGAAGAAATTTGGATTTGATACCGTATGGACAGACGTGCTCGTCCATCACCATTCTGTATAATTTGGCGGTATTGTTATTCTTGCTCATGCTCTGAAGCTGGGGATTCCTTCATCGCTATCAAGATCAGGTATGACGCGATAACGGGCAAGAACCAGACTAAACAAACCGAAGACGAGCAAGCCTATGGCAGTGACCGAGAAGATCATGCCTTCGCCGGCAAGTGAGGCAAGGGCATCGCCCAGAGTTTTGACCTGTTCAGCGCCGCTCGACATGAAGCCGGCCTTGAACAACGACCAGCCAATGACCGCATAGACAACGGCCCGTGCAGAATAACCGAACCCGCCAAGCCAGCGTGTCGCTTGTGGCGCATCGCTGCTGATCCGGTGCATGAATTCGCCAACGAAACCCTTTTTGGCCTGAAAGAATGCAGTCGCGAAAAAGGCAATGCCGAGCAAGCCCAGTACCACGCCGCCAAATTCGACGGAGAGAACACCCGCTGCCGCAGCCTGCGCACCGCCGCCAGAGGCGCTTCCGCTATTGGCGAACTGATACGCAGTGTACGCCAGTGCCAGGTGGCCAATTCCGCTACCGGCATGACCAATCCGTTTGGCCCAACCTTTCTTGTCCGAACCGTTATTTTCGATATCGAAGAAAGTGGAGGCGAAGCGAAACAGCGCGTAACCGAAAAGCCCGAGCGTCATCAGCCATAGAATTGCAGTCGCAGCAGGAATATCTTCCACTGCCTGAAAAATTCCATTGGTTCCTTGACTGATCCTTCCCGCACTTGTGAGCGCAATCAGTCCGAGGACCACATACAAGATCGCGCGGCTGAAATAGCCAAGCCGAACCAACCAGCCAAATTTTTCGGACTTATCGACCATAGAATATTCCCCTGTTGTGATTGCCGTAACGCGGCAACGGGAGAAAGGTGCCGAAAGTGGCTTGGATAAATATCAAACGTTGAATTTGAAGTTCAGAATATCCCCATCTTGTACGAGGTAGTCTTTGCCTTCTTGCCGAAGCTTACCAGCCTCGCGCGCACCCGCTTCGCCATTCGAGGCAATGTAATCCTCATAGGCGATAGTTTCGGCCTTGATGAAGCCACGCTCGAAATCGGTGTGAATTTCACCGGCAGCTTGCGGTGCTTTCGCGCCTTTAGGGAAGGTCCAAGCGCGCGCCTCTTTCGGACCAGCAGTGAAGTAGGTCTGCAGCTGAAGCAGCTCGTAACCGGCACGGACAACACGCGCGAGGCCGCTTTCCTCAAGGCCGAGTTCGGCAAGATATTCGCCGCGATCTTCTTCTTCCATACCAACCAATTCGGACTCGATAGCCGCTGATACGACGACCGATTGTGCGCCCTCGGCAGCAGCTTTGGCGGCGACACGCTCCGACAGTGCATTGCCGGTAGCCGCTTCGTCTTCGGCGACGTTGCAAACATAGAGCACGGGTTTCGCAGTCAGCAACTGGGCCTGATTGAACAGGCGCTGTTCTTCGTCGTCTTTCGGCTCCGTTAAGCGAGCGGGCTTGCCATCGCGCAGGAGCTCCAGAGTCTGTCCCAGAACGCTCGCGAGGATCTTCGCCTCCTTGTCTCCACCAGTGGCCTTCTTCTCGGCCGCCGGCACGCGCTTTTCCAGGCTTTCCAGATCTGACAGCATCAGCTCGGTTTCGACCACTTCGGCATCCGCAATCGGATCGACCTTGTTGGCGACGTGCTGGATGTCGTCATCCTCGAAGCAGCGAAGGACGTGCACAATCGCATCGACTTCGCGGATATTGCCGAGGAACTGGTTGCCCAGACCTTCGCCTTGACTTGCGCCTTTGACGAGCCCTGCGATGTCGACAAATGCCAATTGGGTAGGGATGATCTTCGCGCTGCTCGCAATCGCGGCAATCTTGTCCAAACGCTCGTCCAGGACAGAAACCTGCCCGACGTTTGGTTCAATGGTACAGAACGGATAGTTCGCAGCCTGCGCGGCCTGCGTCTCTGTCAGTGCATTGAACAAGGTGGACTTGCCGACATTGGGCAGCCCGACGATCCCGCAACGGAAACCCATCGAAAACTCCGGTAAATAACTAAGGGGCGCCCTTTAGCGACGCGCCCCTTGCTTGACTAGCTATACGTTGTGGACCGCTTTGATCCACGGACCATAGGGCGTATCCCCAAGCCATCCGACTTGCGTCTTTGCAGACACTTCGTTGATCGCAATCTGCGGTTTGGCCCCCGGGTGCACTTCTTTACGCAGCGGACGGGTTCCGGCAGGCATCGCGATGATGTCCGCCATGGCGTTTGGCACATCCATGGGGTCGGTCGAGCCGCCATTGTTGGTACGCATGCGCAATTGTTCAACCAATGCTGAATAGCCGTTCAGGTGCTTCTCAGCCGCGCGATCGAGCAGTTTCTGCGTCAACGCATTGGCATTCGCCCAAATTTCAGTTGGATAGCCGCCTGGCTGAATGATGGTGACATCGATACCGTGCGGAACAAGTTCATACGCCAACTGCTCGCTCATGGCTTCCAGTGCGAACTTGGTCGGCGAATATTGCCCGAAGGCGGGGATAACCACGCGGCCAAGTTGCGAAGTGACGTTGAATATCTGGCCGGATTTGGCGGCGCGCATTCCAGGCAGAACGGCCCGCATCAGGCGCTGCGGTCCGTACACATTGGTATCGAACAGCAGTTTGGTGGCTTCCATGTCCTGAATTTCGACCGGGCCCGCGGTCGAAATACCCGCATTGTTGATGAGAACATCGATCGCACCGCCTGCAATTTTCTCCGCATCGGCAACGCCGGCAGCAACCTGCGCGTCGTCCAATACGTCGATCTCGATCACATGCAGATCGAGATCTTCGGCTTTGGCAAGAGCGTCAAGCTCGGTCGCTTCAGTGCGCGGAAGATTGCGCATGGTGGCGAAGACCTTCGCTCCTTTGCGGGCATAGTCTTCTGCAGCCAACCTGCCGAAACCGGATGATGTGCCAGTGATCAGGATAGACTTGCCCTGAAGGTTTGGCCCAGCCTTCATCACATCGCTTTGGGCATGTGCGGCCGCAGCGGCTAGAACAGTCGTGGCGGCTGCTCCGCCCAATAAGGCGCGGCGATTGATGTTCGGCATGAATTATCTCCTAGGTTTTCGCGATAGTAGCAGCTTATCCCTGCAAGCGAAGCGCAATATCGTTCATGAAACGCGGGCCGTCACCTTTGGCGAGCCAATCGGCCTCCGATCCAATCGCGCCCAACATATCGATGAGCATCGGCTGTTCTGCCTTCGCATAATTGCCGAGAACATAGCCATGGACGCGGTCCTTATGCCCCGGGTGCCCAATACCTATGCGCACACGGCGGTAATCGGAGCCTAGATGCTTATCGATACTGCGCAGGCCATTATGTCCCGCATGGCCGCCGCCATGCTTCACTTTGATCTTGAACGGATCAAGATCGAGTTCGTCGTGAAACACGGTAAGGGCATCCAGATCGAGCTTGTAGAAGCGCATCGCTTCCCCGACCGAGCGGCCACTTTCATTCATATAGGTCGCAGGCTTCAGCAGCAGGACTTTCTCACCGCCGATCCGGCCTTCCTGGGTCCAGCCCTGGAATTTCTTCTGGATAGGTGCGAAGCTGTGCATCTCGGCAATGACGTCCATCGCCATAAAACCGATATTGTGCCGCTGCATCGCATGCTGCGGTCCGGGATTTCCAAGGCCTGCCCAAATTTGCATGGGTGCGCGGTAGAGCGGTTTGGTTTGGGCCTCAAGCGGGGAGGGGAGTCTTTTGTTTTGGACTCTGCGGGCGCGAGGCATCCGCCTCGCTTGCTTCCTCGCATAAGCTCGGGCGGCCGGTCGGCCTTGCGGTCCGCTGGTCGCTGACCGAACCATTCCAAGCCATTGAACCAAAACCTGTTCTTGGTCGCGGCAGCCAAAGCGCGACCGCGCGCCGCCGTTAGGCGTAGCCTAGCCGACGAATGTCGGCGCCCGGCGCTTGAGGCCTAAGCAAACAACAAAAAAACGCCGGCCACACTTTCGTGGGCCGGCGCGTTTTGTTTGGCTGTGACGCCAAGATCAGCCTTCGCTGTTCTCTTCGCCTTCACCTTCGCCGTCGGTGCCTTCAGCTTCTTCACCTTCTGCACTGTCTTCGCTGCCCTCAGTCTCGTCATCCTGAGATTTCAGAGCTGATGGAGCAACGAGCGTTGCGATGGTGTAATCGCGATCGGTAATCGCGCTTTCCGAACCTTCAGGCAGCTCGATGCTGCTGATGTGGATCGAGTCGCCAACTTCCTTGCCGGTAACGTCGATTTCGATTTGATCCGGGATTTTGTCCGAAACACAGACGAGCTCCAGCTCGTGACGGACCACGTTGAGAACGCCGCCTTTTTTGAGGCCGGGGCTTTCTTCCTGATTGACGAATACAACCGGAATCTGGACTTCGATCTTCGCGTCTTTCGACAGGCGCAGGAAGTCGGCGTGTGTTGGCACGTCGGTTACGGGGTGGAAGGACACATCCTTTGGCAGGACGCGAACGCTCTTTCCGTCTACTTCGATCATAACGATCGAGTTCATGAAGTGGCCGGTCATCAACTGACGAACCAGTTCCTTTTGCTCGACGTGGATCAGTGCGGGTTCTTCCTTGCCGCCATAAATAACAGCAGGAATCCGGTTGTCGCGACGCAGTGCACGGGAGGCTCCCTTGCCAGCCCGTTCGCGCGTCTCAGCCGGCAGTGTAAGAGCTTCGCTCATGGTATGTGCCTTTCGAAATGCATTAAAAAGATAACATCCGCCCTACGCCTCCAGGGTGACCATAGGGTGCGGAAGCGCGCGCCTCTAAGGCGTAATGGGCAGATTGGCAAGTGAAACCGCCTATTGGATCCGTTCGACAGTATAGCCTGACTTCCGGAGTAGGGCGGGGAGCCCGTCCTCCCCCAGCATGTGAGCGGCGCCCACCGCAATCATCATCGGCCCTTTCTGGGGCAATTCTTCCGTGATCGTTTCAACCCAGGCGGTATTGCGGTTGGTTAGCAGCGCGGCGCGCAGTTCCGGATCGGACAGGATTGTGTCGCTGGACGGGTCCAGCAAAGCATCAAGATCACCTTGAAGCCAGCTCTTGGCAAGTCGGTGGCGCGGACCGCTCTCGGCCGCAGAGCTTTCGCGAATAATACCTTCCAGCAAATCCCGTTGATCCTCTTCTGCCAGACTGTCGAAAATAGAGAGTTGTTTGCGCGCGCCTTCCAGCTCGATCTTTGCAGCGAACTCCCCGATCAGGATCCGATCAACCCCGTTTTCAGGTTTGCCTGCACTGAATATCCGCGCGAGAGTGAGAGCCGCTGCCCATGTCTCAACCTGCGCAAAGTCTCCATTTTTGAAGTCACCGGCTGTCATCAGCGCCACCAGTTGTTCGCGATGTTCTTGATCGACACGTTCAATCAAGGGAGGCTGCTGCGCGGACAGCGCAAGTTCGGCAAATATCTGTGACACCTTACCACTGTCATCCAGATCGCCGACTTCAACCATCAGCCACTCGGACTGACCCAGTGCTTTGTTAAGCGCGTCGGTCCGCCAATTCACACCGTCGGGCAGTTCGTGAATAGTGCCAAAGAGCCACCCTTCCCGCGTCCCGTCGGTGGATGTCACTTCCCACAAAGCAGGCGAAGGTGGCGGAAACTGCTCTGCTGGTGACGAGCATGAGGCCAGCAGCGCAAGCGCCACCAGCCCCATGATTTTCCGTTTGATTTGAAAGGCAGGGATCAGCTTGGGGATCATTGCACCCGAGTAGAAGCAATCCCGCGGGTTGCCAATGCATCCTGTACGCTTCGCTCGCCTGCAAGGTGACCTGCGCCGACCGCGACAAATACGGTACCAGGCGTGTCCAAACGCGCATCGATCCATTCGGCCCAGGTGCGGTTGCGCGCGTAGAGTAGCGCCTCGGCAAGGGCGGGATCAGT
The DNA here is from genome assembly GCF_009827455.1 of Pontixanthobacter aestiaquae. Classification (NCBI taxonomy): domain Bacteria; kingdom Pseudomonadati; phylum Pseudomonadota; class Alphaproteobacteria; order Sphingomonadales; family Erythrobacteraceae; genus Pontixanthobacter; species Pontixanthobacter aestiaquae. The sequence continues at coordinate 1,913,074 of NZ_WTYZ01000001.1, forward strand.
CAGCCCCTGGTTCATCAAACCAGCAAGTCCGGCAGCGTCCCCCTCGACCCACTCATCCACCATGGAGTCGAGCATGGGCACGATCTCATCAATTCCATCAGCGGCAGCCATCATAAACTCTATCTGCGAATCCATGGGCAGACCATCGAATACGCTAACCTGAAATTCGACAGTTTCCAGCGCCGAACGCGGAATTTCGCCAGCCTTCATTTCCAGCACTTTCTCGACACCGGCGTCGGGACTGTAGCCCGCTTGAAGAAGCGGCAGCATTGAGAGATTGATAGCCGCGAGCCACGGCTCAAACCTGTCAAACGAAGCAACCGGCAGTCCCAGCTTCACCATCGCCGCTTCGTAGCTCGTTTTCTGCTCTTCGGTTAGAAGGTCGCGAAGGCTTTGTCCCTCCGGCAACATGCCTTGCGACATAAATGCCGATTGGGCCTGCGCTTCCGTACCGGGCTTCATAAAGATTTCGGTCACGAGCTTATCGGACGAGCTCAGCGCATCATCAATGCTGCCTTTGTACCATTCGATCTCTTTAGGGAGCGCGTGGACGGTCCCGAACAGATAAATTGTCGTATCCTCGTCGGCGACTTTCCAAAGCGCGGGGCCGCCGAGTTCGACTTCTTCGGCAGCAACTTGTGTGGGCGCCACCGGGGTCGGTTTTTGCTGCTGGGCGCATCCCGTCGATAAAAAGCCGAGGGCGAGGGTAGACGCCGCTAGTGCGAGGTTTTTGAGAGTATGTTGCATGGGGGAAGTTCTTTTTATCAACGGCCTGAGCAGCCTGTGAACGAATTTGATGGAGTGACTGGATTTGGTTCAAGCGTATTTTTTGTAGAGCCAGGCAATGGACCATACGACCATAGTAATTGCCCAGATGATCATCGGGTCTTGTTGGGGAACCCATCCGGCACGAGCAGCCATCCACCAGCTGGGCACGAGAAACACGTAAAGATGGAAGGCGAGCAGTGCACCATTTGAGTAAGCCGCGATTTCATGCTCATCCGTAACCTGCCACCAGATCAGTGTGATAAGCGGCGTGCCGATAGCCCAACCTGCAATCGATATCACGGCTACGGACGCTGAAATTGGATTGTTCGAGAACATGGTGTCGAGTTCGGGCCCTCCGGCAATCATTATGAAAGCGCCTAGAACGCCGCCCAATAACGTCGCCGCAATATAGATATTGCGCGATTTACGGGCGCTTTTCGCCTCAGGTTCTGCGGCGGCCTTCCGCCATTTTGACCAAGCGAAGCTGCCCGCCAATACTGTCGCGGCGATGAGGCCAAGAATCAAAATACCATCGATAGCCGAGAGGCTGCCGTTTTCGGCGATTTTTGCTATATACCCTGTCAATGCACCGAACAGGAAGAGAGCCGCAATTCCGGCCAATATGGCGAGCAGGCGATCATTGAACAGAGACGCTTGATCAAGGTCCTGAGTGTCATTGTCCGTCATCGAAAATTTCCTCGATAGAAAGGTTGAAGAGGCGCGCCAGCCGGAAGGCGAGGGGAAGTGAGGGATCATGCTTGCCAGTCTCGATTGCGTTGACCGCTTGGCGCGAGACGTCGAGCCGCACCGCCAATTCGGCCTGGCTCCAGTCGCGCTCTGCACGCAGAACTTTGAGACGGTTATTCATGGCTGGATGTATCCGCAGCAGTAAGTGGCCACAGCATCGCTTAAGCAACCATCAGCTTGGCAAGCGTCGCAGCGATGTCACCAATGGCATAGCCGGCGAGCAGGAAAGTGGCGTTAGCGAGAATGTGCGGAGCGCGTTGGCGAAGTTGGTTGCGAATTAACATGTAGGCATCCTTGTCATTGGTTCATGACTTTATGTCAGGTTACCCTTACTTTATGTCGTGACTTGTTTCCAATGTCAATACAACCTTACATTATGTCGGCATAACGCGACTATCCAAAGCCTAAACCTTTCAATTCAGGCGATTACATTTCTTGAAAACTGCCAAATTAGTGGAGGCGTTCGGCGTATAGTCCGCGTTCTGTGAGCATGTTCTGGACCGAATCATTACCTTCGAAATGGCCAGCGCCAACCGCCAACAGAATCGTGCCGGGCGTGTCCAAACGGTTTTCCAACCATTCCGCCCAATTACGGTTTCTGTCGGTCAGCAGCACTTGATAGATTTGCCGTCCGAATTCGGTTTCCTTCATCTCTTCCATACCAAGATCTTCAAGAATCCCCTGCGCCCAGCTGTGTTCGGAAGAGAATGGATCGGCCTCGCTAGACCCGGTGCCGTTATCCTCGGCGCCATTCAAATCACCGAAGAAGTCCGCAAGGTCTTTGCCATCCCACTTGCTCAATTCATCATCGAGTTCTTTGATCAAACCATTCTCGTCGATACCCAGCAAGGCTGCCATCACTGCGCTGCTGTCTTCAATCGATCCGATCGGTTTGTCGGCCGCTTTGAATTCGGCCTCAAGCACCGTTTCAACGCCATAATCGGCTACCGAACCCTGCGTTTCACCGAAGTTGAGCCCAGCGCCAAGTAAGGAGAGCATGAGCGGCATTCGGTCGAAAAAGTCCCGCGGCATATCGACCCCGTCACCAATAGCGAACCATTTTGCGCGATTAGCCTCTGATAACCGCTCTGAAATCGTAACGCGATCATCGCTCATCGTGGTGACGAGCAAATCGGAAATGAACTTTCCAATCACTTCGTCGCCATCCTCATCGCTGGTTTCGACAACCAGTTCATCAACTTCCTCAACAATGCTGTTGAGCGCGGCGCTGCGCCATTTGAAGTCTTTGGGTAGTACGTGGAACGTGCCGAACATGTAGATCGTGGTATCAAGATCAGCCAATCGCCAGATCGCGGGGTTGGGTTGGTAATCTTGAACGACTTTGATCGGAGCGGGCCAGACAGTGACCAAAGAGCGCTGGGCTTGAGCCTCGGCGGCCCTCTTCTTCTTTTGCTCTTTCTTCAGAGCAGCCCACTCTTGCTTACAGGTTTGATCGTCACATTCTTGCGCAATGGCTTGCGGTGCAAAGAGCAGCGCGCCGAGAGTGATGCAGGAAGCGAAGAGTTTCATGGAGCCGTCCGGTTGCGTGTCGGGGACGTCATAGCGAAGCTTTTTCGCGGTTTTGTCAACCGCCGCGCGTCCGGCAGTCGATACAATCTGACCAAATACTGCCCATATTTTGCGCATATGCTGCCCGAATTGTGCAGTGCGGCATTGACGCGTTTGGGGGCATCCGCCAAAGCCGCGCGCATGGCGACTACTGCACCGACAATACCGGTCTCTGTTCCGGCCCGCAATCCGGCGAAATCCTTCCAGGATATGATCCTTGCGCTGCATGATTTCTGGAGCGCTAATGGCTGCCTGATACTGCAGCCTTACGATATGCGGATGGGCGCGGGGACCTTCCATACGGCTACCACACTGCGCGCATTGGGGCCGGAGCCATGGAATGCCGCCTTTGTGCAGCCCTGCCGCCGCCCGACCGATGGCCGTTATGGCGAAAACCCCAACCGGTTGCAGCATTATTATCAATATCAGGTGATCCTGAAACCGAGCCCCTCGGACATTCAGGAACTGTATCTGAAGAGCCTCGGCGTGATCGGTATCGACCCGCTCAAGCACGATATCCGCTTTGTCGAAGACGATTGGGAAAGCCCGACGCTCGGCGCATGGGGACTGGGCTGGGAAGTCTGGTGCGACGGGATGGAAGTCACCCAGTTCACCTATTTCCAGCAAATGGGCGGGTTCGACTGCAAACCCGTCGCGGGCGAGCTGACATACGGGCTCGAACGCCTCGCCATGTATATCCAGGGCGTCGACAACGTCTACGACCTCGACTTCAATGGCCAAGGCGTTTCGTATGGCGAGGTATTCCTCGAGAACGAAAAGCAGATGTCGAAGTGGAACTTCGAAGTCGCTGACACCGATGCGCTGTTCGACCTGTTTGGCAAGGCCGAGGCCGAGTGCCAGAATGCGCTCGCCAACCAAGTGCCAATCGCTGCGTATGAGCAAGCGGTGGAGGCAAGCCACATCTTCAACCTCCTCCAGGCGCGCGGCGTGATCAGCGTGCAGGAACGCGCGAGCTACATGGCCCGCGTCCGCGACCTCGCGCGCGGATCATGCGAAGCGCATATGGAGAAGGAAAAAGCCGGCTGGGCGGAGAAATATCCGGAGTGGTCGGCATGAGCGATTTTCTCCTAGAACTCCGCAGCGAAGAAATCCCTGCACGGATGCAAAAGGGTGCGCGCGCTGAACTGGAAAAGCTGTTCCGGCGCGAGATGGACGCCGCCGGTGTTGCGCTGGGCGAGCTGACCGTCTGGTCGACCCCGCGCCGTCTTGCGTTAATTGCGCGCGATCTGCCGACCGAAACGGAGGCTGTGAGCGAAGAAGCCAAGGGACCGCCAGAGGGTGCTCCCGATCAGGCGGTCGATGGGTTTTGCCGCAAAAACGGCGTGACGCGCGACCAGCTTGAGGTTCGCGATGTCAAAGGTCGTCCGACTTACTTTGCCGTGATCAATACGCCGGGCAGGGCGGTAGCCGATGTTTTGGCGACTGCAATCCCCGCGATCATTCGTGATTTTTCTTGGCCCAAGTCCCAGCGTTGGGGCGCGGCATCGATCAGCACCGAGAGCCTGCGCTGGGTGCGCCCGCTGTCTGGCATTGTGGCTTTGCTCGGCACTGACGGTGTTGAGTGCGAAGTGCATGGCATTACAGCTGGCGCACTAACACGCGGGCACCGCTTCCATCATGATGGCGACATCACCATTGGCAGCGCGGCAGACTATGTTGACAAGCTGCGCGCGGCGCATGTGATTGTCGACCATGAGGAACGCCAGAATATCATCCGTGATGGCGCGAAAAAAGCTGCCGCTGATGGCGGTCTTGATTTGGTCGAGGATGAAGGGCTTGTGGTCGAGAATGCGGGCCTGACCGAATGGCCTGTGCCGCTGCTCGGCCGGTTCGAGGATGATTTCCTCGAAGTGCCGCCGGAGACAATCCAGCTCACCGCGCGGGTGAACCAGAAATATTTCGTGTGCGAAAAGGATGGCAAGCTTGCCAATGCCTTTATCTGCACCGCCAATATCGAAGCCGATGATCCGGCTGTGGTGGTGGAAGGCAATCGCAAAGTCCTCGCCGCGCGGCTGTCCGATGCTAAGTTTTTCTGGGATGTGGACCGGAAGAAGACGTTGGAGGAACACGCCAAGGGTCTTGAGCGGATTACCTTCCATGAGAAACTTGGGACGGTTGCCGACAAGGTAGAGCGCGTCGCCAAGCTGGCGCGGTGGCTGGTTGAGGAAGGTATCGTCGTCGACACCCCCCTCCCCACGGGGGAGGGGCCGAGGGTGGGGGGTGCCACCCCGCAGGCGTTGAGCACCCATCCCCAACCCCTTCCCTCAAGGGAAGGGGCTTCTCTGGCCGACCTCGCCGAACAGGCCGCCCGACTATGCAAAGCCGATCTCGTCACCGAAATGGTTGGTGAATTCCCCGAACTGCAAGGCCTGATGGGTGGCTATTACGCCCGCGCTGAGGGTCTCGATGACGCCGTCGCCGACGCAATCCGCGATCACTACAAGCCGGTCGGGCAGGGCGATGATGTGCCGACTGCGCCGGTCACAGTAGCGGTGAGTTTGGCGGATAAGCTGGATACGCTTCTACTACTTTATACTTTTGAAACACCCACCGGGTCGAAGGACCCATTCGCCGTCAGGCGTGCGATGCTAGGTGTCTTGAGACTGATGCAAGCAAATCAAGTCAGAGTTTCTTTTGCCGAGTTACTTGAGCAAGTTTCCGAGCCAGCTCAGAACTGGGAAGTGTCACGCGCCAACGCGGTGAACCAAATGTTGTCTGTTATCCCAATCTTTGCGGTCGACCGCCTCAAGGTACAACAGCGCGAAGCTGGCGTCCGCCATGACCTAATCGACGCCGTATTCTCCCTCGGCGGCGAAGATGATCTCGTTCGCCTTCTCGCCCGCGTTCACGCTCTCCAGGCGTTCATGGAAACCGAAGATGGCACCAATCTTCTCGCTGGGTACAAACGTGCATCCAACATTCTCAAGAAGGAAAATCATCTCGTCATCCCCGCGAAAGCGGGGGCCCAGAGTGGGGCGGACAACCAAACAACCCTAGATAGGCCTTCGGCCACTGGCGTTCCCCGCCTGCGCGGGAATGACGGTGGTGCTGGGGGGCTTTCCTACTCACCCGAAAATGCCGAGAAGGCGTTAATCGATGCGCTTGATGCTGCCGAGCCCAAAGCAACCGCCGCAATCGAGGCAGAAGATTTCGGCGCAGCAATGGCGGCGCTCGCAAGTCTCCGCGCGCCCATCGACGCATTCTTTGACGAGGTGACGGTGAATGATGACGATCAAGACAAACGCGCCGCGCGGCTCGACCTGCTGTTGCGGTTCCGCAACGCTGTCCATCAAGTCGCTGATTTCAGCCGGATCGAGGGCTAAAGTGACACTTTGCGCATCAAGTTTACGCTTTTGGCCGCAAGGTGACGCTTTTGTAAGGAAATTGGCCGGGGCTGTGTCACATGTGTCAACACCTGACAGAAATATGAGAGCTTAGATGAACACAACGGTCTATAATTTCGGCGGCGGGGCAGTGAACGATGATCCGCGCGCAAAGGACAAGACCATAACCGGCGGGAAGGGATCAAACCTGACCGAAATGGCCGAGATTGGTCTGCCGGTCCCTCCAGGCTTCACCATCACCACCGAAGAATGTGTAAAATACCTCGCAGGCGGCTCGGATTTCAGTGAAGCACTGCGTAGTGACGTTGCAGCGGCGCTCCAGCATATCGAAACTGCGGTCGGTAAGTCCTTGGGCGATAATGATGATCCGCTGTTGGTCTCGGTGCGTTCTGGCGCCAGAGTGTCGATGCCCGGAATGATGGATACCGTCCTCAATCTGGGACTCAATGACGCCACGGTGCAGGGCCTCGCCAAAGTGTCCGGCGACGAGCGTTTCGCATGGGACAGCTACCGGCGGTTCATCCAGATGTATTCCGACGTCGTCCTCGAAGTCGATCACGGTCTGTTCGAGGAGGCGCTCGAAATCGCCAAGGAAGACAAGGGCTTCTACAACGATACAGAGATGGAAGCTGAAGACTGGCAGGCGCTGGTTTCGGAATATAAAGCCATCGTCGAGCAGGAATTGGGCAAGCCGTTTCCGCAGGACGTATCTCATCAACTTTGGGGTGCGATCGCAGCCGTGTTCGACAGCTGGGACAGCGACCGCGCGAAAGTATATCGCCGCCTGAATGACATTCCGGCGGGTTGGGGCACTGCCGTCAACGTACAGGCGATGGTGTTCGGCAATATGGGCGACACCAGCGCGACCGGCGTGGCTTTCACTCGTGACCCTGCGACGGGCGAGAAAGCCTATTATGGCGAGTGGCTGGTCAATGCGCAGGGCGAGGATGTCGTCGCCGGCATCCGCACCCCGCAATATCTGACCAAAGCTGCGCGCGAGAAAGCGGGCGCGAAGCCGCTCAGCATGGAAGAGGCGATGCCTGCAGCTTACGCCGAGCTGGCCGAAGTCTTCGAGCTTCTCGAGAAACATTACCGCGACATGCAGGATATCGAATTTACCGTGCAGGACGGCAAATTGTGGATGCTGCAAACCCGCTCGGGCAAGCGCACGGCCAAGGCTGCGCTCAAGATGGCCGTCGACATGGCGGGTGAGGGTTTGATCGACGAGAAAGAAGCAATTCTGCGCGTCGATCCGATGGCGTTAGATCAGCTGCTGCATCCCACGCTCGATCCCAAGGCACATCGCGATATTTTGACGACGGGCCTCCCTGCATCGCCTGGTGCAGCTTCGGGTACGATAGTGCTTGATGCCGACAAGGCAGAGCAGATGTCCAACGCAGGCGAGAAGGTCATTCTGTGCCGCGTTGAAACCAGCCCCGAAGACATTCACGGAATGCATGCCGCGCAGGGCATTCTGACGGCGCGCGGCGGCATGACGTCACACGCGGCCGTGGTCGCGCGGGGGATGGGGCGGCCCTGTGTTTCGGGTGCCTCGGCGGTCTCTATCGATATGACGTCAAGACGTCTCCGTATCGGAAATCGTGAATTAAAAGAAGGGGATACGCTCACGCTTGATGGTGCAACCGGTCAGGTCATGGCCGGTACAGTCGCCACAATCGAGCCCGAGATGGCGGGTGATTTTGGTACTTTGATGGAGTGGGCCGACAAATATCGCCGGATGCGGGTCCGCACCAATGCCGAAACACCCAACGATTGCCGGATGGCGCGCCAGTTTGGTGCGGAGGGTATCGGTCTCTGCCGTACGGAGCATATGTTCTTCGATGCTGGCCGGATTAGCGCAGTGCGCGAGATGATCCTTGCCGAAAGCGAGCAAGGACGCCGCGATGCGCTGGCCAAGCTGCTGCCCGAGCAACGCAGCGATTTTCGCGAGATTTTCGAAGTTATGGTCGGGCTGCCTTGTACTATTCGCCTGCTCGATCCCCCTCTCCATGAATTCCTGCCGCATGGCGACGCCGAGTTTGCCGAATTGGCCAAGGTAACCGGACATGATGTTGACCATCTGAAACGCCGTGCGGGCGAGCTACACGAATTTAACCCGATGCTGGGTCACCGCGGGTGCCGTCTTGGCATTACCTACCCCGAAATCTATGAAATGCAGGCGCGGGCGATCTTCGAAGCGGCGTGTGACGTCGCGAAGGCATCGGGTGAGGCTCCGGTGCCGGAAGTGATGGTTCCATTGGTCGCGACCAAGCGGGAACTCGAGATTTTACGGGCACTTATCGACCGCACCGCAAAAGAAGTCTTTGCCGAACAAGGCACCGAGATCGATTATCTTGTGGGCACCATGATTGAATTGCCGCGCGCCGCATTGATGGCAGACAAGATTGCAGAAGAAGCGCGCTTCTTCTCGTTCGGCACCAACGATCTGACGCAGACGACGCTGGGTGTTTCGCGCGATGATTCCGCCCGCTTCCTCGCGCCTTATACCGACCAGGGAATTTTCGAGCGGGATCCGTTCGTGAGCCTTGATATTGAAGGTGTCGGACAATTGGTTGAACTGGCGGCGGAACGCGGCCGGGCAACGCGCCCCGATATCAAGCTGGGCATTTGCGGCGAACATGGCGGAGATCCGGCAAGTATCGAGTTCTGCGACAAGGTCGGCTTGGACTATGTCAGCGCGTCACCATACCGCGTGCCGATTGCGAGACTGGCGGCGGCGCAGTCTTCGCTGAAGTAACCTATTTCCAGGCGGTTAGGGTCAGCATCTCGAAAGTTTCGGTGACTTTGCCATCATCATCGCGGAGTGTGTCGAAGGCCCCTTGGGCGCGCTTGAGGCCAGCCTTTGTGAAAGGTGGTGAACCGCGTTCCAGCGACGCAGTCAGACCGTGGTCACGCAAATCGCTGACCAGCTGCTCCAGCGAGCGATAGCGGACCGATAGTGAATGACTGTCCACGACCTGCCGCCCAAACCCCGCGCGTTGGAGCAATGCGGATGCCGCCGGACTATCAATCATCGGATGAATACGCGGGGAAGGGCGGTCTCCATCAGCCGTTAAGGCAATATTGCGAAGCGCTGACAGGCTGCCTGCTCCCGGAAATGCCGCAATGAATACGCCGTTCTTTGCCAAAGCATTGCGGGCGTGGATCAAGGCCCCAGGCAGATCATTGACCATGCCGAGGCCCATAAGATGCACGATCACATCATAGTCGGATGAGGGAGCAGGCAGTTCCTCATTGAAATCGCCAAGCTGTCCTACAGCGATCTGAGCGCCTAAACCATTTAGGAAATTCGTGACTGCATCAGACCAATCACCGACGACGAGTGCCGTTTTCGGCTGAAGCTGCATAAAGCCGATCCGCTCGATCACATCGTCGGCCAGTTCGTCGATAAGAAAGGATGCCGCATCGCTCGACTTGCTGCGCCCATACGCCCGTCGCCATTTGGCTGCACAATGCCGGCGCGAAAAGATAATTGGGGGCGTTTTATCCATGCGCGCTCCGTGCCGCGCTTGCGCAACAATCGCAAGCCGCGCACACTGTAATCATGTCCGCAAAGCAGCGCCTTGCCGAGATCGTCCGACCAGCGGTTGATTTGGTTTATCCGCCCCGCTGCCCGCTTTGCGGGGATGCGATTGCTGAACAGAAGGGACTGTGCGCACCGTGCTGGTCAAAATTGGTCATTCCGAGCGAACCAAGCTGTGCCTCGTGCCAAAGACCGTTCCGAGATAGTGCGGCGAGCAGCAATGCCATGTGCGCGCCATGCTTAGCCAACCCACCCAGACATGACGGCATTGCGGCGGGCACACTATATAATGATGCCTCGCGCAAGCTGATATTGGCGTTCAAACACGGTCGGCGGATTGCACTTGCCGATATGCTCGCGAAACTGATCGAGGCCCGACTGCCCAAGCTTGAGGGTGACTGGTTGATCATACCCGTGCCACTACATCGGACCCGTCTGTGGGCCCGCGGCTTCAATCAAGCCGGGTTGCTCGCGCAGAATTTGGCAAAAGCGACTGGACACCAACTGGTGGTCGATGGGCTAAAACGATCAAAGCGCACGGAATCGCTCGGCGGGCTGGGAAGAAAGGCACGCGAGAAGGCGCTGGCTGGTTCGATAATAATCAATCCGGTACGCCAAGAGCAGTTCGCAGGGGCGCAAATCCTCTTGGTCGATGATGTGCTGACCAGCGGAGCAACGAGCGACATGTGCGTAAAGACATTGAGGCGGGCCAAGGCAGATAGGGTGGTTATTGCATGCTTTGCCCGCGTTTTGGACGAGGCGCTGGAGCATAGAATCACTCCAGAAAGTGAAACGCCCGAGGTTCGAAAACCTCGGGCGCCACGTGACGAATAAATTTGGATCCACCTTGCGGCGTAGACAACCTCCCCCTTGATGGTTGCCGGGATCCGATCCCTCATCGTTCATTAGGAGCGCCTTGCAAAAATGCTGGCAGCGTCCTTACCCCCTGAACCTGGCACTCTTACGGTACCGATGTTCCGGCGAGAGGCTCTTTCGAACCACTATTGCCTCATTCCATTCATGCGGTCTTCAGGAAAGCGCGAACTCCATATCTGATAGATTTTGAGCACAATCTGTGGTTATCGTGCAACAAACAAAACGTGGCTTCACGGCCCCGAATCCAAGAAGGCCTTACTGACGCCATGACATCCTCTGCATCCGAATCTCAACTGCGTGAAACAGGCAGTAAGTTTATGCCTAAGTTTGACGATAAAGGCTTGATAAGCGCCGTTGTGGTCGATCACGACACATCCGACGTGCTTATGGTCGCGTTTATGGATGCCGAAGCCCTGGCTGCAACACGTGAAACAGGCTTGGCACATTTCCACTCGAGATCACGCGGAAAGCTATGGAAAAAAGGCGAGACATCCGGGAACGTTTTGCGCGTGCAGGCGATGCTGGTGGATTGCGATCAGGACGCAATGGTTTTGCGGTGCAAGCCCGAAGGACCGACCTGCCATACAGGCGCTACAAGCTGCTTTTATCGGATTTTGGAAGGCGAGGAGCTCGGGCGTTTGCCTGGTTGACGTTTACGTAAAGGGCAGTTATACACCTTGCATGTCAACCGCAGCTAAAGCTACCGATAAGTCTGCCAGCCGCGAAGCGCATGCTGGTGCTCATCTCGATCGTCCTGACAAACTCGAACGCGAGCAATTCAGCATTTCCGATCTCACCACGGAGTTCGACTGCACGGCCAGGGCACTTCGCTTTTACGAGGACGAGGGCCTTGTGGCTCCGCGTCGGATCGGTCTGACACGTGTTTACTCCAAGCGTGACCGTGCGCGGCTTGCCTGGATCATGCGTGCGAAGAACGTCGGCTTCAGCCTGACAGAAATCCGCGAGATGATCGATCTGTATGATCTCGACGATGGCCGCGTTGAACAGCGGCGTGTCACGGTTGAAAAATGCCGGACGCACGTTGCAAAGCTAAAGCGGCAGCGCGCCGATATTGACTCATCGATCAAGGAACTAACCGCTTTTATCGAACAAATTGAAGATATGGACCTACCCGGTTCAACCTCCTGATACCCTGAGAAGGAAACCCCATGCCAACTTACACCGCTCCGACGCGCGATGCGCGCTTTCTCGTCAACGAAGTTCTTGATCTGGCCAGCTACAACAACCTGCCGGGTTTCGAGAGTGCAACACCTGACATGATCGACACGGTCATCAACGAGGCCGGCAAGTTTTGTTCCGAAGTTCTCGCTCCGCTTAACCGGATCGGCGATGAAGAAGGCTGCACCCGGCATGATGACGGCTCGGTGACAACACCGACCGGCTTCAAAGAAGCGTTCCAGCAATATCGCGAATCCGGTTGGGGTACGATCTCGCAACCGGAGGAATTCGGCGGGCAGGGCATGCCGCACGTCCTGGGTATGCTGATCGAGGAATTCGTCGGCACCGCTAATCAGGCTTTTGCGATGTATCCTGGCCTCACCGGAGGCGCAATTGCAGCGCTTCTGGCGAAAGGCTCGGACGAGCTGAAAGAGAAATACGTCCACAAGATGATCGCCAATGAGTGGACCGGAACCATGAACCTGACCGAGCCGCATTGCGGCACCGATCTGGGCATGATCCGCACCAAAGCAGAGCCACAAGCGGATGCGTCCTATGCGATCACCGGAACCAAAATCTTCATTTCCGCCGGCGAGCATGACCTTGCTGAAAACATTATTCACCTCGTGCTGGCGAAAACACCCGGCGCGCCGGACAGTTCTAAAGGTATCTCGCTGTTTGTAGTGCCTAAATTCCTTGTGAATGAGGATGGTTCGCTGGGTGAGCGCAACACACTCCAATGCGGCTCCATTGAAGAGAAAATGGGCATCCACGGCAACTCGACCTGCGTCATGAATTACGACGGAGCGAAAGGCTGGATGGTCGGCGAAGAGAACAAGGGCCTCGCCGCCATGTTTATCATGATGAACGCTGCCCGTCTTGGCGTTGGTATCCAAGGCTATGCCCAAGCAGAAGTGGCCTATCAAAATGCCGTCGCTTACGCTCTCGACCGCCGTCAGGGCCGCGCGCTGACCGGTCCTGCCGAGCCCGAAGCGCAAGCCGATCCGATCTTCGTCCACGCCGATGTGCGCCGGATGCTGATGGACGCAAAAGCCTATACCGAAGGCATGCGTGCGCTGGCGCTGTGGGGGGCTTTGCAAGTCGATCTGACGCACAAGGGCGCGAGTGATGAAGACAAGGCCAAAGCCGACCAGATTATCAGCCTGCTGACCCCTGTCATTAAGGGCTACGGCACGGACAAAGGCTTCGACGTCGCTATCAACATGCAGCAAGTCTTTGGCGGCCACGGCTACATCGAAGAATGGGGCATGAGCCAGTATGTCCGCGATAGCCGCATTGCGATGATCTACGAAGGCACCAATGGTGTACAAGCGATGGACCTGTGCGGACGCAAGCTCGCGCAAAATGGTGGAGCTGCCATCCAGGCGTTCTTCGCGGTCGTTGATGAGGAAATCGCCGAAGCGAAAAACAACGAAGCGCTCGCGCCATTTGCCGGAAAGCTCGAAAAAGCGCTCGGCGAACAGAAAGCCGCCACCATGTGGTTTATGCAGAACGCGATGGCCAATCCCAATCACCTCGGCGCTGGCGCGCACCATTACATGCACATCATGGGTATCGTATCGCTCGGCCTGATGTGGCTGCGTATGGCGACTGTCGCCCACGCTAAACTGGCTGAGGGTTCCGAAGACAAGGCGTTCTACGAAGCGAAAATGGCAACAGCAGCCTATTACGGCGATCGCTTCCTGCCTGACGCTGGCGCACTTCGCCGCAAGCTGGAAGCCGGTGCAGACAGCATGATGGCGCTGGACGCAGATGCTTTCCAGACGGCTGCTTGATTATAGGTGATCTCCAGCGACCCGATAGGGCGGCGGAGCCAACGCTGGGGTCTCATCGGATTGTAAGCGATTATCCGCCCTCGATAAGCCAAATCTCCCTCCCTTGAGGGAGGGGTCAGGGGTGGGTGTACGGTGCCTGCTGTTACCGCCGCACACACCCACCCGACCTCCCCCTCTAGGGGGAGAGGTCAGGTTGCGCCCCGCCAATTCACTGGCGGTACCGGCTGCCATGACTCTTCCAAACAACTGTATTCGCGCTCTCCTCGCATTTGGCAGGGTGTTGACACATCTGACACTGTCCACCGCATTTTCCGTCGCCTTGTGACCTCATGTGTCACCTTGTGCGGGAATAGTGTCGCCTTGCGCTGTAGTGATTTCGGATTTGTCGTTGAGCCCGTGATCCGCGCGCAGATGGTCCAGCGCGGCAAGGCCCGGTCCGTCCCAACGCGATCCTGTCTGTTCGAGTTTCGCCACGGCTCGCGCATTGAGCCCTTGAGCGCGTGCCTCTTCGAAGACGGCGCGAAATTCCTGTCCGTTCAGCCGCGCGCGCAATTTGTAGGCGGACTGCCGACTCATCCCGACCGCACGCGCCGCTTCGGAAACGCGCCCATATTTCGCCAGCGCCCCCAGAAACGCCCTGACCTTGGGCACTGTCCAGCGATAATCGGCATTCGAACGGCGCGTTTTGGACGAATCGGGGGAGGGCTGATGATGATCCATCCCCGAGGATAGACCAGACATTCAGGTGTGTAGGAAAGTTCGATTTCTGCTGAAGCACGAGCAAGAGCGGGCCTAGCCCGTAGTCAAGCGCGCTTGCGCGGCGGCACCGCGAAGCCCCACCAAGCGCCGATTACTAGGCGCGCCAAACCTTCCTTTAGCGCTAAGACGTAGGCTGACCATTTGGGCCGGTGAGTGGCTGCGCCAACTTCACCTCTGATATAACTTTCATATAGTCCTTGCGCTGGGCCGGCGGCATCAGAAGCTGGAATTGCGAAAAACGTCCGTGGAGCAGCTTGCATTTCACCGGATCGACTTGTGGTCCGATAGGGCCGACCAGAACCAATGTCGGCTTGGTTATCTCGAATGTGACAACGCGGTCGACATCTTCTTTCCACGTGAACAGCACTGCCAGATCTTGGCGAACCTCTTCAACACTATCGATCTTGTCGAACGTGCCGAACCCGCCGGGCTGCTGGTTCGTTTGGCCTTTTGAGAACGCCATCTGGAAGCGTCTGCCCGGTTCGAGCCGCGCCACGCTGGGCAGCATATATGTTGGCCACGGCGGGGTGTTTTTAACCAGATCGACATAGGCCGCGCGCGCCTCGGCAGTTGTCGCATAGCGCCAACCATAGGAGTCCATCCATTCTTTCCCGGGAACAGAATCTAGCGATTCAGCGCCGCATCGCGCCTTTTGCGCGGCGATCCATTCGTCGTGACGCTCCTTGGCGAGCTTTTCCTCTTTGGTCGGCTCAGCCGCGCTCGCTGACTGTGCACTTACAGGCGTGCAAAGGCTTATCGCCAGAGCGGCAGCCAATGGTCTCGCCAGAATTCTCGATAGCTTCATGTTCAATCTCCCTCTTGGTCAAACATCGTTTGCCAAGAATGCGGGAGACTGAATTGGACAAATCGGCGCTCAGGCTTCGGGCAGGAACTCCGGCACCGAGAGATAGCGCTCACCGGTGTCATAATTGAAGCCGAGCACAGTGGTACCAGCATCAAGATCGGGCAGTTTGTTGGCGATTGCGGCCAAGGTCGCGCCGCTCGAAATACCAACGAGCAAACCTTCGGTTACCGCGCATTTGCGCGCCATTTCTTTGGCTTGCTCCGCATCAACCGGAATAGCGCCGTCAATGGCCTGCGTGTGCAAATTGCCAGGAATGAAGCCTGCACCAATGCCTTGGATCGGGTGAGGGCCGGGCTGACCGCCGCTAATGACGGGAGACAGTGCTGGCTCGACCGCATAGGCCTTCATACCAGACCAATGGCGCTTCAATTCCTCCGCACAGCCGGTCAGGTGGCCGCCGGTTCCGACGCCGGTAATCATCACATCGACTGGTTTGTCGGCGAAATCTTTGAGAATTTCCTGAGAGGTCGTCCGCACATGCACCGCGACGTTTGCCGGATTGTCGAACTGAGCGGGCATCCATGCGCCTTCGGTTTGATCGACCAACTCGGTCGCGCGTTCGATTGCGCCTTTCATGCCTTTCGCTTTGTCGGTCAGATCGAAAGTCGCGCCGTAGGCCAACATCAAGCGGCGACGCTCGAGCGACATCGACTCCGGCATTACCAGAACCAGCTTGTAACCTTTGACCGCGGCCACCATCGCAAGACCGATGCCGGTGTTGCCGCTGGTCGGTTCGATAATGGTTCCGCCTGCTTTCAAGTCACCGGCTTCTTCAGCCGCTTCGACCATGGCCAGCGCGATCCGGTCCTTGATCGACCCACCCGGGTTAGAGCGCTCCGATTTGATCCACACATCGTGATCGGGGAACAGGCGCGATAGGCGGATATGCGGCGTGTTGCCAATGGTGGCGAGGACGGAATCGGCTTTCATGTGGTGTCTCCCGATGGTTTCGATGAGGGTGTTTTTGTTTCTGTCTCTGTATCTAGTAACTCTTCAGGCGGATCAAAGGTCCGCGTAGTGCGAAGAACGGGAAACAGGCGGCTCCAGATGGCTACTGTGATGATCGCGCCAGCGCCGCCCGATACCACAGCAAGTACCGGACCGATCAGATAGGCCAGGGTGCCCGAGAAGAAATCGCCAAACTCGTTCGATGCGGAAATGGTCAGCAGCGACACCGAGGACACCCGCCCGCGCTTGTCGTCAGGCGTATGCAACTGGATCAGCGACTGCCGGATATAGACGGAAAACATGTCGGCCGCTCCGACGATGAACAGCATCGCCAGAGAGAGCGGCATCCAAGTCGAGAAACCGAACGCAATCGTGGCGAATCCGAATACCGCGACCGCGATCAGCATCTTGGGCCCGACATTGGTTTTGAGCGGCCGGAAGGAGAAGAATGCGGCAGTGATCGCTGCGCCAACTGCTGGTGCCATGGCGAGCTGCGCGAGGCCCTCTTCTCCGACCATCAGAATGTCGCGCGCATAGACGGGGAACAAAGCGGTTGCGCCGGCCAGGAACACAGCAAACAGATCGAGAGTGATCGCGCCAAGAACCATCTTGTTGCGGACGACATAGCGCAGGCCATCGACAATCTGGCCTATCGGCCTTTGCGCGCCTGCGATCGGCGTACGCGGGACATCGCCGATAAAGCTCAGAGCTATGATAGAAACGCCGAACAGTCCGCTCGCCACAATGTAAGGCAAGGCGGGGAGAACGGCATAGAAGTACCCGCCGATGGCTGGTCCCACGATCATACCGACTTGCCACGCGATAGACGACAGAGCGATGGCGTTGGGCAGGATTGCCTTGGGCACAAGATTCGGGGCGAGGGCGGATAGCGCCGGCCCTGCAAAGGCTCTCGCGATCCCAAGCACAACAGCGACGCAGAACAGGCTGAAAATGCTGATCTGGTCGTACCAGGTGAGGTAAGCGAGTGTGCCAGCACAAGCGAGCTGCAGCAACACCATTACGCGGGCAACGTTGCGCCGGTTCAGCCGGTCCGCTGCCAGTCCCACAAAGGGCGTCAGCAGGAACAGCGGAATGAATTGGAGTAGCCCGATAAGGGCCAATTGCCCAGCGGCTTCGGGAACCGCCATCCCGTCATCGCGGGCAATGTTATAGGTTTGCCAGCCAATGATCAGCAACATCGCATATTGCGCAAGCGTCATCGATAGACGTGATACCCAATAGGCGCGGAAATTGGCTATTCTGAAAGGAGACGTTTGCTCGGCCACGACGGTGCATTGGCACCGCTGGCGTTCAATGTGAAGTCAGCTGGCCTTTGTGGCCAGCAACTAAAGTTTGGAAGCCGGTATTACCGGTCGCGGCGAAGGCGCGGGTTCGGCTGCAATGCATCGATCATTTCGACAAAGTCATCGACGCGAATGATCCGCTCGAACTGAAAGCCGGAACGCTCGTCCTTGGTCCAGATTACATAGGCCTCAATCCGGCCGACAACTGGAAGGCGGATAATAACCCGATCACCACGGTTCAGATCACACCCATCATCGGTCATAAAACCATGAGCAGAAAGATTGCAGATATGGAGTTTGAGATCCCCGCGATCATGGTGCTCGGCAATGACTGGATGGTCCACCGGATGGCGCGTGGCGCGGCGTAAATCGGTTACTGATAATTGTGCTCCGACACCCATGATAGTGCGACCTCCAAAGTTCGAGTACGAAAAACCCTAATGGAGCGGAAAGCCTGATATTTTGTAAAAATTTTTGTCCCAATACGGGACAAAATGTTGTTTTTATTGAGGTTTAGCGCGTTACAATTGCGTGCTTCTTTTTGCCTAGACTCAGTTTTAAGTCTTTGCCTTCAGGGGCTTCCACCAGAAAACCAGGCTCGGTGATTGGTTGATCGTCTAACTTAACGGCGCCCTCAGCAATTTTACGTTTTGCCTCACCATTCGACGCTGTGAAGCCGAGTTCGGTCAGGACGGCACCGATGCGCATTCCTGCCGCACCCACTGAAAGCGTCGGAAGATCATTGCCAGCGCCACCGCCAGCGAAGGTCTCCTGTGCGGTAGCAGCGGCAGAGACCGCTGCATCTCCGCCGCGAACCATTTTGGTCACTTCATTTGCGAGGACGACCTTTGCGTCATTGATCTCGCTGCCCTCAAGCGCCTCCAGCCGCGCAATTTCAACAAGCGGGACATCGGTAAAGATACGCAGGAATTTGCCAACATCGCGGTCATCGGTGTTCCGCCAATATTGCCAGAAGTCGTAAGCGGGCAGTTGATCTTCATTGAGCCATATCGCGCCATCGACCGACTTGCCCATCTTCGCACCATCCGCGCGTGTAATCAAAGGCGCGGTGTAGCCATACACTTCCTTGCCGTCGATCCGGCGGCACAGCTCGATCCCGTTGACGATATTGCCCCACTGATCGCTTCCGCCCAATTGCAAGCGGCAGCCATATTCGCGGTTCAGCACCAGATAATCATAGGCTTGCATGATCATATAGTTGAATTCGATAAAGGTCAGCGGCTGTTCGCGGTCGAGCCGTGTTTTCACCGAATCGAAAGTCAGCATCCGGTTGATGGTGAAGTGCGGCCCGACATCGCGCAGCAGCTCGACATAACCCAGCTTGCTTAGCCAATCATCGTTGTTGATCAACAGCGCGCCGTTTTCGCTATCATCGAAACGCAGGATCTTCTCAAAACTGCCCTTGATGCCTTCGATATTGCTGGCGAGCTTTTCCTCGGTGAGCATCTGGCGGGTTTCGTCTTTGCCGGATGGATCACCGACCTTGGCCGTACCGCCGCCCATAATTACGATCGGGCGATGGCCTGCCTGTTGCAGCCGCTTGAGCAGCATGATCGAAGCAAGGTTGCCGATATGCAGTGAAGGCGCAGTCGGATCGAAACCAACATAGCCCGTCACGACCTCTTTCATTGCCAGCGCATCGAGCGCCCCGGCATCGGTAATCTGGTGCATATGGCCGCGCTCTTGGAGCAGGCGGAGTAGGTCGGATTGGAATTCGCTCATAGTGCCCTTGTCAGTCTATGTCGGCCCCCTAGCAATGATAATTGCGCGCGGTAAGTGGGTTGCAGCACCTTTTATCGTGCGCAATAGGGACGCCATGCATTCGCTCATTCTCCATCCCGATTGCGCAGAGGGGCCGATCACAGCCGTCAGCGCTGATATTGAAGCAACCGAAAGCGGTTGCCGCGCGCGCTTCCGTTTCCGCGGCGATATGGCCAAGATTAAAGTTCCGGTTCATGCGCCAAGCGAGAGGATGGACAATCTCTGGAAAACAACTTGCTTCGAGATTTTCTGGCAGCCGCATGGCGGGAACTACTATCGCGAGTTCAACCTTTCGCCGTCGAGCAGGTGGGCATGCTATGATTTTGACGACTTCCGAGAAAACAGCACCGATGCGCCGGTGCATGCGATTTCGATTGCGAGCTCACACAATGATAGCGAGTTGGTGCTGGAGGCCAGCATCGCCTCGGAACTGCCGGTCCCGGCCGATATTGCTCTCAACGCAATCGTCGAAGATAAGGGTGGCACTATCCAGTTTTGGGCGCTGGCATTCGAAGATGGCAAGCCCGAGTTTCACAGCACCGTCTGCCGCGCAATTACGCTGGATTAGGCCTCTTGTTTGAATGGGCCGTTCAGTTTTACGATCTGCCAGTTGAGTATGCTCGCGAAACTGACCCAGACCAGATAGGGCACGATCATCCAGCTTGCCGCGACCGAATATTGGCGCAGAAAAACGCAGAGCGACAATACGGATAGCCAGAGGAACACAACTTCAAACAAAGCCCAATCGGGCCGTTTGAATTTGAAAAACAGCGGCGACCATAACAGATGGCAGACGAAATTCACCGCATAGAGTGCGCCGATTAGCAGTCGGTCGCTCTGGGTATCAGCTGCAGTCCATGACAGATAGAAAGCCCAGCCTGCCAGACCGAGAATGATCGTCCAAGCCGGTCCAAACAGCCAATCCGGCGGCTGCCAACTCGGCTTATTCAGATCGCGATACCATGCGCCGATCTCTGTCAGCAGCCCGCCCGCACCGCCCAGGATCACGGCCCATGCGATTGCGACGAGAAGCGGCGTTGTTTCCATAGGAACACTATAAAGCAGCGCCGCGCTTCGGCCAGCACAATCGTAGTTCCACAAAACCCGTTGCAATTGCCGCGTCATTGCCGCACCGATTTGGCATGAAATTTGGCCTCGAAAAACTCCTCTCGGACCCGCAACTCCTGAAGCAATTAGACGGTCTGCGTGTGTCGCTCGTCGCGCATCCGGCCAGTGTGACCGAGGATATGACCCATTCGCTCGATGCGCTGATTGCGGCGGGGGTAAACATTACCTCGGCTTTTGGTCCGCAGCACGGGCTAAAAGGCGACAAGCAGGACAATATGGTCGAGACCGAGGACGAGATGGACCCGGTCCACAACATCCCGGTGTTCAGCCTCTATGGTGAGGTTCGCCGTCCAACCGGCCAGATGATGTCCACGGCCGATATTTTCCTGTTCGACCTGCAGGATCTTGGTTGCCGGATTTATACCTTTGTGACGACGCTGCTCTATTTGCTGGAAGAGGCGGCGAAGCACGGCAAGGAAGTCTGGGTATTGGATCGCCCAAATCCTGCCGGGCGTCCGGTTGAGGGCACTTTGCTGATCCCCGGCAATGAGAGCTTTGTTGGCGCAGCACCCATGCCGATGCGGCATGGCCTGACCATGGGCGAAATGGGCCATTGGTTTATCGAACACTTCAACCTCGATGTGGAATATCGCGTGGTCGAGATGGAAGGGTGGGAGCCTGATGGTCCAGGCCATGGCTGGCCGCTCGACCGGATATGGGTCAATCCAAGCCCCAATGCCGCAAGCGTAAACATGGCGCGCGCCTATGCCGGAACAGTGATGATCGAAGGCGCGACATTGAGCGAGGGCAGGGGGACTACCCGCCCCTTGGAAGTGCTGTTTGGCGCGCCCGATATTGATGCCGCCGCCGTCCACACCGAAATGCGCCGCGTCGCCCCGCAATGGCTGGAAGGCTGCATTCTACGCGAATGCTGGTTCGAACCCACATTCCACAAAAATGCCGGCAAGCTGTGCAGCGCGCTGATGATCCACGCCGAGGGTCCGCATTATGATCACGCGAAGTTCAAACCGTGGCGGCTGCAAGCGCTGGCGTTTAAAGCCATCCGCAATCTCTATCCCGATTACGATCTGTGGCGCGGTAAGGACTTCAAATATGAATACACCAATGATGTGCTGGCGATTGATGTGATCAATGGTGGGCCGGGATTGCGGGAATGGGTGGATACCCCCGATAACACGCCCGATGAACTCGATATGGGCACAGTTGTCGATGAATCTCTGTGGCAAGAAGCAACCCGCGACCACGTCCTTTATTGATCATTTGATCCTAAAATTACATAGAATCTCGCAAAAGGGCGGACAAGGGTGACACCGTGTCACTTTCGTGCGAGCGGTAAAGGCATATTAAATTCAGAAACTTACTTAGTTTTCCAGGCAGCGGATGGATAGGAAACCCGCGCTTTTTCTTGGACGCGACAATCTCAAGGAGCACGCGTGGTGGTTAGCGTATTGCAGGCGTGTAGAAAAATGTCTGCTGTTGGGGTGGAAGCGGAAGTCAGATGTAGTCTATTCGCTTTCTCCATCTCGCAAGCTCGGGTCAGGCTTGAGCGCTTCCTCGAAGAAACTCAGAGTTGCGGCCCATGTTCGCGCTTGGGCTTGCGCTTCAATACGGCGCTTGTCGCCCGTATCGAACAAGCGGGTGGGATTATAGCCCGTGCCGCTAATGCCGTGTGCGGCTTCGGGGAGCACTAGCAAAGATGTTTTCAGGCCCGCCTCAGCGCGGCGCTCCGAGACATTCTGCACCATATGGCCAGCGGACCACAAATCGTCCTGTTCGCCACCTACGACCAACACCGCGCCAGTGAAGTTCTCGATCGGAATACGCGCTGCAATCACACGGTCAGGATTGGCCCAGCGTCCTTCATCCATCGGCGCGCGCAAGCGGCCCCGTCCGCCGCGTCCAAATTTTGCTACCTCACGGTACCAATTCTTACTGTAAGGGACGTAAGGCAGCGCCTCGCCCTGCCATGAATAGGATGAGGTTGTGCCCAGCTCGACGCCGTCGCCCCAGCCTTCCCAGACCACATCGGACGGCGAAATGCCGGCGACCGCTTTGACCCAGTCAAACTTTGTTGCGGCGAGCAGCACATACGCGCCATTGCGTGAATAGCCGTAGAGTCCCATCCGGTCCGAATCGACATCGTCGCGCTGAACCAGCCAATTGCGCACCTCCTGAAGCCGATCAATCGGAATATTGACGTAGCTTGTCGGCATGCCCGCAACAGTCGGCTCGCGCGGACCATAGATGATTTCATAAGTTGCGAAGTGGACCACCGCATAGCCTTTGGCGACCAGTTGCGGCATCAGCAATTCGCGATTCTGGCGATTGTCATCAACACCGTCGACAACGATGATGACTGGGTGCTTGCCGGAAGTTGCCGGCGCAGCGAAATAGGAACCGGGCAAGGACGGAATTTCTTCCACGCGGAATGATGGCGCAGCGAAGCGCATCTCGAACGAAGCTGAAGTCACTGCCTCCCCATCGATCAGTGCGGTGATTGTGACCCGGTTATCGGCTTCGACAGTCTCGTCGCCCACTTGCTGCATAGAGCGGAACAGGCCCAGTGCATCTACACCTTCATAGGAACCTGACAGCGCAGCGTTCTTCGCTATATCGATACGGCCTTCTTGATTGCTGCGAAAAACTGCGGAGGATTGATAGCGCCGCACCGGCAAGCCGCGCTGGTAATAGTGTTTAAGCACACGCTCAGCGCGCAGCTCAACCTCGGTGTCTGGCGGCAGATCAAATACTTCAACCGAAATGGGATCGCCAGCAGTGACCACCGATCCATAAGCTAGATCAATCCGCTGAGCAGCAGCGGGGCTAATGTCTGCCATAAGTGTCAAAGCACTTAGGATTGGGATGAAGACGAGACTTTTCATCAAGTGACTGCTCCTGTTTTATGGGTCTGACTGGCCAAGGTATGCGACTGGCTGTTTAGCGCCGCTGGCAGCAGACCGGTGCAAGAATCGGCGAGTAAGCACTAAGGTCGGTGAACAACCGTCCCCTAACCGCCAAGAAGCAGAGAACACTACTGATTGATAACTCAGCAAGGCACCCCGATTTGGATACTTATTGCCGACTCGACTGGCAGTGCGCATAAGTAAGCGCATGAAGATGGGCGCGGGCCTCAAACCAAGCAAACGGATCAGCGAACGCATGTTCGATGCGACCGCGCTTGGACTCTTTTTTGTCGCGTATCTGTGCGTCTTTGCGATTGTGCGGCGCGAAGTGAGCCTTGGCCACCTGATCTTTTCCGCAATGCTCAATGTTCTGTCGCTGGCGATGCTGGTCGCTGTAGTCCGGCCAATCATCCGTCGTTGGCTGATCGGTGCGACTATTGTCCAACAAGTGGTGAGGCACGTGGGTTTGGCCGCGCTTTTCAGCTTTCTATGGCACTGGATTCTGCTGGTTTTGGTCGGTATGCGCGATGGTGGATCGTTAACAGAATTCACGGTTAGTGCCTTCTTCCCCAATCCGGCGCTCGCTTGGCAGTTGCTGCAAGGGGTAACGATATACGCGCTGGTGGCGTCGCTTACCTTTCTGCGTGCGCAGCCCGACGTGGAGGCAATTCTGAACACTGGCGGTGCCCCTTGGCCAGAAGTATCAACCGATGCCGAAACATCGCTCAAACGCTATTTCATTCGGCGCGGCGAAGACATCCAACCGATTGATATTGCTGACATCATTAGCATTATCGGCGCAGACGATTACGCCGAAGTCAACACTACCGAAGGTTCCCATCTCGTTCGCAACACTCTGGCCAAGTTCGAGACCTCGCTTGATCCCGACCAATTTCTGCGTGTGCACCGCTCGCGAATCGTCAACATCCACAAGATCGACCGGGCCGAGTCTGTCGGCGATGGTCGGATGATCCTTCATATGGAGGGCGGCATTCCGATCAAAACCAGCAGAGCGGGCGCCAAGCTATTGCGCAACCGAGTCCTCTGAATTTATCCTGAATTGGATTGATAGCGCACTATGCAATCAAGCCCCCGCCTTCCTACTCAACTCCCGCATCGCGTCATCGAGCCCATCCAGCGTCAGCGGATACATCCGGTCATTGACCAATTGCTTGAGCATCTTGGTGCTTTGCGAATAGTTCCACTGCTTCTCGGGCACGGGGTTTAGCCACACGGTTGCCGGATAGGTATTCGCCACGCGCTGCATCCACACTGCGCCGGCTTCCTCGTTCATATGTTCGACGCTGCCGCCCTGATGGGTGATCTCATAAGGGCTCATGGCCGCATCACCGACGAAGATCACTTTGTAATCATGCCCGTATTTGTGGAGGATATCCCAGGTATTGGTCCGCTCCTGCCAGCGCCGCTTGTTGTCTTTCCATACGCCTTCATACAGGCAGTTATGGAAGTAGAAAAACTCCAGATTTTTGAATTCACTATTCGCCGCGCTGAACAATTCTTCGCACAGCTTGATGAAGGGATCCATCGACCCGCCGACATCGAGGAACAGCAGCAGTTTGACCGCATTATGCCGCTCGGGCCGCATATGGATGTCGAGCCAGCCCTGCTTGGCGGTGCCGTCTATTGTCGCATCCAGATCGAGTTCATCGGCCGACCCCTCACGCGCGAACCGGCGCAGGCGGCGCAGCGCCATCTTGATGTTGCGGGTGCCGAGTTCCTTGGTGTTGTCGAGATTGGCGAATTCACGCTTCTCCCACACCTTGATCGCTTTCTTGTGCTTGCTCTCGCCGCCGATGCGCACGCCTTCGGGGTTAAAGCCCGAATTGCCAAACGGGCTGGTCCCGCCGGTGCCAATCCACTTATTGCCGCCTTCGTGTTTCTTCTCCTGCTCGGCCAGACGCTCTTTCAGCGTCTCCATAATCTTGTCCCAATCGCCGAGTTTTTCGATCTCCGCCATTTCTTCAGGCGTCAAAAATTTCTCGGCGACGGCTTTGAGCCAATCTTCTGGAATATCGACAGCATCCTGCCCGTAATCGGTGAGGATACCTTTGAAGACCTTGTTGAACACCTGATCGAAACGGTCGAGCAGGCCTTCATCTTTCACAAAAGTCGCGCGGCTGAGATAATAGAACGCCTCGGGCGTTTGCTCGATGACATCGCGGTCCAGCGCCTCCAGCAGCGTCAGATGCTCCTTGAAAGAGGCCTGGATACCCGCCGCGCGGAGCTCGTCTATAAAGTCGAAAAACATGGTCCGTCCCTAACGCGCCATTGCAGGCAGCGCTAGATGTGATCGTCTTCCGGTGATCCCGCGCCAATCATTAAAACAAAAGTAACCATATCACCCCTATGGCAGCGTCAACAGATTTTTAGGGGGCTCTGCAGCCAATGAAAAATGCCGTATTTGATGATGCCGATCAGCAGCAATCCATCGATCTGATCCCACGGAGCTGTGGGGAGGTTACGGTCGGGTGCTCCGACGTTGCCGGTATCGTAAAGGCCGTTATCGAAAGTTCGGAGAGGCTGCGCGCAGAGCATGGCGCATTGCAGGGCACTGTGTCCGAACTTGAGGCGGACCAGCAGAAAGTGTCCGAAGCCAGCGACGAAGCCCGCTTGCTGTCCGAGCGCGCAATCGAACGACTGGGGCAAGGCACATCTCTGATCCAGTCCTCACTTGGTCAAATCTCGGGCCTGCTCGAGTTGGTGGAAACGCTTACCCAGCATGTCACAGGCTTCGCAGCGGCCATGGAACAGGTCCGCCGGTGTTCGCAGGACATCGACCAGATTGCCGAGACGACCAACATTCTTGCCCTCAACGCCACCATCGAAGCGATGCGGGCGGGTGATGCCGGCCGGACTTTTGCTGTGGTGGCAAACGAAGTGAAGAGCCTTGCCGGCGACACACGCCGCGCGACGGAAGAGATCAGCCGCACTATCGACACTCTGGGTGGAGAGGCCGAAAGCGTCATCGCGCAAATCGAAAACGGCGCAGAGGCAAGCAAAAATGCCAAAGCCTCTGTAGCACAGATCGAAGACACGATCGGCGGCGTGGCTGAACTGGTCGAGGAAGTCGATCGCCAGAACGATCAGATCGCGCGTGCCACTGGCACGATCAGCGATCACGTTCATCGCGTGCAAGATGTGCTCGCATCATTCGACAGCGCTGCCTTGGCTAATGAAAGCAAGCTTGAGAACGCCCATCACCGGATGGAAGAGTTGGAACTGACCGCGAGCGAAATGTTCGACGGGATCGTAAAAGCGGGCCTCTCGCCCAAAGATAGCGTGGTTGTGGAACGCGCGCAGTCTCTGGCCAAGGAAGTCGCCGAGCGTGCCGAGAAAGCAATCTCAGCCGGCGAGTTGAGCATGGATGCGTTGTTCGATCAGAACTATCAAGAAATCCCGGGCAGCAACCCGCCGCGCTTCAGAACGGAGCTGACCGACTGGGCCGACGAGAACTGGCGGCCTGTACTCGACCGCGTGGCGGGTGAGGGGGCTCCAGTGATCATGTGTTCGCAAGCCGATATGAAGGGCTTTCTTCCTACGCACGTTACTGATGCGTCGCGTCAACCCACTGGTGATCTGGCGCATGATACAAAACACTGCCGCAACGGACGTATTCTATTCGAGACACTCGACCAGAAAGCTAAGCGTAGCAACGCACCCTATATGATGGCCGTCTATCGCCAGGAAGGTGACGGCATGAGCTACAACGTTGTGCGCAACGTCTATGTGCCGCTCTATATCAATGGCCGCCGCTGGGGTGACTTTGAAGTCGCCTATAAATTTGACGACTAAGTCTTTGGCCTGCCAAAAAGCGCAAGCAGCAAAGCAATCAGGCTGGACACCACGCCGAAGCTGACAAGCGCAATGTAGCCGCCGCCCAAACGGGCATCGCGATTAGGGTCCGGCCCGATTTCGATATTACCGGCGAGGGACATCCAGCCCATGCCGAATGCAAAAGCCCATGCGGCAACGAGCCACAATCTGCCGTCCAGATCGCCCCGCAATGTGCGAATGCCGCCGATCAACAAAAATCCGGCGGCCACGAAATCGACGAGCCACCATGGCCACCATTGCCAATCGCCCCAATTTGCGCGCACTTCCAGCGTCGCCAGCAAGACACCGCCAATTACTGCCCAGATTGCCGAGGCGCGCAACATGCTGGTTTAAGTCTGGCGGCGCGACATAAACGCAAGACGTTCGAACAGCATCACATCCTGCTCGTTCTTAAGCAAGGCGCCGTGAAGCGGCGGGATCGCTTTGCTCGGATCTTTGTCCTGCAGCACTTCGAGCGGCATATCTTCGTTGAGAAGCAGTTTGAGCCAATCGAGCAATTCAGAGGTGCTTGGCTTCTTCTTGAGACCCGGTACGTCGCGAATTTCGTAAAACACATCCATTGCTTTGGTCACCAGCATCTTCTGGATACCCGGATGGTGCACTTCTATGATCGCGCGCATCGTGTCGCGATCAGGGAATTTGATATAGTGGAAGAAGCAGCGGCGCAGGAATGCGTCAGGTAGCTCTTTCTCGTTATTCGAGGTGATAACCACAATCGGGCGGTCCTTCGCCTCGATCCGCTCCTGCGTTTCGTACACATCGAAGCTCATCCGGTCGAGTTCCTGCAACAGATCGTTCGGGAATTCGATATCGGCCTTGTCGATCTCGTCAATCAGCAAAACGGGCAGCTCTTTCGAGGTGAACGCCTCCCACAGCTTACCCTTTTTGATGTAATTGCGAATGTCATGAACACGCTCTTCGCCAAGCTGGCCGTCGCGCAAACGCGCAACCGCATCATATTCATACAGGCCCTGCTGCGCTTTGGTGGTGGATTTGACATTCCACTCGATCAGCGGCGCGCCAACGGCTTTGGCGATCTCATGCGCAAGGACGGTTTTACCGGTACCGGGCTCGCCTTTGACAAGCAGCGGGCGGCGTAGTGTTACTGCGGCATCGACCGCGACCTTGAGGTCGTCGGTTGCGATGTAATCCTGAGTGCCATCAAATCGCTTCGGTGCCTGGGTATCTTGGGATTTTGGCATGGGTTTTCCTGTGCAACTGTTCTTTACGTGCGCGTTAAGCGGCGCAAAAGAAAAGGGCAAGGGGGTCAGCGCGCCGGAGCGTGCGATCTTAGTCCGAGAAGGCAAGTATGCGCTGGGCAAGCCCGTCCAGTGCAGCGTTGTCGACATTGGCCTCGGTGTTATTCCAGCTGAGCGACAGCACATGCCATCCGCCAACTTTGTCTTGCAGCAGCCAAGTTAGATTGAGCACGCCGGGCTCCGAGCCGCCTTTATAGCCGACATAGGCCCATTTTTCGGTCACCGGGCCAGGAAGAGCCGGACTGATACCCATAATGTTGCGCGCGGTTGGGTCGGAGAGATCGACAATCCGGCGCAACAGTTTTTGCAAATCCTGCCCGCTCGCAAACCATTCAACCGTGTCGATAGCCGTGGGGCTGGTAAAGCGAGGCGGGGTTACTTTGTCTGGATCGCCGCCCACATCATCCTCGAAATCGGCGAGAATCATGCGCTGGGTAGTTTCGTCCGCTGCAACATATTTGGCGAGATTGCCCGGGCTACCTTTCAGAGCAAACATTTGCAGAGTACTCAGAAATGGTAGTGTGCGGTCGGGATCGGAATGCCCGCTGGCGATCAGTTCGGCTTCAACAGCATCGCGGCCTACTTCGTAGAGCAGCATGTCGGTCGCGGTATTGTCGCTAATGGTGATCATCATTGTCGCGAGGGTCTGCAGAGTGACCGGAGCACCCTTGGGCCAATTTTGCATTCTGCCGCTGGGGAACGACTGGCGGTCGAGTTCAACCACATCGCTCCATTTGCGCTCTCCGGCCTCGATGGATCGCGCGAGCGCCGACAAGATATACAGCTTAAAAGTCGATCCGATTGCATATTGCGTGCCTGCGTTGCGCGCCAGAGCCGGAAATGAGGACTCGTCCAACTTGGAAAAGAGCACGCCGACCTCGCCGGGCAACGCATCCAGATCGGCTTTGATCTTTTCCATCGAGTCATTGAGCGTTTCGACATTGGTAATGCGCAGGCCGTTGATTAAATTAGGTTCTGCCTGCTCTAGGCTGAGCGTAACTGTAACCAGCGCTTTCGCGAAGCGCAGCACAGCGGTACCAGAGGTTGCATCGAGCGGTGTGACACTCTCGACGCCTTGCAGGGCACCATGCTGCGCAATCAACTGCTCCGATATTGCTTTGAATTGTGCAGGAGGAACTGCCGCCAGCATGATCGGCGCGAAGATGTTTTCAGGCTCCTTGGTCCCCTGAATGAGCGCGGCAGTGTCATCGGCCCGCAATTCCAGCGGCGATTGCTCGGCCTTTTGCGCCCACGCTGTGGCCGGGGTGGCTACCGCCGGAATGGAGAGCGCGAGACAGATAGGGGCATAGCTAGTGGCAAGGCGAGAGATCATGATGGGTTCCTTATCCGGGAAATGATGCATGGCGGGGTGAGTGGAATCAAGCGCTTGCGAGCCTATCCAACTCAGCAATCCTGATTGCCAAATCGCGCGCGGCCCGCCGGTTGAGCCACGCGACAAACAGCATGATGCCGCCGCTAAACACCGCCGGACCAGATATTCCGCCCAGAGCGATTACCCATCCAGTCGTGCGGGCAGTAAGCTCTGCCATCGCTGCAAAAACCAAGAACATTCCTGGAATAAACGGACCGATATACCAACGGCCCACAGATGAAATTGCCTTGTGTTGATGCACCATTTGCGCGCGCAGATGGGCCTGACAGCTGATCTCGGGATTGTGCGGCAGCGGCGATCCCACCCGCCGAAGATTCAGCAGGACAACGACAGTGCACGCGATCATCGCAAACCACGATGTGCTGACAAAGTACTCTCCCACGCTGAATGTCAGCCATCCAACCCAACCGAACACCGCGATGACCAAAGCACCGGCAGCGTATTCGACCATATTACGGCGGCGTATCCTCTTCTCGAACATAGTCTGTTTGCTCCTGAATTCGTCGGGCGCGCAAAATCGGGCTTCGGGTGCAAGGGCCGCCCAATCGGGGAGAGGTAGATCAGTCATGAGGGCCTCCTGCGTCTTCGAATGTTTGAAACTCTTTGGTAAGAACATGCTTGATCCGGTGGATCCGGACGTTGATTGCGCTCAGGTTGAGCCCTGTGATCTCGGCAATTGCCTTACCGCTTTGTCCCTCAAGCCAGAGCAAGATGACTTGCGCATCAACTGCGGGGAGCTGCCGGATCAAGGTGTGTACCCGGGCGATTGCGTGGTTTTCTGCGGCTTGTTCTTCGGCGCCACCAACCACTGGTAAGTCTCTAATTTCTTCCAGCGGGACTGCATCGGGACGGCGTATGGCGCTGCCGATGTGACTCGCTGCGACATTATGCGCGACGCGGTACACCCATGTAGACAGCGCGCATTTGCCGTCGAAACGGGCGAAGCTGCGCCACAGCTCGCAGTGAATATCCTGCTCCAGCTCACGCGCCTTTTCTTTATCGCGTTCCATCGCACGGGCCAGCCGGGCAATGGCGGGTGCAAACTCCGCCTCTGCCTGTTTGTAGAGTGTGTCCTGGTCCCCGCTCATATCCCTTTAGTGGACGAGGCCGCGAATTTCTTACAGCATGTGCGAAACTTTTTTGCCCCACCAAGCGAAAACCGATCAAAGACTCTGTAGAAAGCTGCGGATATGCCCACCGAAACCGTCACAATAACCGCTGCTGCCGGACATACTCTTTCCGGTTCACTCGAACTGCCAACCGGGTTGGTACGTGGTGCAGCGCTGTTTGCGCATTGCTTCACCTGCACCAAGCAAAGCAAAGCGGCGATTACGACGGCGAGAGCGCTCGCCTCGCACGGCATTGCAACGCTGCGGTTCGATTTCACCGGATTGGGTGGGAGCGAGGGTGAGTTTGGCCGGGCAGGTTTCGCAACCGATGTGTCCGATCTCGTGGCGGCAGCGCAGAAACTGCTCGATCGGTTTGGACCGAAAATACTGTTGGTTGGCCACAGCCTTGGTGGTGCAGCGGTATTGGCGGCAGCGGACGATCTAGGCTTTGAGCATGTTGCCGGAATAGCGACCATCGGCGCGCCGTCCGATGTGCCGCATGCGCTGGAACGGATCGACGGCGATATCGAAGCAATCAAGGCGCAAGGGCACGGCGAAGTCACCATTGGCGGCCGCCCGTTCTCGCTCAGCAATGCATTTATTGCGCGGACCGAGGAGGCAAATCTACTCGGCGAGGTCGCACGTCTACGCGCGCCGATCCTGATCATGCATTCGCCGACCGATGCGATTGTCGGGATCGAACATGCCGGCAAGCTGTTCGCGGCGGCCAAGCATCCGAAGAGCTTTGTAAGCCTCGACGGCGCGGATCACCTGTTACTGAAGGAGGAGGATGCGCAGTTTGCTGCCGCGATGATCGCAAGTTGGGCGGATCGCTATCTGCCGAAACGCGGGAACAATCTTGCACCGGAGGACGGGGTAATCGTCCGGACTGGTCACGGTAAGTTCGGGACAGAGGTGCACACCGCCGGCCATAGTTTTGTCGCCGATGAACCCACATCATATGGCGGCAACAATACAGGCCCAACGCCTTACGACTTGCTACTCGCCGCACTCGGCACCTGCACCGCGATGACCATGAAAATGTACGCCGACCGAAAAGGCATGGCCTTTGAAGGCACGACCATCCACGTCACGCACGAACGCAATCACGAGGAGGATATTGGGCACGAAATGGAAGAGGATGGGATGGAGGTGCAAGCTCTACACCGGGCCATCGAAATCCATGGCGATTTGAACGATGAAGAGCGAGCGAAGCTAATCGCTATCGCTGACAAATGCCCGGTGCATAAGACGCTGGAAGGGCATTTGCATGTTCATACGGAGCAGACTGGCTAGATCCTAGGCAATGTCGCCAATAACACTAACGCGAAAACTGTTACCAGCATTGTGACTGTCGCGATCCGCCAGCCCAGACCGGCTTCCGACATACCTCGCTCCCACGTAAGAAATCCTATCACGACGGAAATCAGGCCTGCAACTGCAATCGTGAACAACCCGTTGAAGCCGAGCAATATGAAATAGATAGCAGGCATTGCGATGACCTGCAGGATCAGAGCACCAGCGAACCATGCTATCGGGATGGGACGATAGGATGCGTCGGAAATATACCAATCGGGCAGCGATGAATCTGGCCGGGAAATCCGGCGATCTCCGGCCATAATATCTTCGGTCCGAGGGTCCGGATAATCTTCCTTGTCACGCATCAATCATATCCCGATCCACTTCACCCGCACGGTTCTGGATAAAGTTGAAGCGGTGCTCCGGGTTGCGGCCCATCAGTTGGTCGACCAGTTCTTTCACCGCTGCGCGGTCTTCGAATTCGGGCGGCAATGTGATGCGGATCAGGCCGCGTGTTTCAGGGCTCATCGTGGTTTCGCGAAGCTGGGCGGGGTTCATCTCACCGAGACCTTTGAACCGGCCGACTTCTACTTTTTTGCCTTTGAACACTGTTTCTTCAAGCTCCGCGCGGTGCGCATCGTCGCGGGCGTAGCGGCTCTCTTTGCCAGCGGTCAGGCGGTAGAGGGGGGGCTGCGCAAGGAACAAATGCCCTTTGCGCACAACGTCGGGCATTTCCTGAAAGAAGAATGTCATCAGCAATGTCGCGATGTGGGCGCCATCGACATCGGCATCGGTCATGATGATAATCCGGTCGTAACGCAGGTTTTCCGCGTCACAATCCTTCCGCGTACCGCAGCCCATGGCGAGCGCCAAATCGGCGATTTCGGAATTGGCGTTGATCTTTTCGACCGTGGCGCTGGCAACATTCAGGATCTTCCCCCGGATCGGGAGGATCGCCTGAGTCTTGCGGTTGCGGGCCTGCTTGGCACTGCCGCCCGCGGAATCGCCTTCGACGATAAACAGTTCGGTTTCGCCGTCACCTTCACCCGAGCAATCAGTCAGCTTGCCGGGCAGGCGGAGTTTCTTGGCATTGGTGGCCGTTTTGCGTTTGACCTCGCGTTCTTGCTTGCGGCGAAGGCGCTCATCCATCCGCTCCATCACTTCGCCAAGCAGCGCTTTGCCGCGATCCATATTGTCGGTCAGGAAGTGATCGAAGTGATCGCGCACCGCATTCTCGACCAAGCGCGCGGCCTCGGGCGAGGTCAGCCGGTCTTTCGTTTGCGACTGGAACTGCGGATCGCGGATAAAGACGGACAGCATAACCTCTCCGCCGGTCATCACATCGTCAGCGGATATATCTTTTGCCTTTTTGGTGCCGGTTAGCTCACCAAATGCCCGCAGGCCCTTGGTCAGCGCCGCGCGCAGGCCTTGTTCGTGCGTACCGCCATCGGGAGTGGGCACGGTGTTACAATACCAACTGGTCGAGCCATCCGAATAGAGCGGCCAGGCGCAGGCCCATTCGACCCGGCCTTGCGAAGTGCCGCTATCATCCTCGGGAAATTCCTGCGTTCCGGCAAAAGGTTCTGCCGTGACGCATTCGCGCGTTCCGATCTGCTCTGCCAAGTGGTCGGCCAGACCGCCTGGAAATTTGAACGTCGCTTCCGTTGGAACGTCTTCGGAGGACAGGCTCTCAACACATTTCCAGCGGATCTCCACACCAGCGAACAGATAGGCTTTCGAACGGGCTAGTTTGAACAGTCGGTGCGGCTTGAACTGCCGGTCGCCGAATATTTCGGTGTCGGGCGTAAAACTGACGGTCGTACCCCGGCGGTTGGGGGTGGGGCCGAGCTCTTCAATCGGACCCAATGCCTCCCCCTTGGAAAAGCTCTGCGCATAAAGCGTTTTATCACGTGCAACCTCGACTCGCGTATCGCTGCTCAGCGCGTTGACTACGCTGACGCCAACGCCGTGAAGACCGCCGCTGGTGGCATAGGCCTTGCCGGAAAACTTGCCGCCGGAATGCAGCGTCGAAAGGATAACCTCAAGCGTTGATTTACCGGGAAACTTTGGATGCTCGTCAACCGGAATACCTCGGCCGTTGTCGGCGATGCTGAGCCGGTTGCCTTCTTCTAGCGAGACCTCGATGCGCGTAGCATGACCCGCAACCGCCTCGTCCATGGCATTGTCGAGAACTTCAGCGGCAAGGTGATGCAGCGCGCGGTCATCGGTGCCGCCGATATACATGCCCGGCCGGCGGCGAACGGGCTCAAGCCCTTCGAGTACCTCGATTGAGGAGGAATCGTAATCGCCGCTGGAAGCTGGCGTACCTTCAAAAAGATCGTCTGACATGCATGTGCTATAAGCCCGCGATTCACGCGCTTACAAGCAATTGTATGATCTTATCATCAGGCCCAAAAAAGCGCTTAAAACTTCGATGGAGCGGGGGAGACGATAATCACCTTGCCATCGCGCACTTCGCGGACTTCCATCGCGCGTTCGATCAACCCGCTACGCTGGAACCGGAATACCCCGTCGAGCCCAAGGAAGCCGTCTTCGTTACGCAGGCGGGAGATCGGGAATGTCCGCCCGACGCGCCAATCCTGCGCCACGCGCAACGTCAGCAATACACTGTCATAGCCAAGCGTCGATATGCGATATGGCTGCCCGCCAAAACGGCCTTTGTAACTGTCCGCAAACCGTTTGAAGCGGGAGTCCGACACGGCAGAGAACCAGGTACCCTGAAGCGCAGATGCGCGGGTTATCGATGACTCGCCGCTAAGCAATTCGGTGCCAAGAATACGCGTTGCGCTGTTGGCGGACGGGCGTAGTTCACCGGCAGCCAGAGCAACCAGGCGCGCACCGTCGGCAATCAACACGGTATCGAAGCCGCCACGTTGACGCAGCCGCTGTGCAGCGCTGACAATCGATGTGTTACCGCGCGCAAAGCTCTCGGTCGCGACCAATGATCCGCCACCAGCCCTAATCGCAGCTGACAACGATTCCTCGGCCCGCTTCCCATATTCACCGTTCGGAATGATTGCGGCAAAGTTGCGCGCGCCGTTCTGCCTGGCATAGCCGACAGTGCGGGAGATCGACTGACTGGGGATATGCCCCATGACAAACACATCGGGGCCGGCAACAGTCGTGTCGTTGGAATAGGAAATCAGCGGAATATCTGCCGGACGAGCCTCTGCCAGCACCTGAGGCACATTATTGGCGGTCAACGGACCGAGGATCAGCTTGTTACCATCGGCGACAGCCTTTCGGGCAGCTTCACGGGCACCTTTCGCGGTGTCGTAAGTCGTGATCCGCAGATTGCTCGCATTGGTGTCCAGCAATGCCATGGTTGTCGCATTCGCAATCGAGTTGCCAACTGCGCCGTTGTCGCCTGACAGCGGTACCAGCAATGCAATCCGGTGTCTCGTATCGTCGGTCGGCAACCCGGTCACCGTTGGCGCAGGTGTCGGGCCGGTTGTAGGAGCCGGCGCGGTGGTGGACGGCGCTTTGGGTACCAATTGGCAGCCCGCGAGCACAGCGGTCGCGAAGATAACGACCAGTTTGCGCCGATCGATTGCAAAACGGTTCAATTTGATGCGGTTCATCCTTGCGATCCCTATTCCCGTGGTCAATGAGGGGCCTGTGCCCGATTCAACCACCCAGACTTCTTCCGAAGAGCCCCCTGCAGAGCCCCTTTCTCCGGGTCTCTATATCGTGGCCACGCCGATTGGCAATCTTGGCGATATAACAATGCGGTCGGTTGATGTGCTGCACCGCTGTGATGGCGTGGCCTGCGAGGATACGCGCGTAACCGGCAAATTGCTCAAACATCTGGGAATCAGCAAGCCGCTATGGCGTTACAACGACCATAGCGAGGAACGTGATCGGGCAAGGTTGGTGCAGTCGATGAAGGACCGCGCCGTGGTGCTCGTGAGCGATGCGGGCACGCCGCTGATTTCAGATCCAGGCTATCGATTGGTTCAGGATGCGCGCGCTGCCGGAGTATCGATAACGAGCCTGCCCGGAGCCTGTGCCGCAGTTGTTGGCCTGACCTTGTCAGGACTGCCAAATGACAAGTTCTTGTTCGCAGGCTTTCTACCGAGCAAAGAACAAGCGCGGGTCCGGGCATTGGACAATGTTGCAACCATCGATGCTACGCTTGTATTCTATGAAACCGGGCCGCGTCTTACGAAATCGCTCCAGTCGATTGCGGCAATGTTGCCGAGGCGAACCGTGTCCGTGGCGCGGGAACTCACCAAGATGTTCGAAGAATGCCGTACCGATGCTCCAGAAGCTCTGATCGCACATTACACGCAGAACCCTCCGAAAGGAGAGATAGTGCTGATGGTTGGTCCACCTGCCGATTACGTAGCGAGTGCAGGCGAAGTCGATGAACTTTTGCGCGAGGCGCTCAATACCGAGAAAGCGTCGCAAGCAGCCGGCAAGGTCGCAAAGGCAACGGGTCTCGACCGCAAGACGCTCTATGCCCGCGCGATGGAACTGCGCAGCGAATGAAGCGGCAGATTGCCGAGAAAAGCGGGCGCGACGGTGAGCGGCGCGCAGCAATCTGGCTAAAGCTCAAAGGCTGGTTGATCCTCGGGCAACGGGTCAAAACACCGCTCGGCGAGATTGATCTTATCGCCAAACGCGGCGGCATCGTCGCGTTCATCGAAGTGAAGTGGCGCAAACAAAAGGCTGAT
Organism: Pontixanthobacter aestiaquae; assembly: GCF_009827455.1. Lineage (NCBI taxonomy): Bacteria > Pseudomonadati > Pseudomonadota > Alphaproteobacteria > Sphingomonadales > Erythrobacteraceae > Pontixanthobacter > Pontixanthobacter aestiaquae. The sequence continues at coordinate 1,950,180 of NZ_WTYZ01000001.1, forward strand.
TTGGATCACGCTATTGACGAGCACCGTTTGCAGCGCGTCGCAGCGGCGGTTGAATGCGTGGCGCATGATTATGCGAAAGACGGCGAAGACATCCGCGTTGACGTTATGCTCCTTGCACCCGGAGCATTCCCTCGCCACATCGTCAATGCGTGGCAGCCTTAGGCCTGCCGAACTGGAGTGAATGACAATGGCTTTGCGCGTTGCGGTTCAGATGGACCCGTTGGATTCAATCAATATTGCAGGCGATTCCAGCTTTGCGATTATGCTGGCTGCGCAGGCGCGTGGGGCAGAATTATGGCACTATGACGTGCAAACCCTGGCGTATGACACCGGCTTGAATGCGCTGACCGCTCACGCTGCACCTGTTACTGTGCAGCGCGTCGAGGGTGATCACTACACAATGGGGGATCGCCGCCGGATCAATCTGGCCGATGATATCGATGTAATTTTCATGCGGCAGGATCCGCCGTTTGATCTTGGCTATATCAGCGCCGCGCTGATGCTCGACCGGCTGAAGGGCACGACGCTGGTTACCAATGACCCGCGCGAAGTCATCAACGCGCCGGAGAAAATGTTTGTGCTGGATTACGCGCAATTTATGCCGCCAACGTTGATCGCACGCGAATTGGACGACGTGCGGGCATTTCAAGCCGAGCATGGTTCGGTGGTTGTGAAACCGCTCCACGGCAATGGCGGCAAAGCAATCTTCAAGGTCGATGCAGACGGCACGAATCTGTCCGCGCTGTTCGAAATGTTCAACCAGACTTGGCCCGAACCGCATATGATCCAACCTTTCCTTCCCGAAGTGTCGGAAGGCGACAAGCGGATCGTGCTGATCGATGGCGAGTTTGCCGGAGCCATCAACCGTAAACCGGGTGAGGGCGAATTCCGATCAAACCTCGCACAAGGCGGTTATGCCGAGGCGGCTGGTCTGACGGAGCGCGAAGAGGAAATCTGCGCCGCGATGGGACCAGAACTCAAGAAACGTGGACTGATATTTGTTGGAATCGACGTAATCGGCGGCAAATGGCTGACCGAGATCAATGTGACGTCGCCCACGGGTATCGTCGCTATCGACGCTTTCAATGGCACAGACACCGCTGGCAAGATTATGGACGCTGTCGAGCGTAGGCTGGCGAGCTAGTCCTTTTCGCGCGGATGCGCGTGGCGGTAGGTGTCCAGCAAAGTTGCAGCATCGACCTTTGTATAAATCTGCGTGCTGCCTAGACTCGCATGGCCGAGCAATTCCTGAAGGCTGCGTAAATCCGCGCCTGCTCCTAGCAAATGGGTGGCGAAGCTGTGCCGCAACGCATGCGGTGTAGCCGTAGCGGGCAGCCCGAGTGCAATGCGGGCCTTGGCCATCGCCTTCTGCACCATCCCTTGACTAAGTGGACCGCCCTTTGCGCCGCGAAAAAGCGCTTCTTCCGAAACTACCGGCCATGGACTTGCCGCAACATATTCACCGACTGCTTCGCCGATAATTGGGAGTATCGGTACAATCCGCTGCTTATTGCCTTTGCCGGTGACCGAGAGTGTGTCGCCAAGCGGGATGTCGCTGCCTTTCAACGACAGCGCCTCGGCAATCCGCAATCCCGCGCCGTAGAGAAGTAGCAACACAGCTCTGTCCCGCGCGCCGATCCAATTGTCGGTTGCGGTGGCCTCGACCAGATCGGCGATATTGGTGGCGTCATCCGGCGTGATGGGGCGGGGCAGGCCTTTCTTGATGCGCGGCCCGCGTATCCTTGGCGCGTTGGCATCGCTCAGGCCCAACTGCGCGCGCGCGAATTTGATAACAGCTTTGATCGCGGACAATTCGCGCGCGGTTGAGCTGTTGCCTAATCCATCAGCGCGGCGGTCGGCGAGGTGCAGCCGGATCGAGGCTGCATCAAGCTTTGCCAGCCCACCCCAGCTGTCCAGACCATTGCGTTCGATCAACAGATTGGCGGCGGCCAGATAGGCGAGAACGGTGTGCGGAGACCTGCGGCGATCCTGTTCCAGATAGTTTTTCCATTGCTCGAGCATATCAGCGCTAGACTCTTGGCCGCTCATGCCATCACCAATTCCGCATTGACCAATTCGCCCAGCAGCGCGTCGAGCACCGGCATTCCGCGCGGTGTCACGCCAAGGCGCTCGTTAGATTGCCAGACAAAACCAAGGTCATTCAGCATCCTCAATCGGTCTTCATCGACCAGATCTGTAAATGCTAGATCAAACCTCGTGGAGATATCCGGAAGCGATATACCTTCAGCTAAACGCAAGCCCATTAGCAGGGCTTCGGAAGCTTGCTCAGACCGGGTTAAAGCCCGCTCTTCGCGTAGGCCGCTACCGCTCTCGTTTACACTGACCAGCCAATTTTCCGGCTTTTTATGGCGCAGCGTCGCCTGATTGTTTCGCCGCCCATGCGCGCCAGGGCCAATTCCGCAGTAATCCTGGTAGCGCCAGTATGTCAGATTGTGGCGGCTTTCCTGACCTGGCTTGGCGTGGTTGCTGACCTCATATGCGGGCATTCCAGCATCTTCAGTAAGTTGCCGCGTCACTTCAAAAAGATCGGCCGCGGGATCATCGTCCAGCGGATCGAATACGCCGCGCCGTACGTCCGTCGCAAACCGGGTATTCGGCTCGATCGTCAATTGGTAAAGCGACAGATGGTCGGTGCCAAAGGATAGCGCGCGCTCTAGATCATAGGCCCATGCTTTTTCGGTTTGATCAGGAAGGGCATAGATCAAATCAAAGCTCACGCGGCCGAAATGGCGTTGCGCAACGTCCAGAGCGGCCAGTCCCTCTTCCACGCTGTGCAAGCGGCCAAGGAACTTCAGCGCGTCATCATGCAACGACTGAAGACCAAGTGACACGCGATTGACGCCCGCATTGGTCAAATCGGCAAAATTGGCAGCCTCGACCGAAGACGGGTTTGCTTCCAGCGTGATCTCTATGCCGGGCGCAAAACCCCATAATTTCTCTGCGTGATCGAGCAGCGATCCGACCAAAGCTGGCGGCATCAATGAAGGAGTACCGCCGCCAAAGAAGATCGACTCCAGAGCTTCGCCGCCCGCAAATTTGGCCTCATGCTCCATATCGCGCAGCATCGGGGCTTCCCAAGCAGTATGGTCCACCGTGTCGCGGACATGACTGTTGAAGTCGCAATAGGGGCATTTCTTCAGGCAGAAGGGCCAGTGGATGTAGAGTGCGCGTGCCACGGTGTGACCTTACCCGCGATTGGGTGCGTTAGCCAAACTGTTCGGCGACAAGCTTGGCGAAAGCGTCGGCGCGGTGGCTGATGGCGTGCTTTTCCGCCGGGTCGATTTCGGCAAACGTCTTATCGCGGCCTGAGGGCACGAATACGGGATCATAACCAAAGCCGAGAGTGCCGCGCGGCGGCCAGGTCAGTGCGCCATCAATCCTGCCTTCATAAACCGCGCTGTCACCATCTGGCCATGCGATGGCCAGCACGCAGGAGAACCACGCATCGCGCGGCGCCTCAGGGCCTTTTTCGGCAAGCATCCCTTCGACCTTGCCCATAGCCATATACCAGTCGCGGCCCGGCTTGCCCTCGAACCACTGCCGCTCGGCCCAATCTGCTGTGTACACGCCGGGGCGGCCATCAAGCGCCGCAACCGACATGCCGCTGTCATCGGCAAGCGAGACGATGCCGGACGCCTCCGCCGCAGAGCGCGCCTTGATCAGCGCGTTCTGGGCGAAGGTCGTCCCGGTCTCTTCCGGCTCGGGCAGACCCAGCGAGCCCGCTGACAAGCATTTCAAGCCATGCGGCTCCAGCAGAGCCGAAATCTCTTTCAACTTACCCGCATTATGCGTCGCTATCACCAGCGATCCGGAGCCGAGACGGCGTGTCATTGGCCAATACTCACTGGGTCGCCTTCATTTGTGCTTCAAAAATACCGTCACAGCCAATTTTTGCGAGGCGGAGGAGACGGAGAAGGCCTTCCTCGTCATATGTCGCGCCCTCGGCAGTCGCTTGCACTTCGGCGATCTGACCGCCTTCGATCAGAACGAAATTGGCATCGGCATCGGCATCGCTGTCTTCCGGATAATCCAGATCCAGGACGGGTGTGCCCTTGTAGATTCCGCAGCTGATCGCCGCGACTTGCTTTTCGATGGGATCATGCGTGATCAGACCGTCTTTCATCAGCGAGTTGACCGCCAGGCGCAGCGCAACCCACGCGCCCGAAATGGACGCCGTACGAGTACCGCCATCTGCCTGGATAACATCGCAATCGAGTGTGATCTGACGCTCACCGAGCTTCTTCATATCGACAACCGCGCGCAAGCTACGCCCGATCAGTCTCTGAATTTCCTGAGTGCGTCCGCTTTGCTTGCCGCGAGCTGCCTCACGGCTACCGCGGGTGTGGGTTGCGCGGGGAAGCATCGAATATTCGCCGGTGACCCAACCTTCGCCTTTGCCACGCAGCCATGGTGGAATCCGTTCTTCGACGCTGGCTGTGCACAGCACCCGCGTATCCCCGCAACTGATCAGGCAAGAACCCTCTGCATGCTTGGTAAAGCCGGTTTCAATAGTGATGGGGCGCATTTCGTCGGGCGCACGGCCGGATGGTCGCATGAAATTCTCCTTTGGTGTTGCGGCGGTGCATAGCTAAGTAGTGGTTCTAAACAAGCTGCAAGGCCAACAAATGAAACGTCTCTCCACTCTTGTAAGTGCTTTCGCGCTGGCATTTTGCTTTGGGCATATCCCAACTGCCTTTGCAGGCCAGGAAGGTACCTCTGACGATGAAGTGATGGAGGACCCCGAACTTAGCTTCGTCCGGGCAATGAACTCGCTCAAACTTCAGACCGAGGCTCACGATGCATTATGGGGTCTAGGCGAAGCGGCTTGGGCAGTTGATCTTGAGACAGGCTTCATTGAGTTCACAAATGATAAGGGCTGGACGATCACCGCGCCTGTTCAAGTGATTGGTACATACAATACGCTGGACGGCACGTGGTTGTGGGGTTGGGATCATCCATCAGTGTCAGAACCCGTTGCCCAGCATGCGACGCTTGTGAACGGTTTTGGCAAGAAACATGCGCTCGATCTGCTAACAACGCGGAAAGTTGAAATCAGTGAAGATCAAGCGTGGGAGTTTACGGCGTTGGCCTCGTACCTTGCAGAAGCACAAGGGGCGTATCGCGGCCCCATCGGGACAACTTTGGTCTATATGACTTTCGGTGAACTAAAGATCGTCAAAGAATGAACCCACCAATTTCCGATCTGACCGACCGTGCGCGGGAGATTTTTCGTCTCGTCGTCGAAGGCTATTTGCAAGATGGGCAACCAGTAGGATCGAAAGCATTGGCAGGCGAGGGCAGCGTCAACCTGTCTCCAGCATCCATCCGGTCAGTGCTCGCAGATTTGGAATCGGTGGGGTTGCTGGCTGCACCGCATACAAGCGCCGGGCGAATGCCGACCGAGACGGGTTTGCGATTATTCGTAGACGGAATGATGCAAGTCGCAGAGCCCACCAAAGAAGAGCGCGCAACGATCAAGCAGCGGCTCAATGATCCGGGACCCATTGAACATGCGTTGGAGGCCACCAGCACATTATTGTCCGATATCACGGGTGCAGCGGGCATGGTTATGGTTCCGCAGCGTGAAGTACGTTTGCGGCAGATCAGTCTTGTTTCGCTCGCTCCCAATCGTGCACTGGCGGTGCTGGTCGGTGAGGATGGTCATGTCGAGAACCGCGTCGTTGACCTCACAAACGCGGCTGATGCTTCGACGTTGGAGCAAGCATCTAATTACCTGACTGCGCGCATCACTGGAAAAACATTGCCCGAGGCCATTGCAGAAATCGCGAGAGAGATTGCCTCGGGCAAATCGGCATTGGACAAGGCCAGCAGCGACCTTGTGCAGCGCGGCCTGGCCGTTTGGAGCGAGGATACGACGCAACGGCCCGTGCTGATCGTGCGCGGACAGGCGAATTTGCTCGATGACAGCGCGTTGGAGGATTTGGAGCGGGTGCGGTCACTGCTCGATGATCTTGAGAACAAGCAATCGGTTGCCAGCCTGCTGGAGGACGCCAAGACGGCGGACTCAACGCGTATATTCATTGGCGCAGAGAACCGTCTGTTTGCTCTTTCAGGTTCATCTGTCGTTGCGTCTCCCTATCGTGACCGCGAAGGAAAAGTAGTGGGAGTTTTGGGGGTGATTGGCCCCACTCGGTTGAATTACGCGCGGGTCGTCCCCATGGTTGATTTCACAGCCCGCTCGCTCGGGAAATTGATCGGATAAGTGAACTACATGACGAATGAAAAGAAGCCGGATCCAAAGGGCTCCGAAGACCAGAATAAAGCAGTTGAAGAAGAACTGAAGGGCGTGCCCGAGGAGTTTCTCGATGACGGTGAAGCGGACGGGGCCGAAAACGAGGGCGGCGTAGAGGAAGCGCTCGAAGCACTTCGCGGCGATCTGGATGCGGCGAAGCAGGAAGTGCTCTACGCACGCGCCGAAACGCAAAACGTTCGCCGCCGGATGGAAAAAGACATAGCCGATGCGCGCGCTTATGCGGCAACCGGCTTTGCGCGCGATATTCTGTCAGTTTCGGACAACCTCTCGCGAGCAATTGACTCCGTTCCGCAGGAACTGCGCGATGATGACAAGTTCAAAGGACTCGTGGCGGGCATTGAAGCGACCCAGCGCGAGCTCGACAAAGTGTTTGGCCAGCACGGTATCACCCGCATTCCCGCCTTGGGCCTACCGCTCGACCCGAACCAGCATCAGGCAATGATGGAAGTGCCGAGCGACAAGGATGAGCCCGGAACAATCGTTCAGGAAATGCAGTCTGGCTTTATGATCAAAGACCGCCTGCTGCGCCCAGCAATGGTGGGTGTAGCGAAGAAGCCGGATTAATCCGCTCCCGGGAAGTTGACCAGCAAGCGATACGCCTCTGCGTCGCCGACACCCGCCACGCGCATCCCGTTGCGCAGCCAGAAGGCGTGTTTGACGATTTCCGCCTGCTGTTCGATGCCGTAGCGTTCAAGCGGCCAGCCCGGCTTCAAGCTATAGTGATAAGGCGTCCATGGCATACGGTTGAAGACCAGCCACCAGCTGCCTTGGGTCTGCGACTGCCATACGTGGACCATCTCGTGGATGAACAGACCTTGGCGGCTTAGGCTGGCCGTCGCAAAATCATCACAATAACCGTCCCCTGACGGATGAAAATGGATATGCCCGCGCGGTGCCATCACCACTTTGCTCGGTTGAAAAAATGCCCATTTCTTGCGACGAATTTTAACGGTCGAATAGTCGATTGCGGTGCCGAACACCGACCGCGCCAACTCCACCTCGCCCGGGGTCAGCGGTCGTTCCCCGCCCACCGGACAGAAATGGGTGGCCGCCGTGTCCGGGGCGGTTTTAGACGCTGTGCTCAGCGCGCGTCTCCGGGAGCGAGAATGTCGGCCATTTCTGTTTGTTTATCACCATTTGCAAAAACCAGTGTAACTTCGGTCTTGCCGCCAGCTGTCAGCTCGGGTGAAACATTCATCGCCATGATGTGCTTGCCGCGCGGTTCGAACACGACGGTCGCCCCCGGCGCCAATTCAATTGGATCGAGCGGAACCATTTCCATTGCATCGCCATTCTGCGCATAATCGTGCATCATGGTGTTTTGCGCCCCTTGAACAGCCACTGCTGCCAATGTTTGCGGTGCATCTCCATCATATGTCAGGTCAAAATACACGACTGCTGGATTACTCGGAACCGCAGGCAACACCAAGCGCAGGTTACTCACCGCAATTCCGGCAATGCCTTCGGGTGCTTCGACCACTTCGTCAGCGCTCTGATTGTTGCAGGCAGTCAGACCAAATGCACCGAGCACCAATGCGGCACTTGCCAAAATTCTTGAATTCACTTGTGTTTCTCCATCGGGGGCGTGGGGGAGGGGATATGGCATAATTCTAGCGCCCCCAATCCCTTGTGCCAATTAAAACCGCACCTATATCCGCTTCACAATCGAGCTGCCGAGTTGTTTCGCCAATAGCGGGGGACACACAGAGCAGCGTCCAACATGAAGAGTAAATGGGGAAACCATGGCTAAAGTAATCGGTATCGACCTCGGCACCACCAATTCGTGTGTCGCTGTAATGGACGGCGGCAAACCGAAAGTTATCGAAAATTCCGAAGGCGCGCGCACTACGCCGTCTATCGTTGCATTCACGAAGGATGAGGAACGCCTCATTGGTCAGCCGGCCAAGCGCCAGGCGGTGACCAATCCGGACAACACCTTGTTCGCGATCAAGCGCCTTATCGGCCGCCGCTTCGACGATCCGATGACGAAGAAAGATATGGATCTCGTTCCATACCAAATCGTCAAAGGGAAGAACGGCGATGCGTGGGTAAAGGCCGGCGAAGAGGATTACAGTCCGTCGCAGGTTTCCGCTTTCATTCTGCAAAAGATGAAAGAGACCGCCGAGAGCTATCTTGGCGAAACCGTAACCCAAGCGGTTATTACCGTCCCAGCTTACTTCAACGATGCCCAGCGTCAGGCGACCAAAGACGCCGGCCAGATTGCGGGTCTCGAAGTTCTGCGGATTATCAACGAACCAACAGCAGCGGCGCTCGCTTACGGTATGGACAAGGACGATGGTAAGACCATCGCGGTTTATGACCTTGGCGGCGGTACCTTCGACGTTTCGGTTCTCGAGATCGGTGATGGCGTTTTTGAAGTTAAGTCGACCAACGGTGACACGTTCCTCGGCGGTGAAGATTTCGACAATGCGATTGTCGAGCACCTCGCCGCATCCTTCAAGAAGAAGGAGAACATGGACCTCAAGACAGACAAGCTTGCTCTGCAGCGCCTGAAAGAAGCCGCTGAGAAAGCCAAGATTGAACTGTCAAGCTCGGCCACCACCGAGGTCAACCTGCCGTTCATTACCGCCCGCATGGAAGGTGGCGCGTCCACGCCATTGCACTTGGTTGAAACCATCAGCCGCTCCGATCTGGAGAAGCTGGTTGGCGATCTGATCAAGCGTACGCTTGAGCCTTGCAAGAAAGCCCTTGCTGATGCTGGCGTCGACAAAGGCGGCATTGACGAGGTGATCCTCGTCGGCGGTATGACCCGTATGCCCAAGGTGCGCGAAGTCGTGGAAGAATTCTTCGGCAAGAAACCGCACACCGGTGTGAACCCTGATGAAGTGGTTGCCATGGGCGCTGCCATTCAGGCGGGCGTTCTGCAGGGCGATGTTAAAGACGTTCTGCTGCTTGATGTGACACCATTGTCACTCGGCATCGAAACACTCGGCGGCGTGTTCACTCGCATGATCGACCGCAATACTACGATCCCGACCAAGAAATCGCAGACTTACTCGACTGCTGAAGACAATCAGCAGGCCGTGACAATCCGCGTTGGTCAGGGCGAGCGTGAAATGGCGGCGGATAATAAACTGCTCGGTCAGTTTGACCTCGTCGGTATTCCGGCTGCCCCACGCGGCGTTCCGCAGATCGAAGTTACCTTCGACATCGACGCCAACGGGATCGTGAACGTCTCTGCGAAAGATAAAGGCACCGGCAAAGAACAGCAAATTCGCATTCAGGCATCTGGTGGTCTATCGGACAACGATATCGAGCAGATGGTGCAAGACGCGGAGAAATTTGCGGACGAAGACAAGAAACGCCGCGAGCAAGCGGAGTCGCGCAACCAGGCCGACAGCTTGGTCCACGCGACCGAGAAGCAGCTTGAAGAGCATGGTGACAAGATCAGCGCCGATCTGAAATCGGACGTTGAAGCCGCTCTGGCTGAGACCAAGACTGCTCTCGAAGGCGATGATCTCGATGCCATCAACGAGAAATCGCAGGCTCTGACTGAAGTCGCGATGAAGATGGGTCAGGAAATCTACCAGCAGGAACAGGCAAATGCCGCTCCTGAGGGTGATGCTGGCGATGCCGCTTCTTCAGACGATGAAGACGTCGTTGATGCGGAATTCTCCGAAGTCGGCGACGATGCCGAAGGCGAAGACGAAAAGAAGAGCTGATTATCAGCTTGATGAATCTCTACCGTCATTCCCGCGAAAGCGGGAACCCAGAATGACCGGCAACACAAACCACTCTGGGTCCCCGCTTTCGCGGGGATGACGACGAGAAGAAGAGTATTTCTTAATGTCTTCGACCGACTTTTATGAATTGCTAGGCGTTAGCCGCGATGCGGACGAAAAGGCGATCAAATCGGCTTACCGTAAACTCGCGATGCAATACCACCCTGATCGCAATCCGGGTGATGCGGAGGCCGAAGCCAAGTTCAAAGCTGTCGGCGGCGCTTACGAAGCGCTGAAAGACCCGCAAAAGCGTGCAGCCTATGATCGGTTCGGCCATGAAGCCTTCGAACAAGGCATGGGCGGAGGCGGTGCCAGTGGTTTTGGAGGTCGCGGCCCGCAAGGTGATTTCGGCGATATCGGTGACATTTTCGAAACTATTTTCGGCGGCGGCTTCGGCGGTGGCGGCGGGCGACAGCAAGCGCGTCGTGGCGCCGATCTCCGTTACGATATGGAAATTGGTCTGGAAGACGCCTTTAGCGGCAAAGAGACCCAGATCGAAATAGAAGTCTCACAAAGCTGTGATACCTGTGATGGCTCCGGCGCAGAGCCGGGCACAGGTACGCGCGGTTGCAACCTTTGCAACGGCTACGGCAAAGTCCGGGCAAAGCAAGGTTTCTTCGTGGTCGAACGGCCATGCCCTACCTGCCACGGCCGCGGCGAAGTTATCGAAGACCCCTGCCGCGAATGCCGCGGAGAGGGGCGGGTCGATAAAGCACAGGCGCTTGATGTCGAAATCCCCCCGGGCGTCGATACCGGAACCCGTATCCGCCTGTCAGGAAAAGGCGAGGCAGGACCACGCGGCGCCCCTCCCGGTGATCTCTATATTTTCATCCATATCAAAGAGCATTCGGTGTTCGAGCGTGAGGGCACAACGCTGCTCACCCGCGTACCTATCAGCTTTACGACCGCTGCGTTGGGCGGCTGTGTAAACATCCCTGACCTCGATGGCTCGACCAACAATATCGACATTCCTGCTGGTATCCAGTCAGGTAAGCAATTACGGGTGCGTGGTGGCGGTATGCCTGTGCTCCAAGGGCGCGGGCGCGGCGATATGGTGGTCGAGATTGCGGTAGAGACACCGACCAAGCTCACCAAGGATCAGAAAGAAATCCTCGAGCAATTCCGCGAGACTGAAACGGGCGAAGAATGTCCTGAAAGCCGCGGCTTCTTTGACAAGTTGAAAGATGCTTTCGGGGCTTAGCTATCGCATTGAGCGCATCAGCTAGAACCGTATTTGACCAGACAATCGACAGTCATGAGATTGTTGTCATCGCAATTTAGTTCCGGTTTGGTGAATGTCCTCGCCCGGCGCTCATATTCATTCGCCAGCAAATTGCTTTGTTTGTTCGCAGTCCCCTCGCGGAACATCTGCGCCAGTGCCCGCGCACCATCTGCATGCTTCCGTTCCATAGCCATTCGGAAATAGAACTCTGCCTTGGCGTAGTTTTTTGGAATGCCTTTTCCGAGCAGGTTGAGGAGGCCCAGATCATACGACGCGTCCGCGTTTCCAGCGTCCGAGCTAAGCTCAAGATACTTGATCGCCCGCGGCACATCTTGCGGGAACAGTTTACCCGTTACCATCTCATGGCCCAGGATCTGCGCTGTCTTGGCAGACCCCTTGTCGCCAGCATTTGCGGCGATATCCAGATACCGAACAGCTTCGGTAGGGTTTTTGGCAATGCCTGAACGTTTGGGGTTTGCGTAATAAAACCCCAGCAAACTCGGAGCCCAGCTATCTTTGGGAGTTGCAGCTACAATCTGTTTGAGCTTAGTCTCAGCTTCGACACCGTTTTCCAAAAGCACAAAGCGATTTTGTGGCGGGTAATAGTGGGACGCCGGCATAACGACGCCCGAGAGGTAGATGTTAATCAGCGTCGCCGAGACCAGATTGTTCTCGGGCGTGTAGGCTGCCTCCAAAGCAGCGACGAGTTTTTTCGCCATTTCTTCCTTCTCGGAAAGGTATAACCCACCAGCTTTGTTTATCTCGTCAATGTCCAGTAACTTCCCTTTAGGTACCGGCAATTTCAGACCACCGGTAGAGCCCTTGCTGCAAATCGAGCACAATACAGGATCCTTAACGATCTTGTTTGCCTGCACGATCGAAGCCTTGTCCCCGCGCTCTACGCCTTGGACATAATATCCGAACGCATCCCTGACCGTCGCATTGGGTATCGCACGATCGAGGAAGATCATATCGCCCATCCGGCTAAAGGCTTCCGGATAGTTCTTCGCCATCGCTCCAGCGAGGAGTTTCATCCGCATTTCTATTGCTGGCATCCGGTCGAAGAGATTGCCGCTCAAATACACTTTTGCAGCGCGCTCCATCTTGAGCATCGCATAAGGGTCACCAGCTTTGGCCTTGGCCATATATGTCTGATGTTCGGGATCGTTGCGGAACTGCTCCAGAAGTTTGGCGTCGCCTTCCGCGGAATAGCTAGCTTCATATCGCTGCTGGCTGGAAACCGGTGCGGCAGATAGCATCAGTAGAGCAACGAGTGCTGCTGAAGTCAGCGTTTTCGACGCGCGCATAATCAAATCCTTGTTCAAACTATGACCCAACTCTGGCACACAGTATCTCGGTCGCTTTGTAAAAATCCGTCACGGGTTGAGAAACTCAGCTTTATTGTGCGAGCTTCTCCAAAACCTCTCTTCGAATAGTGACGAGAAGGCTGGAATCAGCGGTCAAGCGATCCTCTTCCTCATCCAAGATAGCTAGGAATGCCTGTCTTTTGAACCTGCCACAAGCGGCTTCGGGCAGTGGGTTCTCCAAAGTCGAACACACCAGATCGATCATTCGTTCAGCGCCATGCAAGCGCCCCCAGAGGTAATCATTTTCACGATACGTACGGCTGAAGAATGCCCCGAAATTGTAGAACTCGGTACCCCGCAAAGTCGCTTTTGTGCCGCCCTCGCGGATCGATTTGGCGTCATCCGGTGAAATACGATCAACCTTGATTGGATCGAATTCGGTCAGGCCCTCGGTCCGCATCAGCGGCAAGGTCGCGACGTCATAAAATGGGAAGCCGAGATAGGTCAGCAACATCCTTCGGCGCAGGTCCTTTGGCATATTCTGCATCGCGGCTGACAGTATGATTTCGGCTTGCTCGTCCACTTCCGGAAGCAAACGCTTGCCAGCCAGATAATCGAGAACCGCGCCTGGCTGCTGCAACACATTGGCCGCCAATTCCGCGAACTCAGTATCTGCGTGACCGCGCTTTTCCTGATCGAAATAGAGTGCAAGAATTTCGTAGATCGACTTGCGGGCCGCTTCCAGCGCATCGTCGGGAATGTCAGGATCGGCTTCCCAATCGCGCGCTAGCCGCCGGGCCAGCAACCTCAAGCGGCGAATTCTGAAACCGAGATCATGCGCCCTGAAAAACGCGATAGCTTCCTGGCTTGCACCGCCATCGGGATCGGAGAGTGAACTGAGGCCCCGCTTCTCAAGCTCAGCAAAGAAACTGGCCGCAATTGGTGTCGCATCGGGAAGGCCAGAGGCGGGTGCTGCTTCAAATGTGAGCCGCGCGAGCTTGTCGACGATACCGGTGAATTTGGCCTGCGCGTAAGAGCTGAACGCAAATCCGGAATATTCTGCCGCAGCCTGCTGCGCCTTGTTTCGCCATGCAACGAGGCGCTTGGGCGTTGGTTTGTTAAGGAATAGCGTTCGGCCAAACAATCTCTCGACGGCGCGCTCAACTTCCGGGCGAAGGCCTGTGACCATTCGCCGAAGCGCCTCTGCATCGCGGGATTGCTGATCCAGCTGCTCCAGATTGTCCCGGATTGGCTGCTCGCGTGGGATTGTAGACAGAGAGCCGAATATGGCGGCGAAGAACCCGACAGGCTTTTGCTCCTGCTCCGTTTCGGTGCCAAACCTGTCGGGGCGGGGATCGATATAGACAAAGCGCCGATCGACTTCGCGTTGGGCAGGGCGACCTTTCAAAGCATCCATCGCTCCGCCGAACGGGGCATTGACCAGTACCGAACCGTCAATGAGCGCAACATTGTCCACATCACCTTCGCGGCTGTGAACGGGCATAATGCGCTGAACGAAGCGTTCGCGACTGGACCAGTCGATAGATGCCCGCTCGCATAACCGGTCCACTTCACCGATTTGCAGCGGTGGGAAGGCTCCGGGAAAACTCGCGGTTGCGCGCGCTGCAAATGTTAGCTCAGCCAGATTGGCCAGACTTGCCCCTGCTTCCGCTGGTGTCGATGCAGAGAAGCTGATCGGCATCCGGTGCTCGCTTTCCTCAACAATCTTGGGGCTGTTAAGGCGAAGGAGCTCCAAATGTCCGTGGAAATCTGTCGCCGTCACAAACACATCGACCGGGTGGCCCGGCGGCAAAAGCGGCTGCTCAAGCGGCGCATTCTCCATTGCGGCGAGCGCATCATACAGCAACTTGGAGAAGCCCGAGCCGGAGAAGGGCGGTTCGAACCAGCGTCCGCGCACGAAATGAGACACTTTGCGGCGCACTTCATCGCGCGTTTCCGGCGCCACGCTCTCTGTCACGACATTGCCAGGGCGGCGCAATATCCAAGAAGCAATAGGCTGCGCCCAAAACTTCGCAAAGCGCCACATTGGCCGGGCATCCGGATCGACCAATTGATCGACATCCGCCATATCGAGCCACAGATCGGTCAGAGGTTCCAGCGATTGACCGGAATGGATTGCCTGAGCCAAGAAAACCGCGTTGATGCCGCCAGCACTCGCGCCGGTTAGGATATCCGGTAGAACACGGAGCCGAAGGCCTTTTTCCTGTTCAATATGCTGAAGCAGGTCGCGATAGACGCCTTGTACGCCTTCGGATCGCGTTTCGCCCGAATGGAATGCCCGGCTGGCCTTGGCCAGTTTCCACAGCTCTTTCGTGACGCCATGCATGTAGACGGCGAGGCTTACCCCGCCATAACAGATCAGCGCAATCCGGAGTTCCTTCTGCCTCATAAGATTAGCGTGGCAAATGCGCCCGATACCAGCAAGCGCAAACGCGATTGTTTGAGGGATATCTCAGACTTGCCAGCGGAAATGGCCGTCCAGTGGATGCGCGAAGACCACGGCTTCTTCGCGGGCCCCGCGGCCGATATTGTGTACTGCCAGCAATGTGCCATCGCTCTGTCGGGCTGATACGATGCCGATATGCGGCAAGCGTCCGCCGACTTTGCTGGTGAAGAGATCGCCGACCTGCCAGTCACCCGGACCAGTACTGAGGGGCAGGGCCGCCTCTTGCCGTTTCAAGAATGCCTGTAGATTGGGCACGCGCCGGTGATCGATATTGCGATCGGCCGAACGCAGTCCCCAATTGTCTGGATAGGCCGAGAAATTTGCCATCATGTCCTCGTGAACCAACTTTTGAAGATCGAGACCGAACGCATCGCGATAGGCACGAATGACAACGTCCGTGCAGACACCCCGCGAGCGGGGAACATCACCGCCCGGGTACGCTAAGCCGGTGTAGGAAGGATCATAGGCCGTGGTTACGCCTATCTGCTCACGCGCTGCGGCGACCAATTTCGCGGCATGATCCGTTGCAGCTTTTTCTCCGTTTTGCACGACAGCTGGGTTTGCTCTGGAGCACGATGCCAAAAACAAAGTGCTCAGTGCGAGCCCGGTGACAAATTCGCGCCGCCCAATGGTTTGCCTTCCTATCATTGGGCAAATATCCCCGACGGCAATGAACCGATAGTGAATTGCGCGCTTGAGTTCCTTGTTTGTTCCACTTATGGGATGGCATGGCCAAACCAAAGAAACGTTATATCTGTGCGGCTTGCGGCTCAGTTTCGCACCGCTGGCAGGGGCAATGTCCCGATTGCGCGGAATGGAACACGCTTAGTGAAGATGTTCCTGCGACAGTGTTTTCGCAAAAACATGATCTGTCGAGCGGGGGCAGGGCGGTTGAGTTTGTCGAACTTAACGCGCCCGGCGAGGAGCTGGTGCGCCAACCTACCGGCCTTGACGAGTTTGACCGTGCCTTAGGCGGCGGCTTGGTACCAGGCTCGGCGATCCTGATGGGCGGTGATCCCGGTATCGGAAAGTCGACATTGCTTTTGCAAGCCGCAGCCAAAATCGCAAAAGATGGCCGCTCGACCGTCTATGTCAGCGGGGAGGAAGCGGCCGGGCAAGTCCGGATGCGTGCTTCCCGGCTTGGTTTGGCGGATGCGCCGATAAAATTGGCAGCAGCTACGTCTGTGCGGGACATTCTCACCACGCTTGGCTCTATGGAACCACCCAAGCTGTTGGTCATCGATTCGATCCAGACAATGCACTCCGACACGATCGAAGGGGCGCCTGGTACGGTGAGCCAGGTTCGCGGCTGTGCGTTTGAACTGATCCGCTATGCCAAGGAAAACGGGACATCGCTCGTGCTGGTGGGACACGTGACCAAAGATGGCAGTATAGCTGGCCCGCGTGTGCTCGAGCATATGGTCGATGTGGTGATGAGCTTTGAAGGCGAACGCAGCCATCAATACCGTATCCTTCGCGCACTCAAAAACCGTTTCGGCGCGGTAGACGAGATTGGCGTTTTCGCGATGGCCGGAAAGGGGCTGGAAGAAGTTTCCAACCCTTCAATGCTGTTCCTGTCTGGCCGTGATATGCCTCTGGCCGGAAGCGCGGTATTTCCAGCCCTAGAGGGCACACGGCCAGTATTGATAGAAGTTCAGGCTTTGATTGTGCGCTTACAAAGTGGCGCCACACCGCGCCGCGCAGTGGTCGGCTGGGACAATGGCCGTTTGGCGATGCTGCTCGCGGTCCTCGAGTCGCGTTGTGGGCTCAATTTCAGTTCTGCCGAGGTTTATCTCAATGTAGCTGGCGGCTATCGGCTGTCAGACCCAGCGGCCGACCTTGCCGTTGCGGCGGCGCTAGTTTCTGCATTGGCGGATAAGCCATTACCTACGCAAAGCGTATGGTTTGGCGAGGTTTCACTAGCGGGAGAGATTCGTCCCGTGGCTCATGCCGGATTGCGGTTGCGCGAAGCCGCAAAATTGGGGTTCACCTCGGGCGCAGGCCCTCAAGATGTGGAAAATTCATCTGGTCTTAACTATCGGCCAGTCAAACAGCTTGCCAACCTCGTTGACCAAGTGGTCGCATCTGAATAACCCTACAGGCCGATATGACCGGTTTTGACTTCATTGTACTGATTATCGTCGGTGTGGCGGCAGTTGGCGGTTTTTTGCGCGGGTTGGTGCAGGAAATGTTGTCACTCGCCGCGTGGTTGCTGGCGATTTTTGCCATCCATTATTTGCATACGCCGCTCTATCAGGCACTGGGCGAGTATCTGGAATATAATACCGCGGTGGCTATTCTCGCCTTCGCATTGCTGCTGCTCATTCCTTATGCCGGCATGAAGCTGATTGCGGGCCGGGCAGGTGAGGCTTCGCGCGCGTCGTTGCTTGGACCGATTGATCGGGTGCTTGGCTTTGGGTTTGGAGCGATAAAGGGCGCGCTGATTGTAGTTGTGGCGTTTTCGGTGCTGGTCCTCGGATATGACGCAGCGTGGGGCGTGGCAGGCAGACCGGCATGGATAACAACTGCGCGGACCTATCCGGTGGTCAATGCTGGCGCTGATGGGCTGGTTCAAATGATTCAGGAGCGGCGGTCCACCTTGAGGGCTGAAGAAGCGGAAGAACCCAATTGAGCGCGGGGCAAGGTGCTGGCCAGAGTGTCGGGCGGCTCTACACCTCGGAAATTCTCGGTCTGGCAGTCGAGCTAGCCAACTACCCAATCAACAAGGCCCAAACGCTGCACGCCGAAGTCCGTTCAAGATCATGCGGCAGCACTTTGGCAATTTCTATCGACGCAAGTCAGAATAAGTCGATCAGATCCATCGGACTACAGGTCTCCGCTTGCGCTATTGGTCAGGCATCAGCCGCGATCTTTGCCGAATCTGGGAAAGGCAAAACGAAGGCTGATCTGATGCAGGCTCTGAATGCGTTGGAGGCTTGGCTGGCGAATGATGCAGATGTGCCCGACTGGCCCAAACTCGTGCTGCTGGTTGATGCCAAAGCCTATCCTGCCCGGCACGAGGCGATCCTGCTGCCGTGGAGAGCGGCAATAGCGGCGCTTTCCAAGGCGGAAACACATGGCTAGAAGCCGCTCTTAAAGATTCTTGGGGAGGGTCCGACCGCTATGAGCGAAGCCGCAGCACCAACTATTCATGAGCCGAGTGAGAAAGAAATCAGACTCGTTATCGGCGCTTCGTCCGCAGGGACGATTTTTGAATGGTATGATTTCTTTATCTACGGGACGCTCTTCTACATTATTGGCCCCGTGTTTTTCCCCAGCGGGAACGAAACGCTCGAAATATTGCTTGTTTGGGCGACCTTTGCGATTGGTTTCGGCTTTCGCCCAGTAGGCGCGATCCTGTTCGGATATCTTGGTGACAAGCTGGGGCGGAAATACACGTTCCTCGTCACAGTAACCCTGATGGGAATCGCGACCGCGGGTGTCGGCTTAATACCGAGCTACGCTACCATTGGCGTTGCCGCGCCGATCATCGTGATTTTGCTGCGTATTCTTCAAGGCCTTGCACTCGGCGGAGAATATGGCGGCGCTGCAATCTATGTCGCGGAGCACGCCAAATCGGACAAGCGCGGTTTCTATACCAGCTTCATTCAGGCCAGCGTTGCCGGCGGGTTCGTACTCAGCATAGCGGTTGTCATTCTATGCCGGCTTCTGATCCCCGAAGATGACTTCATTGCATGGGGCTGGCGCGTCCCGTTCCTGTTATCGATTATCCTATTGGGTATCTCGCTGTGGATGCGGCTGAAACTTAATGAGAGCCCCGTGTTTAAAGCCATGAAGGAATCGGGCCAGACGGCGGGCAACCCGTTTGTCGAGAGCTTCACTTATCCCGGGAACAAGAAGAGAATTTTCATCGTTTTATTCGGCGTAACCGGCGTGTTGACAACAATCTGGTACACCGCGTTTTTCTCGGGGCTATCGTTTCTGCGCGGACCGATGCGGGTCGATGACGGCCTAGTCGAAATGATCTTGCTGATCGCAGGCCTCGTCTCGATGGGGTTCTATATCGTTGTCGGCAAATGGTCCGATACTGTGGGGCGCAAAAAACCAATAATCATCGGGGCGCTGCTCACTCTGGCGGCACTGTTCCCGATCTTCTGGGCGATGGGCAGCCTTGCCAATCCGGGTCTGGCGCAAGCGGCAAAGGACAATCCGGTCGTCGTCGCAGGTAGAGAATGTGTTACAGATCCGTTCGCCGAACTGTTCGACCGGACGCAAACACCATGCGGCACGGTTCTTGAAACGCTTACCGCCAATGGCGTGGCCTATTCGGTGAATGACGCCGAGGAATTGGGCTTGACCGTTGGCGGGCAAGCCGTGGCGATCGAGGATAGCTGGCTCGAAGACGGCGATGCACGGCGCGATGGCATTCTGGCGGCTTTGACCAAACAAGGCTTCGATTTCTCGAAGCAGACCCCGCCGATCGGCAGTGTGCTTGGCATCATCGGTTTGCTGCTCATACTCGGGGCGCTATCTGCTCTCACATATGGCTCCGTGGCAGCCTTGCTGTCGGAAATGTTCCCGCCAAAAATCCGCTACAGTTCGATGTCGATCCCGTATCATATCGGCGCAGGATATCTCGGAGGCTTCTTGCCACTGATCGCAGGCTTCATCGTAGCGCGTAGCGGTGATGTCTATGCTGGTTTGTGGTACACTTGGGTCGTGGTGGCAATTGGCGTCGCAGTCGCATGGTGGGGCCTGCCAGACGGACCGCCGCGCGATTTTGAAGAGAATGCCTGACGCGCCACCGCCAACGCTGCGGCTCCGCATTGATACCAGTGCACTCGCCAGCAACTGGCGGACGCTGGATGGCATGAGCGGAACCGCGAAGGCCGGAGCGGCAGTAAAAGCGAATTGTTACGGGCTTGGCGTTGAAGCATGCGTTCCCGCTTTGCGTGATGCGGGTGCTGAGCTATTTTTTGTCGCCCACTGGAGCGAGGTTGCCGCTGTTGCCCGGCATGTTCCGCCAGAACAGATTGCAGTTTTGCATGGTCCGATCACGGGCGACCATGCGGCATATGCGCGATCGGTAGGCGTTCTGCCGGTTATCAATTCGGTAATGCAGGCGCGCATTTGGAGCGACACTGGAGGCGGCCCCTGCCATCTGATGATTGATACCGGCATTAACCGGTTGGGCATAAATCCACATGATCTGGCGGAAGAAGCGGTTCAGGTATTGGACGTTCAAATACTGATGTCGCATCTTGCTTGCGCCGATGAAGCCAGCCCTATGAACGAGAAGCAGAGGGCCGCATTCACCTCTTGCCATTCGGCGATCAAGCATTCGCAGCTTAGCCTTGCCAACAGCGCTGGTGTGGCTCTTGGATCCGACTATCATTTCGATGTCTCCAGACCAGGCCTATCGCTTTACGGCGGGATACCACGTGCCGAGCTGGCCGAATTGATCCAGCAAGTTGCCTATCCGGAAACCGCAATCATGCAGGTCCGCAATCTCGTCGCTGGCGATTGCGTGGGCTATAACGCAACTTTCACAGCCGACTGCGATATGCGCGTGGGGGTGGTCTCACTTGGATACGCCGATGGCTATCTGCGGAGCTGGGCAGGCAACGGGTTCCTTACTCACGCCGGCCGCTTGCTCCCGCTTCTCGGCAAAGTCTCCATGGACATGATTGTCATCGACCTCACCAATGCGCCTGAGCTGCTCGAAGGCGATTGGCTAGAAGTGCCTTATAGTCTGCCCGAGGCATCCCAATCTAGCGGTCTGTCGCAATATGAGCTGCTGACAATTTTGGGGCCGCGCTTTCACTAATAAAAGTGTCACAATGAGGGGTAAGTGCACCGCATATGTTGCGCTGCACATGTTGCGAGTGCTAACGCAACATCAACTGCAACATAAAGGGCTCTTCCATGGCCAAGCGCAATGCGCAGACCGGCGATAAGGTCACTATCAAGAAATACGCCAATCGGCGGCTCTACAATACCTCCTCATCAAGCTACATCACGCTTGATGATCTCGCCGCCATGACTCGCGAAGGGACCGAGTTCGAGGTGGTCGACGCCAAGTCGGGAGACGACATAACGCATTCTATTCTGACCCAGATTATCATGGATGAAGAGGCCAATGGTAAACAGATGCTGCCGGTTGGTTTCCTGCGCGATCTGATCTCCATGTATGGCAATTCAATGCAGTCGATGATGCCGCAATATCTGGAAGCATCCATGGCGAACTTCCGTGCCAATCAGGCGAAGATTCAAGAGGCTTTCAAGCAGGGCCTCGGCAATAACCCGCTCGCCAAGATACACGAGACCAACATGGCCATGATGCGCGCCGTTGGTGAAGCGATTTTGCCAGGCGCCAAAGACAGCGAACAATCTGCAGCGCCAAGCCAGAATGACGAGATCGAAGCTCTGCGCAAACAAATGGCAGAGATGCAAAAGAAGCTCGACGAGATCGATAAGTAGCGCTGCTACTTCGCCAGCGTCACATCAGACAAAACAGGAATTATTGTGTCTAACATCCGCCACGCCTTAACGGTGAAACGCGCTGACGATTTTGCAGCGTGGTATCAAGAAGTCATCTCCGCCGCTGATATGGCCGAGGAATCGGGCGTTCGCGGCTGTATGGTGATCAAGCCATGGGGCTACGGTATTTGGGAGCGTGTGCAGTACCTGCTCGATCAGCGGATCAAGGATACTGGCCACGATAATTGTTATTTCCCGATTTTCATCCCGCTTTCGAATTTTGAACGCGAAGCGGAGCATGTCGACGGTTTTGCCAAGGAGATGGCGGTCGTCACGCATCACCGCCTCATCACCAATGGCAAAGGCAGATTGGTGCCCGATCCCGAGGCAAAGTTGGAAGAGCCTCTGGTGGTCCGTCCGACATCGGAAACCATCATCGGCGACGCGATGGCGCGCTGGGTTCAAAGCTGGCGGGATTTGCCTTTGAAGCTAAACCAATGGGCCAATGTCGTGCGTTGGGAAATGCGCACCCGCATGTTCCTGCGGACCAGTGAATTCCTTTGGCAAGAAGGACACACGGCACATGATGGCGAATTGGAAGCCAAAGAGCATACGCTGCGGATGCTTGAAGTGTATCGTGCCTGCGCAGAGGAGGATTTGGCGATGCCGGTGATTGCCGGTGAAAAACCCGAAAATGAGCGTTTCCCGGGTGCAGTTGAGACCTGGTCGATCGAGGCCATGATGCAGGATGGCAAAGCACTGCAGGCTGGCACGTCGCACTATCTCGGCACCAACTTCTCCGAAGCGGCTGGCATCAAGTTCCAGAACCAGGATGGCGATCAGGAATTGTGCCACACGACAAGTTGGGGGGTTTCCACCCGCATGATCGGCGGCGTGATTATGACGCATGGCGATGATGATGGTTTGCGCGTTCCACCCACCATTGCCCCATGGCAGGTTGTTATCCTGCCCATGCTGCGCGGCAAGGACGAAGCGGCGGATGCTGCCATTGTAGATTATTGCGACAGCTTGAAAGACTCGCTCAAAGGCACGGTCGCGTGTGGTGAGAAAGTTCGCGTGATGGTCGATAAAAGCCACGGCAAAGCAGCTGCCAAGCGTTGGGATTGGGTCCGCAAAGGCGCGCCGGTTGTTGTCGAAGTTGGCAGCCGCGATATGGATAATGGCGTGGTCAGCTTGCTACGCCGCGATGCTTTGTGGGCCGAAAGCGGCAAGCCCGATTTCCACGCGCCTTCGAAACATGATGCCGCCGAGCAAATTCCGGCCATGCTGGAAGAAATTCAGACCAATCTGTTTGCAGAAGCTCAAGAGCGTCGCGATGCAAATATCACGCGCGATATCACGACAATGGATCAGCTTGCGGACTTCTATAATGACAATACGCAATATCCGGGCTGGGTAGAGGTGCAATGGTCCAAACCAACCGGTGCAGCGCTGGAGCAGGTGGTTGAACAGCTCAAGGGACTCAAATTGACCATCCGCAATGTACCGATGGACGCTGCACCAATCGACCAGCCATGTATTTTCACTGGCGACACCGCGGTTGAGCGGATCTACGTCGCGCGCGCATACTAAGTATCTGGAGAACCTGTCATGATTGCTGCCATCGGATACAATTTGAAACGCCTGTTTGATTTCAAGGGCCGCGATGGTCGAGGGGTATTCTGGCGGTATTTTTTGTTTGTGGTACTGTTGAACATAGTCATCATGCTTGCGGCCACGATCCCCGGACTGGTCGGGGTCTTCACTGAAGCCAGCGCAGTCGCCAATCCCAACGACACCGCGGCAGTAGAAGCCGCCGCGCTTGACGCGATGATGGAGCAGGGATTGCCGGCAACACTCGTTCGCACGGGCCTTTGGCTCGGTCTTTTGAACATTGCACTGATGGCTGCTGCCTTGGTTCGGCGCGCGCATGATAGCGGGCTCCCGGGCTTGGTTTTGGCCATTCCGCTTGGACTGCAATTGGTGTGGATGTACTTCTCATACCGACAATTGGATGGCCTCAGCGAAACGTTTCGCGATGCCGTCGCAACGACTCAGGCTGGCGGTAACCCGGAAGTGCAAGCGGGAATGATTGCCCAAGACCTTATCGGCTGGATGGTCGTGCTGATCATTGTGGCTATCGGGATGATCAAATCGCAGCAAACGCCGAACCAATATGCCGATGGACCGACCAAGGTTTAGCGACAACATCAGGTAACGCGCCTATTAGAGTGACACCGGCCGATACCCCGTCCATAGGCCGCCTATGTCTAAACGTCCCATAAAACAGCCGCCTCCAGGCTTGCCAACGCGCGAGCAGGTTCTCGAATTTATCCAGACCTCGGACCAGATTGTGGGCAAACGTGAAATCGGGAAAGCCTTCGGTCTCAAAGGTCAGGAAAAGATCGCGCTCAAGAAGCTGCTGAGAGATATGGCCGAAGAAGGCCTGATCGACGGCAAACGCACAGCCTATCACCGGATGGGTGGGGTTCCGAAAGTCACCGTTCTCAAAGTCATGGATATCGAGGATGGGGAAGCTTTCGCTATTCCCGATGCATGGGAGCCGGATAATGGCGCACCTCCGCCGCGTATCCGCATTATCGAGAAGAAAGGCGGCAAAGTCCGTCATGCTGCGCTGAAAATCGGCGATCGCATCCTTGCCCGCAACGAAGAAGTTGGCGGCGGTTGGCAGGCACACATCATGAAGAAGCTGCCCGCGCGGACCGAGGGTCTGATGGGTGTTGTCGAGCTGGATGGCTCTGGCAAAGGCTGGCTCGCGCCGGTCGACAAACGGGTGCGTGATTCGTCGCCGATTGCTGATCTTGGGGATGCCGAAGAAGGGCAGTTGGTGCTGGCTGAACCTGCCGGTCGTAGTCCGCGCGCAGGGGTCAAAGTCGTCGAAGTGCTGGGTGACCCGCTTGCTCCAAAGAGCTTTAGTCTTATCGCCATTTCTAAACACGGCATCCCAGATGTCTTCCCGGAATCGACTTTGGCCGAGGCTGAGATCGCCGCGAAGCTGCCACTGGGTGAAGAGAAGCGCGAAGATCTGCGGCATCTACCGATTGTTGCCATCGACCCCTCCGACGCGCGCGACCATGATGATGCTATCTGGGCAGAGCCTGATGGCGAGGGCGGTTTTAAAGCTGTCATCGCGATTGCCGATGTCAGCTTTTACGTCCGCCCCGGTGGAGCACTGGATCGCGAAGCGCGCAAACGAGGAAACTCGGTGTACTTCCCAGATCGTGTCGTGCCCATGCTGCCGGAGATTCTCAGCGCCGATGTCTGTTCGTTGCGCCAAGGTGAAGGCCGTGCGGCAATGGCGTGCCACGTCACTATCTCATCAACCGGCAAGATTACTTCGACCCGTTTCACCCGCGCAATTGTCAAAATCGACGAAGTGATTGCTTATGAAGAAGCGCAGCGCCGGATCGACGAGAAGGACGCGTCGGAAAACCTGCAAAATCTTTGGGCATGCTGGAAGGTTCTTGATACAGCCCGCAAAGCCCGTGATCCGCTGGAACTTGATCTGCCCGAGCGCCGCGTGATGCTCGACGATCAAGGCAAAATTGCTGAGATCGCGGTCCGCGAACGGCTTGATGCGCACCGCGTTGTCGAAGAATTTATGATCACCGCCAACGTCGCTGCTGCCAAAGCGCTGGAGAAGAAGACCGCGCCTGTTGTGTATCGCGTCCACGAAACTCCAGGGCGGGAGAAACTGGTCGCGCTAAAGGACTATCTCGAAACTTTCGGCAAAAAGTTGGCGCTTGGCCAAGTGATCACGCCAAGCCTGTTCAACCGGATGCTGAAGGATGTCACCGACGAGTCTGAGAAGGCTCAGGTGATGGAGGCAGTCCTCCGCACCCAAACCCAAGCCTATTACGGTCCGGCCAATATGGGCCATTTCGGCCTGTCGCTAGCGTCTTATGCGCACTTTACGTCGCCAATCCGCCGCTATGCCGATCTTCTGGTGCACCGCGCGTTGGTTGATGCCTATCAGCTGGAACAACCCAAGCCCAAAGCGGACCTCCCGCCGCATTCCGGTCTTTCGGACAAGGACCGCGAAGATCTTAGCCAGATTTCCGATGCGATAAGCAAAACCGAACGCCGCGCCATGGAAGCGGAACGCGACACGATCGACCGCTATGTAGCGGCGTGGTTATCCGGCCGGGTGGGCGAAACTTTCAGAACACGCATAACCGGTGTGCAATCCTTCGGTTTCTTCGCGACCATTGAGGGACTGGGCGGTGATGGTCTTGTACCGGTCTCGACGCTCGGCTCGGACTATTTCCGCTACGACGAAACCGCACAGTCGCTTGTCGGTGAGCGCAGCGGTGTCAGCTACTCATCCGGCGATCGTTTGGAGCTGCAATTGGGCGAGGCAAACGCGCTTACTGGCGCGCTAAAATTCGTACCGCTCGATTCTGATGGCAATCCGATTGAGCCGCGCGGGAATCGCCCCGCATTTCGCCACAAGGGCAGGCCTCAGAACAAGGGCAATAGCGGAAGCAAATATATGAAGGGCAAGCGCGGCAGACCAGGCAATATCCGCCATCAAGGCAAGAAAAAGCGCTAAGCCGTGAGGCGGTCGATCTCTTCGTTAGAGAAACTGCCGGGAACGATATAGAGCGGGCAGGGTAGCGATCCCGAATGCGCGGAAAAATGCGATATGAGCGGGCCGGGCTGTCCCTCGGCTGCGGCGCCTAATACCAAAGCTGCAACCTCTGGATGTTCGCCAAGATAGTCCTTGATCACGGCCTGACCTTCGCCGGTCTTGACCGAAATCGTGGGCATTTTCCCGCTTTCGGAAAACAGATTGCCTGCCGCGCTGCTAGCCAGCACTTCGGCCCGGTCACGCGCCTCTTCCTCGATAGTCGCTTGTACCGCACCAAATGCGCTAAAGTTCTGCTTTGCGACAAGCGCAAGAATATGCACATTGCCGCCTGTGGTCAGTGCACGGCGTGATGCAAAGCGCAGCGCTTTGCGCGCTTCGTCGGTCTCGTCCATGATTACCAGATAGGTCCGCACGCGAATTCCCTTACGACAACCTAGACGGTCGGCCATTTGCGCTTTGCTGTATCTAGTGAAAACGTATTCGGCGCAAGAACCTTGCCCGAAACGCGCAAATTGGCCAGAGAGACTGCGTAGGCCAAAACAGGATATTCCGGACCGATATGCCAACCCCGATCAAGATGCCCGCTCTCTCGCCCACCATGGAAGAGGGCACTCTCGCCAAGTGGCTCGTAAAAGTGGGCGACACCGTCAATTCCGGCGATATCATGGCCGAGATCGAGACCGATAAGGCCACGATGGAGTTCGAAGCCGTCGATGAAGGCGTTATTATCGCTATTGAAGTCGAAGAAGGCACCGAGGGCGTTCAGGTCGGAACCGTGATCGCGATTCTGGCTGGCGAAGACGAGGATCCGGATCAAGCTGCTGCGGCGGCATCTGAGGAAACTGCGTCTAAACCAGAAGCTGAAACCGAACCGGCTAAAGAAGAGCCCGCCACGCCCGCTCCGGCACCGACGCCCGCTCCGGCACCTGCCAAGCCTACCGCATCGCCCGGCGACCGCATCATTGCCTCGCCGCTTGCGAAAAGGATTGCCGAGCAAAAGGGCATCGATTTGGCTTCAATCAACGGCAGCGGCCCTAATGGCCGGATCGTCAAAGCCGATGTCGAAGATGCGAAGCCGGGCGCTGCGGCACCAGCGGCATCGTCTGCACCAGCAAGCGCTCCTGCGGCACCTGCTACTCCATCCGATCTGCCCGACTTCGGCATCCCGCATGAGGACGAGAAGCTTAATAATGTCCGCAAGGTCATTGCACGCCGCCTGACCGAAGCGAAGCAAACCATTCCGCATATCTATCTGACCGTTGATGTGCAGCTAGACGCGCTTTTGAAGCTGCGCGGTGAACTGAACGCATCGCTGGAGCCGCAGGGCATCAAGTTGTCGGTCAACGATCTGCTAATAAAGGCGCTTGCCAAGGCGTTGATCCAGGTTCCGAAATGCAATGTCAGCTTCGGCGGTGATGTACTGCGCACATTCTCGCGGGCCGATATCTCTGTCGCGGTTGCTGCACCGAGCGGTCTGATTACGCCGATCATTGTCGATGCTGGCAACAAGACGGTCTCGGCCATCTCGACCGAGATGAAAGAGCTCGCCGGCAAAGCGCGGGACGGTAAACTGCAACCGCATGAATATCAGGGTGGTACTGCCAGCCTCTCCAACCTCGGCATGTTCGGGATCAAGCAGTTCGATGCAGTGATTAATCCCCCGCAAGCGATGATCCTTGCCGTAGGTGCCGGCGAGAAGCGTCCGCATATTGTCGATGGCGCGCTGTCGGTCGCAACGGTGATGAGCGCGACAGGCAGCTTCGATCACCGCGCCATTGACGGCGCTGATGGTGCACAGTTTATGCAGGCGTTCCAAACCCTTGTCGAGAACCCCCTAGGATTGCTGGCCTAACACCATGAATTCGCTGGCGTTCATCCTTTCAACCGCGCTGATTGCCGTCTCGACAACGAGTGACGGCATCGAAGACAATGGCCGGGTGCCTTACGTTGGAATGGAAGGCCCCGAGGCAGACGCTTGCCCCGGTATCGGCCGGATTGCGCGCTTTGCCCCGAAGAAGGGCGATTTCATGCGTGTCTATTTGGATGCGCATGAGGGCGGGAAGCATAAATACGAACTGCCGCTCGGATCGCTGGTCTGGCTATGCGAGGCTGATGAGGGTTGGCAGGGTGTTGTCTATCCATCCGGCGATAAACAAGAATTGGGCGACTGCCGCGTCAGTAGTTCTGTCGCCAAACCCGAACCCTATAGCGGCCCGTGCCAATATGGCTGGGTCGAAGCAAAATATATAGAGTTGATAGCGGGTTAAGCCCCACAGCTCACAACACATTTGGTGGAATAATTATGGCTTCCTCTTACGACGTTATCGTTCTTGGTTCCGGCCCCGGTGGCTATGTTGCGGCGATCCGCTGCGCTCAGTTAGGTCTCAAGACCGCGATTGTGGAGCGTGAAAACCTCGGCGGCATCTGCCTTAATTGGGGCTGCATACCGACCAAAGCGCTGCTGCGATCTGCGGAGATATTCCACTATATGCAGAATGCCGGCGATTATGGCCTGAAGGCACAGGGGATCGAGGCCGATCTCGAGGCCGTCGTGAAACGCAGCCGCGGCGTCGCAAAGCAATTGAGCAGCGGTATCGCGCATTTGATGAAGAAGAACAAAATCACCGTTCACATGGGCGAGGGGACGCTGACTGGCCCGACATCTCTGACAGTAAAAGGCGATAAGGGCGAAGAGAAACTCACCGCCAAGCACGTGATCGTCGCAACTGGCGCTCGTGCTCGTGATCTGCCCTTTGCACCGGCAGATGGAAAGCGTGTGTGGACATACAGGACCGCTATGACACCGCCCGAAATGCCGAAGAAACTGCTGGTCATCGGTTCCGGCGCGATCGGCATTGAGTTTGCCAGCTTTTACAATGATATGGGCGCGGATGTTACCGTAGTTGAGATGCTCGACCGCCTGGTTCCAGTCGAGGATGCGGAGGTATCTACTTTCCTTGAGAAGTCGCTCAAGAAGCAGGGCATGAATATCCTGACGGGTACTGGTCTCGAGGATCTGAAAGTGACGTCAAAAGGTGTCACAGCCAAGATCAAAGGGAAAGACGGTAAGGTCATCACCGACGAGTTCACTCATGCGATCGTCGCTATCGGCATCCAGCCCAACACGGAGAATATCGGTCTGGATAAACTGACCGATATGGATCGCGGATTTATCCAGATCGATCCATACGGCCGAACCAAAACGAAAGGGCTGTGGGCCATTGGTGATTGCACTCCCGGACCGTGGCTTGCGCACAAGGCCAGCCATGAGGGCGTGACTGCTGCTGAAGCTATCGCGCAGGAAATGGGTAATAAGGACGCACATCCGCACGCGCTCGACCGCAATAACATCCCCGGCTGCACCTATTGCCACCCGCAAATCGCCAGTGTCGGCATGACTGAAGCGAAAGCGAAAGAGGCCGGCTACGAGGTGAAAGTCGGCAATTTCCCTTTCATCGGCAACGGCAAGGCGATTGCGCTGGGAGAGGCGGAAGGATTCATCAAGACCGTATTCGACGCCAAAACCGGCGAACTTCTCGGCGCGCATATGATCGGCGCGGAAGTGACCGAGCTGATTCAAGGCTATACGGTAGGCAAACAACTCGAAACCACCGAGGCAGAGCTTATGCAGACAGTGTTCCCACACCCCACATTGAGCGAGATGATGCACGAAAGCGTGCTTGGCGCCTACGGCAAGGCTTTGCATATCTGACCAGATAAGGCAGGAATGATGGCATGACGTCATTCCTGATTTTGGCCCTCCTGATCCTCGTTGCGGGGATTGTAGCTGTGCCTCTCGCTAGTCGCTTCGGGCTCGGTTCGGTTCTCGGATATCTGCTGGCGGGCATGGCCATCAGCCCGCTGCTTGCGCTGCTCGGCGTCGATGTCGAAGCGATGCAGGTCTTCGCCGAATTCGGCGTGGTGATGATGCTGTTCATCGTCGGGCTTGAACTTGAACCAAAGCGCCTGTGGGACATGCGCGGTAAGCTCTTCGGTCTGGGCGGCGGGCAGGTTGTTCTAACTACTCTAGCAATCACCGGAATCGGGCTTCTCAACTCCAATCCCTGGCAGACGGCGCTAGCTATCGGGATGGTCCTGGCGCTGTCGTCGACGGCTATTATCATCCAGACGCTTACCGAAAAGAAGCTGCTGAAGTCAGAAGGCGGCGAAGCAAGTTTCTCAGTCTTGTTGGTACAAGATGTCGCGGTCATCCCGATGCTTGCGCTGCTCCCCCTGCTGGCCATGCCCGAGCTTTATGGTGCCGGAGGAGGTCAGAGTGGTGAGGGCGGTCATGGCGGACTCGATCTCACCGCAGGTCTCCCGATTTGGCTCGCCGCATTGGTACGGATTGGTGCTGTCGCAGCAGTCGTTGGAATAGGTATCTATGCGATCAGACCATTGTTCCGGTACATCGCCGCCGCGAACTTGCGCGAGTTATTCACTGCGGCCGCGCTGGCAGTAGTGATCGGTATCGCAGTACTGATGTCGCTTGTTGGATTGTCGCCAGCGCTCGGAGCATTTGTGGCGGGCGTTGTTCTGGCTACCAGCGAGTATCGCCACGAGCTCGAGAGCGATATCAACCCGTTCAAAGGGCTTTTGCTGGGTCTATTCTTTATCACCGTCGGCGCCGGGATCGACTTCGTCCTCGCGTCAGAAATATGGCGCGAAGTCGTGTTCTGGGCGGCGGTTGTCATAGTCTCAAAGTTCATCATCCTGCTCGGCGTCGGCTGGTTCTACGGATTAAGGAA
Organism: Pontixanthobacter aestiaquae; assembly: GCF_009827455.1. Taxonomy (NCBI): domain Bacteria; kingdom Pseudomonadati; phylum Pseudomonadota; class Alphaproteobacteria; order Sphingomonadales; family Erythrobacteraceae; genus Pontixanthobacter; species Pontixanthobacter aestiaquae. The sequence continues at coordinate 1,981,015 of NZ_WTYZ01000001.1, forward strand.
GCAGGCCCTGTGGCTGTTCTGCCTCAGCCTCCCGCAAGCTGGCGAATTCGCTTTTGTCTTGATTGCTTTCGCAGTCGCCAATGCAGTGTTTGACAATGCGCTCGCTGACCTGCTTTTGCTCATCGTTGCGCTTACCATGCTGGTCACGCCGCTGCTTTTCATTCTGTATGAGAAGGTGATCGCGCCGCACTACATAGGAAAGAGCGAGCGGGAAGCCGATCATATCGACGAGGAAAACCCCGTCATTATCGCGGGAAGCGGCCGTGTTGGCGGGATAGTCAACCGCATGCTGCAGGCAGCCGGGTTCAACACCACTGTGATCGACTATAGCTCGCGCCAGCTTGAGATCAGCCGGAAGTTCGGGTTTCGCACCTATTTTGGTGATGCAACCAGGCCTGATCTTCTCCATGCGGCCGGTATCGACAAAGCAAAGCTGCTGGTGGTCGCTCTCGACGAACGCGAGCAGATCGACAAGCTGGTCAAATATGCGGTCAAACATTTCCCTGACCTTCATGTGACAGCCCGTGCGGTCGACCGCAGTCATGTCTACGAACTGTGGGCTTATGGGTGCCGTGACATCATCCGAGAAACCTATGATAGCACCTTGCGCATGGGTCGCTCTGCCTATGAAGCGCTGGGTATGGACCGTCAGCAAGCCGTCGCCGCCAAAGACGCGTTCGAGGAAATGGACCGCAGGGCCATGCGCGAAGTCGCCGATCTATACGACATGGATATACCTTTCGACGAGAACGAAGCCTTGATCGCCAAGGTCAAGGAGCTTCGTGCTGAATGGGATCCGATCATGCGCGAACAGATGGATGAAATCCTGAACAGAGGGCAATAAAATGGGCAAGGGCACACACAGCTATGCTGCCGATGCACGCAATGACAGCGTGATTATCGATGTGAACGGAGAGCATTTCGCGCGGCCAGATGCGAAAGTCTCCGTTTTCGACAGCGGGTTTATGCTGGGCGACGGCGTATGGGAGGGGCTGCGCGTTCACGAAGGACGAATTGCGTTTCTTAGCAGGCATCTGGAGCGGCTCTATCGCGGAGCAAAGGCCATCGCGATGGATATCGGTATCTCGCAAGAGCAAATGATCGACCGGCTCTATGCGGTACTTGGGGCAAATGGGATGGATGGGGACGGTGTCCATATCCGTCTGATGGTGACGCGCGGCATTCGCTCAACGCCGTACCAAGATCCACGCGTTGTGATCTCTACTGCAACGATTGTGATCATTCCGGAGTGGAAAGACCCGGTACCAGAAACCGCGACTAACATGCTGAACTTATTTACGGTTCACGTCCGGCGCGGCTATCCTGACGTGCAGGACCCGAAGCTCAACAGCCATAGTAAACTCAACTGCATCACGGCTTGTATTCAAGCCACGCAAGCAGGCGCAGACGAAGCATTGATGCTCGATCCGCATGGCTTTGTAGCAACCTGCAATTCAACGCATTTCTTTATTGTGAAGAACGGCGAAGTCTGGACCTCCAGCGGCGACTATTGTCTCGATGGAATTACACGAGGCATGGTGATCGAAATCGCGCGGGACGCAGGCATTCCCGTGTTCGAGCGTAACTTTTCGCTGATAGATGTTTACGGTGCGAATGAAGCTTTCACGACAGGGACGTTTGCCGGGCTTGCTCCGGTTGGCGCTGTTGACGGACGAGAGATCGGCACCGAGCGCGGCCCGATGGTGGAGCGCTTGCAGAAACTCTATCTTGAACGCCTACATTCCGATGTGAGTGGCGCATGACAATCCGGATCGCGATGTGGTCCGGACCGCGCAATATCTCCACCGCGATGATGCGCAGCTTCGGCTCACGAGCGGATTGCGCCGTCAGCGACGAGCCATTCTATGGCGCCTATCTGAAAGACTCGGGCGAACCGCAACCCATGGCGGACGAAATCATCGCGGATATGGATTGCAACTGGGGTAACATAGCCGACGCAATGCGTGGTTCAGCCCCAAACAATGCGCAGCTATGGTACCAAAAGCATATGCCGCACCATATGATTGGCGAGATCGGCATCAACGACTTTCCCGATCATAAACATGCATTCCTTATCCGAGACCCGCAGCGGGTTATCGCAAGTTATTCGATGAAGCGTGTGCAGGTAAAGTTCGATGATTTGCGATACGACCGACAACTGGAATATTTCGAAAGCGCCAGAGAGCAATCTGGCGCAGTACCTCCGGTGATCGAGTCCACTGCATTCCTGTCCGACCCGGAGGGGCACTTACGGGCTCTTTGTACTCGCCTAAACATCCCTTGGGATGAAGGCATGCTGAGCTGGACGCCGGGCATCAAACCGGATGACGGAATCTGGGCGAGCCACTGGTATGACAAAGTCGCGGCATCGACTGGGTTTGGTCCAGCCCCCGGTCCTCCGCCTAAGCTGGATGGAGCCGCGGCAAAGCTCGCCGAACAATGTCGGCCGTATTACGAAGCGATGCGCAAATGTGCGCTGAAGCCTCGCGAAGAAAAAAGTTGAGCCAGTGGCGGGCAGTAAGGGATTCGAACCCTTGGAGGGCTTGCACCCTCGCTAGTTTTCAAGACTAGTGCATTCGACCACTCTGCCAACTGCCCAAAGGCGCATTAGGTGCGGTTTTTTCGCAGGTAAAGGGGCAAATTTGGTCTGCCGTAGGATCAGGTCACAAAAAGCCCGCTCTCGCGAGTTTTTCGCATCTGCTTATCGATATGCACTTGCGATTAAGGTTGAATGTGACACGGATGAACTATGAAAATTCGTGCTACACTGTTTGCCGCCGCTGCACTTGCGACGATGTCGCCGACCACTCCGGCGGTATCGCAAGACCTATCGTTCGATGCCTATCTGCAACTCATCATGGCAAAGGCCCGTGCAGAGGGTGTGAGCGAGTCCACGATTAATCGGATGACGGCGGGGCTGACACCAAACCAACGAGTCATCAGTCTTGATCGCGGTCAACCCGGCACTCCGACCCGCACTGGCTATCCGGCGCTTGCCCCGTATATCGACACGCACGTCAACCCGACACGTATCCGCCGTGGGCGCGAGATGCATAAGGCAACGCGCGGCTTGCACGCGGAAATAGAACAGCAGTTTGGCGTACCATCAGAGATATTGATGGCGATATGGGGCCATGAAACGAATTACGGCAGCTTTAAGGGCAATTTCGACCTTTCGCGGTCGCTCGCAACGCTTGCTTGGGAGGGGCGCCGCCGTGATCTGTTCGAGAGCGAATGGATTGCGCTGCTGAAGGTTGCAGATAAAGGCTATTCGCGGTCGCAATTGGTCGGCAGTTGGGCGGGGGCCTTTGGCAATCCGCAATTTCTTCCCAGCGTCTACCTGCGCCTCGCGACCGATGGTGACGGCGATGGCCGCGCGGATATATTCAATAACCGCGCTGACACGCTTGCCTCGATCGCGCGCTATTTCAATGATTCGGGTTGGAGGACGGGCCAGCCATGGGGCGTTCGTGCGTCTGTACCGGCAAATCTTGATCGTGCGGCAATTGAAAACAAGATAATTTCGCCCGTTTGCTCGCGCGTTCATGAGCGTCATAGCCAGTGGAAAACCGTTGGAGAATGGCGGCAATTGGGAGTTCAACCGCAAAAATATCTGGCCGATGACGTCATGGCGTCCTTCTTCCAGCCCGATGGACCGGGAAAACCTGCATGGCTCTTAACCGCAAATTATAGGGTTATCCTCGAATATAACTGCTCGAATTACTACGCAATGAGTGTGGGATTGCTTGCAGATGAGATTGCCAACTGACATCCAGACCCGTTTCCTAAAGCGCTTTTGCGTCTTGGGCCTTTCTGTATTGCTGGCGGCTTGTGGCCGTTTTGGTGGAGGCGATTTGCCTCCGCTGGCGACGGCTGCCGACCGGCCGGCGGTTGCAGCGGAAACCGGTCCGCAAGATGACTATCCGCTGGTTGTGGGTGAGCCATACGAAGTGGACGGGCAGCTTTACACCCCTCTCGACACGATGAATTTCGATGAAGTCGGCTATGCAGTGCTTGATCGCGATGGCGGCAATTCGGTTTCCATCGCACATAAAACGCTGCCACTGCCGAGTTATGTCGAGCTGACATCGCTGGAAACCGGCAAGACCATTCTCGCAAGAGCCGAACGGCGCGGACCGATGAGTAATAATCATGTTGCCGCGTTATCGCCCCGCGCGTTGACGCAACTCGGCGTCCAAAGCGGAGCGCCAATCCGCGTTCGCCGAACCAACCCGCCCGAATCAGAGCGTGCAAAATTGCGCATGGAGCAGACCGCCAATGCGCGGATGGATACACCCAAATCGCTGCTGACGGTCCTTAAACGCAAATTGCCTGAGACGGGCTCGGTCAATCTGGCAGTGGCGCAGCCGAATGCTGTTCCGTCGCAAGTGACAACTCCTTCGAGGGAGCTTCCGGCGGTTGCTAGCGCGCCTGCGCGGACAACGCCTGTTGCGCGAGCCGCATCGACCACAGTTCCAAAAGCGACAGCTGCATCTTTTGCCCAAGCCTTCACCGAGGAGCGGAGGGCCGTGACAGCATATCCGCTGGCGCCGCTATCCCGCGCGCCACGTGCTGTTGTAACTGCACCAAGACCGTCTGCAACCCCGCGAACCGTGGCACAGGTTGCGCCGCAGCAACGTCCGGTCGTTGCTCCGTTAGAAACACGCGTTGCACCAAGGCGTCCCGTGCTGGGTGTTGCTGCTCGACCAGCGCCTAAACCTGCACCGGCAGCCGAAGGTGCTTTCGTAGTACAAGCCGCCGCATTCTCGAGCGAAGCCAACGCAAAACGCGCGGCAAACTCGCTCAATGGCTTTATCCAGAAGTCAGGCCGCTTTTATCGCGTCCGCACCGGACCGTTCACCAACCGTGGACAGGCAGAGGCAGCGCTCGCAAAGGTCCGCGCAGCGGGCTATAGCGATGCACGAGTATTCACTGCGGGATAAACTGCCGGCTCCCGCCCGGCGCGGGAGCTTACGTGAAACGGTTTCTAGCCAATGTTGCAGCCTGTGTGGTGCTTGTTTCGACGGCATCGAGCGCATGCGTAACCGAAGCTGAAATCATTACAGATGGCGCACCGGTATCGTTGCTGGTTGACCTGCAATCTGGACAAACCTTACACGCCGACAGCGCTGATCGGCGCTTTATTCCTGCATCCATCACCAAAGTGATGAGCATTTTCGTCGCGTTCGAGATGCTGAAAGCGGGAGAAATTCGCAGCGATCAGACCTTCACCATGAGTGAGGGCGTTGCTGACGATTGGTACCGTACGGGTTCTACCATGTTCCTTGAACCGGGCGAGGAAGTGAGCGTTGATCTGCTCCTGCGCGGAATGGCATCGGTATCAGCAAATGATGCAAGCACAGTTTTGGCTGAAGGTGCTGCTGGCTCAATCGACGATTGGGTCGCACGGATGAATGCAGCCGCGCGTGATCTTGGCATGACACAAAGCCATTTCGCCACGCCCAATGGCTGGCCGGACGAGGGCAAGACGTTCACCACGGCCAATGATTTGGCGAAGCTCGCTAGCGCCCTCGTCACCCGTCATCCCGAGCTGTACGCCCAATATTTCGGTAAAGAGGGTTTGCGTCACAATGGCTTCGCACAAGCCAATCATGATCCTATTTCCGGCGTTTTACCCGGGGCAGACGGGATCAAGACCGGTTATACCGGGCAGGCAGGTCATGGTTTTCTTGGAAGCGCAGAACGCGACGGGACGCGGCTGATTATGGTATTGGGCGCTGTCGAAACCGAGGAACAGCGCGCAAAAATGGCGCGCGATCTTATGAATTGGGGGTTCGATAGTTTTGACCGCCGGCTGCTATTCGATAACGGTGCCCAAATCGGGTCGATACGCGTACAGAATGGTGCGCAGGGCAACGTCAATGTAGAAGCGGCAAGCCGGATTAATCTGGCGATACCCAAGGGCTCGAATGAGCTAGCTTCGATCGCCATTCATTACGAAGGGCCGCTTCAGGCACCGATTGCGGTAGGAGAAGTTGTGGCGCATTTGCAGATCGATGTTGCCGGATCACCGAGCGCGCGCGTTCCATTGGTTGCATCCGAAGATGTGGCTGAGGCCGGTCCATTTAGGCGGATCGCCAATGCGTTTGAGAATTGGTTCGGATAATGGCAGGCAAATTCATCGCGTTTGAGGGAGGGGAGGGGACCGGCAAATCCACTCAGGCCCGTCTGCTCACCGAATATTTGCAAAGCAAAGGTATCAGCACTGTTCTGACGCGCGAGCCAGGCGGTACTGCAGGCGCCGAAGCCATTCGCAGCCTGTTGCTCGATCCGCCGGGGGAAGGCTGGGGCGCACGCGCCGAGGCGTTGCTGTTTGCGGCTGCACGATCAGACCATGTCGAGAAGCTGATTAGACCCGGCATCGCGGCCGATAAATGGGTAATTTGTGACCGCTTCCTCGACTCCAGTCGCGCGTACCAGGGAGGGGCAGGGGGTGTCGGCGACAATGCAGTCCTATCCTTGCATGAAGTAGGCAGCGACGGATTACGCCCCGATCTGACGATATTGATCAGTGTCCCGCCCGCAACTATCGCTGCGCGTCTTGCTGAGCGTGACGGTGATACTTCCGACGCTATTGGCGGGCGAAGTGCGGAATACCATGCCGAAGTCGCATCAACATTCCTCAACCTAGCGAAAAGCGAGCCTGACCGGTTCTTCGAAATAGATGGCGATGGAACGGCTAAGGATGTGCATCAGCGCGTACTGGCCGTTCTGGAACCTCTGTTGGGTGCACAAACATGACAATGCTCGGCCACGAAACGCCTTGGCAGCAATGGCGCGAGGCGCTTGCGGGTGAGCGTATGCATCACGCATGGATGCTCGCTGGAAAACGTGGACTAGGGAAGATGCGCTTTGCGATGGCAGCGGCACGTGAGCTTGTGGCGGAGGATGGCCTGCCGCAGCCGGACAGCCATCATCCCGACATCATCGTTTTGAATCGTCTTCCCAAGGACGATAAGGAAGACAAAAAGCGCGCCGACGGCAAGCCCTACGAAACCAAACGCAATATTGCGGTAAGCCAGATTCGCGCAATGCAGCAGCGTCTGAACACCAGACCAACGTTGGGATCGCGCCGGGCAATCATTATCGATCCATCAGATGATCTGGAGAAAGGTGCATCCAACGCTCTGCTCAAAAGCCTCGAAGAACCGCCAATCGGCACCTATTTTCTGCTCGTCACGCATCGACCGGCGCGTTTACTGCCCACCATCCGTTCGCGATGCCGGATTGTGCGTTTTCCGACGATTAATGACGACGACATGGCGAGGCTGTTATCCGCTCAGGCGCCGGACACGGAGCCAGCTACTCAACACGCTGCGATTGTTGCGGCCAATGGCTCCCCTGGTGCCGCACTCGATTTTGTCGAGCGCGATCTCGGCCCTTTGTTCAAGCTCATGCAAGATATCATCGCGCAGGGTGACCCCGATTTCATGCTTCGCGGCAGACTTGCCGACGCTATCGGAGCGAGGCCCAATAGAGAGCGGATTCAGGCGACACTGGATCTCGCACGCTCGGTTGTTTCGGGGGCTGTCGATCAGGCTTCACGCGCGAACTATCCCGCAATTGTCGATGCACATGCCGAATTGGTCAAGCTGACCGGCCAAGCACCGACCTTCAATTTCGATGCAGGATTACTGGTGGCAGAAATTGGTACCTTGCTTGCCTCCGCCGCGCCGAATAGGGAGCGGGCCAATGTCTGAACCCTACTATATCACCACCGCGATTTCCTATCCCAATGGACGCCCGCATATCGGTCACGCCTATGAGGCGATTGCCGCTGATGTCATCGCGAGGTTCCAGCGCGCGCAAGGCCGCAATGTCCGATTCCAAACCGGAACCGACGAGCATGGTCTGAAAATGGCACGCAAAGCGGAGGAGCAGGGTAAGACCGCGCGCGAGCTAGCTGACGAAATGTCCGGCTATTTCCAAGAGATGTGCGCGACTTTGAATGTCAGCCATGACCGTTTCATTCGTACGGTAGAGGATGATCACCACACGGCCAGCCAAGCAATCTGGAAGGCGATGGAGGCCAAAGGCGATCTGTATCTGGATCGCTATGAGGGCTGGTATTCAGTCCGCGATGAAGCCTATTATGACGAAAAAGAGCTGATCGGGGGCGAGAGTGGTGAGAAACTTTCGCCGCAGGGCACCCCTGTCGAGTGGACAGTCGAGGAAAGCTGGTTCTTCCGCCTGTCCAAATATCAGGACGCGTTGCTGAAGCTATTTAAGGAGACACCTGAGTTTCTCCAGCCTGACAGTCGCCGCAATGAGATGATTGCCTTCGTCGAAGGCGGTTTGCGCGACCTCTCAATCTCGCGCACCAGCTTCGATTGGGGCGTGAAAGTGCCCGGTTCGGACGGGCATGTGATGTATGTCTGGGTCGACGCGTTGACCAACTATCTCACTGGCCTCGGTTATCCCAATATGAATGGCGACATGGCCAAATTTTGGCCCGCCAATCTGCACTTGATCGGCAAAGATATCGTTCGGTTTCACACGATCTATTGGCCGGCGTTCTTGATGAGTGCCGATTTGCCATTGCCCAAGCAGGTATTCGGGCACGGTTTCCTGCTCAACCGCGGCGTGAAAGAGTCCAAGACGCTCGGCAATGTGACCGATCCTATTGCTCTTGCGGAACAGTTCGGTGTCGACAATCTGCGCTATTTTCTGATGCGCGAAGTCGCATTCGGGCAAGATGGAAGCTATTCGCCTGAAGCGATTGTGACCCGCTGCAATGCAGAGCTAGCAAACAGCTTTGGCAACCTTGCGCAGCGCACTTTGTCGATGATTTTCAAGAATATGGATGGGGTTCTTACAGCGGACTTCACCCCGTCCGATGGCGATATCGAGCTGGAAAAGCTCGTGCATGGTGCGTGCGCGGATTTGCAGAGCAAGTTTGCTGACCTCGCGTTCAGCGATGGCCTCGATGCATGGATGAAAGGCGTGTTCGCCTGCAACCAATATGTCGACGATCAAGCGCCATGGACATTGAGAAAAACCGATCCCGAGCGGATGAAAGCAGTATTGCTCACCCTGTTCAAGCAAGTGCGTGTCCTGGCCATTACCGTGAGACCGGTTGTGCCCGCAGCTAGCAACACATTGCTCGATCAATTGGGCATCCCGGCTGATGAACGAGACTATGGCAATCTGACTGATTCCGACTGGTTCGACCGTCGTGTGGCGACTGCCGCACCACTAGAAAAGCCTGAGGGCGTTTTCCCCCGGCTCGACATGCCGGCAGAGGAGGCCGCGCAATGCTGATCGATAGTCATTGTCACTTGGAATATGACGGCTTGATCGAGGAGCAAGATGCGGTGCTCGACCGGGCTCGCAGTGCTGGTGTCCAAGGGTTTCTTAACATCTCGACCAAGCAAAGCGAGTGGGGTCAGGTCATGGGCACTGCAGCTCGTGAAAAGGACGTGTGGGCCAGCGTGGGAATTCACCCGCATCATGCCGATGATCACGCCGATCTGGGTATCGATGCCTTGCGGGAGGCGGTGAAGCATCCCCGCGTCATTGCCATCGGCGAGACTGGGCTCGACTATTACTACGACAAATCTGACCGGCAGGTGCAGCAGGATCTTTTCCGCCTGCACATCACTGTGGCCCGCGAGACCGGGCTGCCAGTAATTATTCACACGCGCGATGCAGAAGATGATACCGCAGCAATCTTGGAGGATGAGCTGGGGAAGGGGGCCTTCCCCGCCCTGATCCACTGCTTCACGGCGTCATCCGAGTTTGGCCGCAAGGTGCTTGATCTGGGCCTGACAATCTCGCTTTCCGGCATTGTTACGTTTAAGAACGCCAAGGAGCTTCAGGAAATTGCGGCAGAATTGCCTGAAGATCGGATATTGGTGGAGACTGACAGTCCGTTTCTTGCGCCGGTTCCGCATCGCGGCAAAACCTGCGAGCCTGCATTCGTGCGGAATACGGCTGAATTCGTGTCCGAACTTCGCGGCGTCACGGTTGAAGAACTGGCGGCAACCACGACGTCAAACTTCTTTAAGCTGTTTTCGAAAGCTGCGGCGTGAAAGTCATCATGCTCGGCTCCGGAACATCAACCGGTGTTCCGAGGATCGGCGATGACTGGGGTGAATGCGACCCCAAAGAACCCAAAAATCGGCGCACACGCGTGTCCATTCTTGTCGAAAGCAATGATGGAAATCGTTTAGTTATAGATACTTCCACCGATATGCGGCAGCAGTTTCTAGCCAATAATATCGACCGCATCGATGGCGTCTTCTGGACGCATGACCATGCAGATCACTGCCACGGCATCGATGATCTGCGGGTACTCAGATACGGCCGAAAAGATGCGTTACCAGGCTACGGATCGGCTGAAACAGTCAGGCGACTTCGCCAGCGTTTCGATTATGTCTTTGCTGGCCAACATGGCTATCCGACCATCGTGAAGCTCGATACGCTCGACCACATGCGAATGTGCGCCGGATTTGGCGTTGAATGGTGTCAGATGCCGCATGGTCCGACGCAATCCACCGCATTCCGGTTCGACGCTGATGGTAAATCCATCTCCTATGCGACTGACTTTAGTGCGATTACGGATGAAATGATCGATCTGCTCGACGGCACAGATATTCTTGTTACGGATTGTCTGAGGCGCGATCCGCATCCAACCCATGCACATTTGGCGATGGCGATTGAGCTTGGAGAACGCACCAATGCAGGCACAACCGTGCTGAGCCATCTCGACAAATCCATGGATTATGCCACTTTGGTCAATGAAGTGCCGGAGAACGTCATTGTAGGTTATGACGGATTGGAGATCGTAGCATGAGCCAGTTTCAGTGGATCCACATCATCTGGGCGTTCGGTGCGCTGTTGCTATTGGTCAGCGCGCTTGCGGCGTACCGGCTCAGTTGGAAAACGAGTTTGCTCTACGCGCTGATCTGGGCTTCGATTTTCACCGCGGGGGCACTGTTATTCAGTTTGTTCGGGACGTGAGGGCCCAAACGCACCTCACACAGTCGGGTTCATTATTTAACATAATATATATTATCATTCCATCTGATACCAGAAGATGACAGAGCAACTCTCCCGCCTCCTCCATATTATGGCGACCTTGCGCGACCCCGATGCGGGCTGCGAGTGGGATCTCGCACAAAACTTCGCCAGCATTGTGCCCTACACCATTGAAGAAGCGTACGAAGTCGCGGACGCGATTGAGCGTAATGCGATGGACGACCTGCGCGACGAGCTCGGCGATCTGCTGCTGCAAGTCGTGTTCCATGCGCGTATGGCCGAGGAACTCGATTTGTTCGGCTTTGACGATGTCGCGCGGTCAATCTCGGACAAAATGGAGGCGCGGCACCCGCATATATTTGGCAATGAAGGTGGCCAGATGGGCGAACTCCGCTGGGAAACGCTAAAGGAGGCTGAGCGCACAGAGAAGGGCGCCACCAGCGCGATGGACGGCGTTGCGAAGGCTCTCCCTGCCCTGCTCCGCGCCGAAAAACTTCAAAAACGCGCCGCGAGGACCGGATTTGATTGGCCGGATACTGACGGACCGGCCGCCAAAGTCGCCGAAGAAGCAAAAGAGCTTGCCGAGGCAGCTGACGATAAAAAATTGGAGGAAGCCGGCGATCTACTTTTCGCTGCGGTCAATCTGGTACGCGCGTATGGAATTGCGCCGGAAGATGCCTTGCGAGAGGCGAATTTAAAGTTCGAGCGGCGCTTCCGAGCAATGGAGGATCGCGCAGCCGGAACGTTCAACGACTTGTCTTTGGACGAGCAAGAGCAACTTTGGCAGGACGTCAAAAAGACCGAATAAGGCCCTATTCTCAAAGACTGTCGAACCGGCCGAATTCTTTCGCAGTTAACTTCACGTCGATTGCACGAAGTGGGCCGTCCTCACCCTCACCCGCATCTTGCTCGTTGAGCACATTGCCATGCGCATGAAGCCAAGCGATTTTCTGCCCCTCTGCCGCTGATAGCACCAAATGGTATTCGCGCGCACCGGCAGTCAGCAGATCATCAATCTCGGTCACGAACTCATCGAGGCCCTCACCCGAGATTGCAGAGATAGGGATCACCAGTTCATCATTCGCGGCGAGTTCGGCAAGTTCCGCGCGTTTGTCGGTGTCGAGCAAATCCCACTTGTTCCAGGCTTCGACAATCGGAATGTGTGATACGCCGTCCTCCCCATCAATGACGCCCAAATCAGTCAGCACGCCGAGCACCTGGCTCTTCTGGGCTGCAGCAGACGGGTTGGACATATCACGCACATGCACGATAACATCTGCGGCGGTAACCTCTTCCAATGTAGCGCGAAACGCGGCAACCAGCTGTGTAGGCAAATCGGAAATGAAGCCGACGGTATCCGACAGAATAGCCTTTTCGACGCCTGGTAACCGCACAGCCCGCATCGTTGGGTCCAGCGTGGCGAACAGCAAATCCTCCGCCATCACTTCTGCGCCGGTTAGCGTGTTAAACAGCGTCGACTTACCCGCATTCGTGTAGCCGACGAGAGCAATTATTGGCCAAGGCGCCCTTCCCCGCCGTTCACGATGGAGTGCGCGGGTCTTGCGAACTTGCTCAAGTTCTTTGCGCAGGCGGCCCATCCGTTGCCGGATCATCCGCCGATCGGCCTCGATCTGTGTCTCGCCCGGGCCGCCAAGAAAGCCGAAACCGCCGCGTTGCCGCTCAAGGTGGGTCCAACTGCGGACAAGGCGGCTTTGCTGGTAGTCCAGATGGGCAAGCTCAACCTGAAGCCGCCCCTCAGCCGTAGCCGCACGCTCTCCAAAAATTTCGAGAATGAGCCCCGTCCGGTCGATGACTTTTCGCTTCAGTCGATCTTCCAGATTGCGCTGCTGTATCGGCGACAATGCGCCATCGACAACCACCAGTTCCGCTTCTTCCAGTTCGCAAGCTGCCTGAATGTTGTCGACTTGCCCCGATCCAAACAAAGTGTTCGGTTTAACGTCGCGAACTGGAAGGATTTGTGACGTCACGACTTCAATACCGATGGCTAGCGCCAGGCCGCACGCTTCCTCAAGCCGCGCCTCGGCATCGAGATCGTAGCGTTGCGACCGGATATCCGGACACACGACGACAGCCCGCGCCCCGCGCGAGACTTCGCCCATCAGATCATCGTCGAAACTCAGTCGTCTTCACCTTCCCAGTCACCCGAAAGGTCGACTGGTTTGTCGGGCTGGATTGTCGACACGGCGTGCTTGTAAGCGAGCTGAACAAAACCATCGCGCTCCAGCAGCATACAGAAAAGATCATATGCAGCGATCGATCCCTGCAACATGACACCATTGACCAAGAACATGGTCACCTGTGCATCTTCGTCGCGAACGCTACTCAAGAACACATCCTGAAGTAGGCGCTGTTTACGGTTGCTTTCAGTGCTCGAAAACTGACTCGCATCCATCGGCTGCCCGGGCATGATAGTAGAAATCGCATGCTTATATACAAGCTGCGTCTGTCCATCACGGCGTAGCAGGATCGAGAAATTATCGAACCAAGTGACAATGCCTTGAAGTTTAACACCTTTTACGAGAAACATCGTGACGGGAATCTTGTTCTTCCGCAGCAGATTCAGAAAGGCATCCTGCAAATTCGCCTGATTTGCAGCCTTCGATGACTTCGCAGATTCCGGTTCCGCCTTCTTCGCTGTCACACGCGCGGAAAGGGTGCGTCCTTCGGACATTATTTTCTCCATTATTGGCGCATGGATTATTCCATGAGCAATATCGCGCATGGAAAATTGGGGGCCACACGCGCCGACCTTCAATTACAAGCTATGGTCTCACTAGCTGATTTACAATTGGAAAAACACGACCGCTAAATGACAAAAGATTTCAGCTTGCGTCATTATTCTTGCGATCACCCATCCCGAGCAGTTTAAGCTTACGGTGCAGCGCTGATCGCTCCATCCCGATAAAGCTCGCAGTTTTGGAGATATTGCCGGAGAAACGGCGGATCTGGATACTCAGATATTCGCGTTCAAATGTCTCACGTGCCTCACGCAGCGGTACGCCCATAAGCGCCGCAATACCGCCACCACCACCAAGCTTACCACCAGTCACTTCACTAGGAAGCATAGAGGGTTCGACCGTTTGCAATTCCTCGCGCGGCGTCAGGATGATCGTCCGCTCGACTACATTGCGCAGCTGGCGCACATTACCGGGCCAATCATACGATTGCAGCGCCGCAAGTGCTTCTTCTGAGATATTCGGAGCGGGTATGCCCTGTTCAGCGGCATGGCGAGTGAAGAAATGTTCCGCCAAGGCCGGAATATCATCACGGCGTTCCGAGAGAGATGGAATAGTTACGGGAACCACGTTCAGGCGGTAAAAAAGGTCTTCGCGAAAACGCTTCTCCTCCATCTCAAGTTCGAGATCCTTCGCGGTGGAAGACACCACACGAACATCCACGCCAACTTGCCGCGAGCCCCCTACCCTGACAAAGCTCTGTTCGGTCAGCACGCGCAGAATGCGAGCCTGCGTCGAGAGCGGCATATCTGCCACTTCATCGAGATACAGTGTCCCGCCGTCAGCCAACTCCAGCAGCCCCGGGCGGATCATTTTACCGTTGGATTCTTCACCAAACAGCTCCTGCTCGAACCGCTCAGGCGTAATTCGCGCGGAGTTGACTATTACAAACGCGTTCTCGGCGCGTGCGCTCCAGCTATGCAGCAGTCGTGCCGCGACCTCTTTACCTGCACCAGCAGGGCCCGTGATCAGCACCCGGCTACCAGTGCTGGCAACGCGCTTCAAAGTAGCGCGCACCTGATTGATCGCGGTCGAGTTGCCGGTAAATTCCTCGCCGCGAGCAAAACCTTTACGCAGGCGGTCATTCTCCCGCCGCAAGCGCTCGGTCTCGGTCGCACGACCAACCAGAAGCAGCAGTCGCTCGGCCTCGAACGGTTTTTCGATAAAGTCCATCGCGCCCCGACTGACTGCAGACACTGCCGTGTCGATGTTGCCATGGCCCGAGAATATGATGACTGGCAGTTCAGGCTCGCGTTGCTTGATTGCATCAAGCACTTCCAAGCCATCCATCTGGCTGCCGTGCAACCAGACATCGAGCAGCACTAGGCTTGGCCGGCGCTCGTCGATGGCGGCCAAGGCCGATGTGCTATCGCCCGCGGTTCGGCAGTCATAGCCCTCATCACTGAGAACTCCCGATACGAGGTCGCGAATATCGCGTTCATCATCGACTACGAGGATATCTAGCGCCATTGCGCTGCTTCCTTTCCCGCTAAATGCTGTTTGGTGTGAGTCATTCGGAATCCCCCGACAGATCGTCCTGCCCATCGTCAACCAGGGGGTCGCGTGCGAACCGAACTGTGACTTTGGTCCCTCCACTTTCTGTCGAAGCGAAGTTTATCTCGCCGCCATGTTCCTCGATGATCTTGTTGACGATCGCGAGGCCTAATCCCGTGCCTTTATCGCGGGTGGTCATATAGGGTTCGACGATACGGTCGCGGTCTTTCGGAAGACCCACACCGTTGTCCTGCACTTCGACCGTGACGTTGTCTTCGTCAGCCGCCAGCTCGACAGTGATCTTGCCCCGGAAATCCGGTTCCGAAGCTGCCGCCTTCGCCTCCACCGCTTCGACCGCGTTCTTCAGAATGTTGGTCATCGCCTGGCCGATCTGGTGCCGGTCGCAGGCCATCGACACCGGAGATTGAGCAGTACTTGTGATGTTGAAATCGACACCCGGATGGGCGACTTCTTGCAGGAACAGAGACTGCCTCACGAGGTCTAGCGCATCTTCTACCCGGAACACCGGTTTCGGCAAGCGCGCGAAGGATGAAAACTCATCCACCATCGTGCGAAGCTGTGCCACCTGCCGAACGATGGTGTTGGTCAAATCATCGAACAATTCCCCGTCGCTTTCGATCTGGCGCCGGTAGCGGCGCTTCAATCTTTCGGTTGCAAGCTGAATCGGCGTCAACGGGTTCTTGATTTCATGCGCGATACGGCGCGCGACGTCCGACCATGCTGCACGCCGTTGATCGAGCAATTGCCGCGTGATGTCTTCAAAAGTGATCACCATCGCGCCAGCGGTTTCAGTCAATTTCACCGCCAGAGTTAGCAGCTCTCCATCACGATTGTAGCTGATAATCCCGCTCGAAAGCTTAGCCTCGACCAAGTCGGATATTTCCGGCGCCATATCGCGCAATTGCGATCCGGAGCGATCGCTGTGTCCATCGGTCAACAACACATCCTGCGCGGTGCTGTTCATCAGTAATATCCGACCGTCTTTGTCGGTCGAGATAATTCCGGCGGAGGTCGACTCAAGCAGCGTCTCCATGAATCCGCGGCGCTGATCCAGCTGTTCATTTGCGCCAACCAAATCTGCCGTCTGTTTCTCGATCTGGGAAGTCATTCTGTTGAACGCCCGGTTGAGCATTCCGATCTCATCAGCACCTGTCCGCCCTTCAACACGCAAAGCGAAGTTACCCGCGCCAACTTTTCGGGCCGCCGCGACCAAATCAGTCAGTGGTTCGACCTGTCGATCGGCGAAACGCAGCGCAAACCAAACAGCCAAACCAACGAGAGCAAGAGACACGAAGAACAAAGCAAGATTAAACCGCAGCTGCAATGCCCGCGCGCGCGAAGTCAGTGTGTCATAAGCTGTTGAGATGGATTTCGCGCGTTCCCACTGCTGAAAACGGCTGTCTTCGGAATTGCGCGCGTTGTAGAGATATATCCCGCTGTCTTCGTCGATGGCCGTCAGTGCTTCAATCCGCTCTGCGTCGGCCGAAACAACAACCGCCTCGCCTTGATCAAGACGGCTGGAAACTGACCCTGCATAATCAGCGGGTAGATTGTCCTCATCCAGATTGATTACGATTGCGGTACGAAATGTGCCGTCGGGGACCCGTTGCAAGATAGCGGTTTCATTCAACTCGCGGCCCTGCATCTGGAAATTGTACCAATCGACAAAATCGTCATCAGAAATGTTGGATGCACTGAGATAGGCGCGAAGGTCGTCGGCCATCGTCACGGTATGGTCACGCACCTGAACCTGGTTCTGCTCATAATACCCCTGCGCGAGCTCGTTCGCGTTTTGCATCAGCCCGCGCGAATTGTCCGAGAACCAGAAGTCGACGCCTGACTGGAACAATACTGCAGCGAATGCAGCAACCAGGAGTGTTGGAACCGCGGCCACCATGGAGAAGAAGAAAACTAGACGGGTATGGAGCCGTGCGGTGCTGCCCTCTGCACGCCGTATCGCCATTCGTCTGCCAAACAGCACCAGTAACCCCATCGCTGGCAAAAGTGTGCCGATCAGCAAAGTCGCAACTTGCCCTGATGGAAGCAACCGACCATCCGGTGGGGCGTTGCTAAACGCAAAATAGGTCGCGATCGCCATTGTGACGAAGGCAAGTACGGCAGCGATTTCCAAGACGAGGAAGAAATTTGCCCGCCGCGATGCAACGACGAAGCGCCGCCACAATCTTGGACTCTTTCGAGGTATGGTCAGGGCCGATCCGTCCATCGTTGTATTGTTACAACGGTACTGTTGCAAAAATGCAAGAACTAAATCGACGAAGCGAGGCGCCGGTGCGCCGTTGCAATGGCGAGATCACACTAGTTGCGAGCGTAAACAGTAGGATCTATCTCCAGATCGACGATCCGTTTGCGCAAAGTGTTTCGGTTTATACCGAGCAGCTTTGACGCCTTTAGCTGATTACCGTCGGTCTTTTGCAAAGCCCATTCAAACAGCGGCCTTTCAAACGCCGCCTGTGCAGCATGAAAGACGGTTCCTTCAGCTGGATTGGCAATCTCAAGCCATCCACGCAGGACCGTAGCGAAACCGCCACGTTCGCGGTCAACTAGTGGTGCAATCGCTTGGTCTAGAATTTCGGCCACGCTGGCCCGGTCAATCGTCTCGTCTCGCGCCAAAACGATGAGCCGGTACATCATATTGCGCAGTTCGCGCACATTCCCCGGCCAATCGTGCCGGGTGAGCAATTTTAGCGCGCCTGCATCAATCTGGCGGGCTGGCAGCCCTTCGGTAGTGGCCAGTTTTAGGAAGTGGTTTGCCAATGCCTCGATATCGTCGCGCCGCTCACGCAATGGCGGCAATTCAATTGGAACCACATTCAGCCGATAGAACAAATCCTCTCGGAATGAACCGGCAGCAATCATAGGTTTAAGGTCACGGTTGGTAGCTGCAACGATCCGCACATCAATGGCGATTTCCTGACGCCCGCCCACCCTGCGGATGCGCCCTGATTGCAGCGCCCGCAAAAGCCGGGTTTGCGCATCCAATGGCATATCGCCAATCTCGTCGAGAAACAGCGTGCCGCCATTGGCTTGCTCAAACTTACCTATCGCCTGCGCCACTGCTCCGGTGAAAGCGCCTTTCTCGTGGCCGAACAGTTCGCTTTCGATAAGATCAGCCGGGATCGCTGCCGCGTTAACCGCCACGAATGGACCTGTCTTACGATGGCCGAGTTCATGGATAGCTTCAGCAACCAGCTCTTTGCCGGTTCCGGATTCACCAAGGATCAGGACGGTTAGATCGTTCCGCAGAACACGGGTAATCATCCGGTACACGCCCTGCATCGCCTGACTGCGGCCAACCAGTGGAAGACCATCGCCAGTCTCACCCAGATCGACCGAACCATCTGAATCAGACGCAACCGCCTGAATGACCGCACGAACCAGTTCTTCCAGGTCGAAAGGCTTGGGAAAATACTCGAAAGCCCCTGTCTCGGTTGCTCTGACGGCGGTATCCAGCGTGTTTTGTGCTGACAGGATAATGATCGGCATATCGCCATGTGCCTGCTGGACGGAAGGCAGGCTTTCGATACCGTCGCCATCGGTTAGCATGATATCCGTCAGCATTGCAGCGTATGTTTGCGCCGTCAGCGCGGCATCGCGTTCGGCGATACTGGTGCAATGTGTGATTTCAAAGCCCTCTTCTTCAAGAGCAGCCCTGACAACGGTCGCAATTGCGCTGTCATCTTCGACCAACAAAATTTGGCTCATGACATATTCCTATTCTGCGCTCTTTCGGCCACGGCCAGATGCAGGCGAAAGATGGTTTCGCCGGCGGCATCGTCTCGCTTGCAGCTCACACGGCCGCCCATATCCGTGACCAGCTTCTTGACCAAAGCAAGACCAAGTCCCTGCCCGTTAGGCTTGGACGTGACGAAAGGTTCGAAAATATGATCGCCTAAGCTCTCGTCCAAGCCGGAGCCGTTGTCGACAACCGACACTTCAATCGGCAATCGCACCGACCGGCTGAGACGAAAAACATTGGATGCAAGTCCGCTGACAAACCGTGTGCGGACCGTAACTCTCGGCGCTTCCTGACCAGCACAGGCATCGACCGCATTGCTCAACAGATTGATCAGAACTTGTTCAAGCGATGCTCCGCTTGCCGAAACTTCGGGCAGTGACGGGTCGAACTCTTCAATCAACTCCGCCCTATCCTTCGCCGCCGCCCGTACACTGGCCATAGCATTACGGACCGAATGGTGCAGATTGATCGCTTCCACGGGTTCAGAGCTCTTGCTGCCCAGCTCCTGCATCCGGTCAATGAGGCCTGCAATCCGGTCGACTTCATCCGAGATAATCGTAGTGAGCCCGCGGTCCTTCTCGTCCAGCTTGCGCGCGACAAGCTGGCTGGCACCACGAATTGCTGCGAGCGGGTTCTTGATTTCATGCGCCAATATGGCGGGTGCTTTCAGGGAAGCATCGGGTTCATCGGACGATTTCATGTCGTCTTGCCCGGCATCGGACAGCGTCAGTACACGCCAGCCTGGATGGCTTGGCAGAGGCGAGATAGTGATGTTGAGGACGCGCGATTGTTCGCCAATCAATGCGGGCACGCCGCGCGCAACCAGTTGCGCGTCCTGATCGTCGAGCCTGCCTGCAACACCGCTCTCAGACAGGTCGATAAGATCGGCCAGTTTCGAGCCAACCAAGCGTTTGGCGCTTCGCCCGAGTATATCTTCAGCGGCGTGGTTGGCTTCGGCAACAACCAGATCATCGTCGAGCAACAGCATCGCAAAGATGAAACCAGATATCTGCGCCCGCGCGTTGGGTCGCGTATCGGACCGCTCGTCTGCCATGATCAGGCTGCGCGGCGGTTCATAAAGGGCGTATAAAACCGCTCCAACTCGCCCAGCACTTGTTCCGGATCATCGATAAAATTGACGTGGTTACGAAACTCGGCAGAGCCGTGCATACCCTTGGTGTACCAGCCCAAATGCTTTCGAGCGACTTTGGAGCCGACCTCGCGACCATAATGCGCCAGCATACCTCTATAATGCTCGACCAGCACTTCATACTGCTCGTCGAAGCTCGGACTATCCAGACGCTCGCCGGTCTGCAGCCAGTGCATTACCTGACCAAGCAGCCATGGCTTTCCGTAAGCCCCCCGCCCGATCATCACACCATCGGCACCGGATTGCTCCAGCGCCTCGGCCGTGTCCTCAATCCCGCAAATGTCGCCATTGACGATCACCGGGATGTTAACCGCGGCCTTCACCTTGCTGATAAAGCTCCAATCGGCTGAGCCTTTATACATTTGGTTTCGGGTCCGCCCGTGAACGGTGATCATCTTAACGCCAAGATCCTCGGCAATATGCGCGAGCTCTGGAGCGTTGAGGCTGGCGTGGTCCCACCCCATCCGCATCTTCACCGTCACCGGAACAGAGACCGCCTTGACTGTTTCTTCCATCAGCTTGGTCGCAAGCGGGATTTCACGCATCAGAGCTGAACCCGCCATACCGTTGGTCACTTTGCGAACCGGGCAACCGAAATTAATATCGATAATCGCCGCGCCGCGATCCTCGTTGAGACGCGCCGCCTCCCCCATCGACACCGGATCACAGCCGACAAGCTGCATCGAAACCGGCTCTTCAATCTGGTCCCAGGCAGCTTTTTGCACTGATTGACGTGTTTCACGAATGGCAGCTTGGCTAGCGATCATCTCGGTGACGTTGAGGCCAGAACCATAACGACGCACGAGCGTGCGGAACGGCAGATCGGTCACGCCAGTCATGGGCGCGAGCACGACCGGACAGTCGATACGGACGGGTCCGATCTTGATCGGTTTCAACGTCGGTGCAGTTGGAAGCGCGCTCATTTACTCACATGCCTAAAATTTAGGCAGCGCATAGTGCATTGCAGCATCGGGCGCAAGCAGCTAGCGCGAGGGCCTATGGCGGATACTCCTTCCCTTCCCGCTTTCGCAGCGATTATCGTCGCTGCAGGCAAAGGCGTTCGCGCCGGACAACCTCTGCCTAAACAGTTCGCCAATTGGCGCGGGAAACCTGTTGTTCGGCACTCTGCGGAGGCATTTGCCGCCGCCGGAGCGGAGCCGATCATTGTTGCCATCCCCGAAGGCGCTGATGAGATTGCAAACGACGCTCTGGTCGGACTTAAGAATATCCAGCTCGTAACCGGCGGTGCGACCCGCCAGAAATCAGTGCGTCTCGCGCTTGAGGCACTGGACGCGGTCAATACCAAACAGGTTCTGATCCATGACGCCGCTCGACCAGCTCTGAGCGATCCAGTAATTGCGCGGTTATTGGCGGCTCTTGGGTCGCATCAAGGTGCCGTTCCCGTTCTCCCTGTGGTCGATAGCCTTGCGGTAGATGCTGCTGGCATAATGGCAGGTTCCGCCGATCGGGAAACGCTTCGCCGCGTCCAGACGCCGCAAGCGTTTCATTACGAGGCGATCATTGGTGCGCACAACGAGTGGCATAGCGAAGCCAATGCCGGTGATGATGCTCAGATATTACTCGCAGCGGGTGGCAAAGTTGCCCATGTCCATGGTGACGAAGCGCTCAAAAAACTCACTTTCGCAGAGGACTTTATGACTGATATTCCGCCCGTCCGAACCGGTATGGGATACGATGTGCACCGTCTCGTCGCTGGCGAAGAGCTATGGCTCGCCGGTCTCAAGATCGAGCATGACAAAGGTCTCTCCGGTCACAGCGACGCTGACGTAGCACTGCACGCGCTGGTGGATGCTCTCCTAGGCGCGGTTGGAGCGGGCGATATTGGCGATCATTTCCCACCAAGCGATGCACAGTGGAAGGGCGTTTCATCCGGCAAATTCGTCGAACATGCGGCAAATCTGGTCACCGACGCCGGATACCGCGTTGGCAATGTCGATCTCACAATTATTTGCGAAGCTCCAAAAATTGGGCCGCACCGCAACACTATGCGACAGATGATCGCCACCCTCCTTGGCGTTGACACATGGCAAGTCAGCGTCAAAGCAACCACCACAGAGCGCTTGGGTTTCACCGGCCGCGGTGAAGGCATCGCCGCGCAGGCAATCGCCACAGTTTTGAAGGACGCGTGATATGACCGCTGATTCTCTCCTTCCTGAAGACATTGATGCGCTGGCAAAGCGCGTTGTCGATGAGAACGCTAAGGCTGGCCGCAAAATTGTCGTGGCTGAAAGCTGCACCGGTGGTCTGGTAGCGGCGGCTTTGACCGAAATTCCCGGGTCTTCCGCCGTGCTTGAGCGCGGCTTTGTGACCTATTCGAATGAAGCGAAGATGGAGGATCTCGACGTCGCCAGCGATATTATCGAGACCTTCGGCGCGGTGTCGATCGCCTGCGTGTGGGCAATGGCAGATGGAGCATTGAAGAACAGCAAGGCAGATGTGGCCGTGGCGATTAGCGGCGTCGCGGGCCCCGGCGGCGGGACCGATCTCAAGCCGGTCGGTACCGTCGTATTTGCACGAGCAATTCGCGGTGCAGACGGGGAACCGGAAGGAGAATTGAAAAGCTTTGGCGATATAGGGCGCGCGGAAGTTCGGCGTCAGGCTACGCTGTGCGCACTGGAGTTACTGCTTCCGTAAAGCTCGTCAGCGCGCGCCTCGAAAGCCGACACCATCTTGCGGAAAGCACGGTCGAAATATTGGCCGGCAAGCGCTTCGAACACGCGGTTCTTGAATGTAAAATCTACGCAGAAATCGACCTCGCATCCGCCGTCGGGCAACGGCGTAAAACCCCAGCGATTGTCGAGATCGCGCAGCGGGCCGTCGACATAGTGGACCTGGATTGACTGGGCGCGCTCCTTCAACACACGGGAAGTGAACTTCTCCCGTAGCGATTTAAACCCGACCACCATGTCGGCGACCATTTCCGTGTTGCTGTTTGATCTAACGCGCGTTGCGACCACCCATGGCAGAAACTCTTTGTAGCGACCGACATCGGCGACCAGATCGAACATCTGCTCGCAACTATAGGGAAGCACCCGTTGCTCGCGGATGCCCGGCACTAGACGCCTTGCCGGGCCGCTTGCTTAGCCAGCTTAGCCTCGCGCGCAGCGCGCATTTCCGCAAAGTCATCGCCGGCGTGATAGCTGGAGCGTGTCAGCGGAGTTGAGGCCACTTGCAGGAAGCCCTTTGCCCGCGCAATCGCACCAAACGCATCGAATGCCTTCGGTGTTACGAAGTCTTCGACCTTAGCGTGCTTTGGCGTTGGCTGGAGATATTGGCCCATGGTCATGAAATCGATATCGGCCGTGCGCATATCGTCCATCACCTGATGTACTTCCAAGCGCTGCTCACCCAGCCCGAGCATAATGCCCGACTTGGTGAAGATCATTGGATCGTGGGCCTTCACTTCTTCAAGCAAACGCAGCGACGCGTAATAGCGCGCACCCGGGCGAATGGTCGGATAAAGCCGCGGCACCGTTTCCAGATTGTGGTTATAAACGTCCGGCCCTGCTTCACAGATCGCCTCCACCGCAGGACGCATTTTGCCCCGGAAATCAGGCGTCAAGATTTCGATCGTCGTATTTGGTGTCTCGCGGCGAAGTGCCTTGATCACTTTGACGAATTGACCCGCACCGCCATCCGGAAGATCATCGCGATCAACCGAAGTAATCACGATGTGCTCGAGCCCCATTTTAGCTGCTGCGACAGCCGTGTTCTCCGGCTCCATCGGATCGACGATGCGCGGCATGCCGGTTTTGACATTACAAAATGCACAAGCGCGGGTGCAGACATCTCCAAGGATCATCACGGTCGCATGTTTCTTCGTCCAGCATTCGCCGATATTCGGGCACGCTGCTTCCTCGCATACGGTGTTGAGATTAAGCTCACGCATCAATTTGCGCGTCTCGTGATATCCTTTGCTGACAGGTGCTTTGACGCGAATCCAGTCAGGCTTGCGCTGGCGTGCGGGGCGTTCGCCTCCAGGCGATGGTGTCGACGAAAGATCGTTCATGACGGTCATTTAGGGCCGTTGCGCACTGTCCGCAATGCCAGCTTCATTTATGAGAACCTATTTGTGTCGCAAGATGAGGCATGGCCGTGGATGAATTGCGGCACGCATTGCCCCTGCGGTAGAGACAGACTAGAAAATCATCATGGATGTTTCTGCATTACAGACCTTCACCTCGCCGGTGGTGCTGTTCTTTATCCTCGGCCTGTTGGCGGCCTTTGTTCGATCCGATCTCGCCATCCCCGAAGCCATCGCCAAGGGTATGTCTCTGTATCTGATGGCGGCAATTGGCCTGAAAGGCGGCGTTGCCGTTGCAGAATCTGGATTAAGCCCGCTTGTTGCAGTTGCATTGCTTGCCGGTATTGCCGCCAGTTTCTTCCTGCCGCTAATCGCTTACGTGGTACTCAAAGGCTTTGGGAAGCTGGATAAACTAAACGCCGCTGCCGTGGCCGCGCATTATGGTTCTGTCAGCGTGGTTACCTATGTAACCGCCGTAGAGATACTTGAGCTGTCCGCACTACCGGCTGCGGGTTTTATGGTAGCCGTCCTCGCCGCCATGGAAACGCCGGCTATTTTGAGCGGATTGATGCTAGCCAAGAGTGGGAGTGATGGTGAGAAAGGCAATCGCGGCGAAATGCTGCGCGAAGTGTTCCTGAACGCATCGGTCGTGCTGTTGCTCGGCTCATTTGCGATTGGAATGATTGCTGGGCCAAGCGGTTTTGTTGAAGTATCGCCTTTCTTCCAAGCAGGGTTCAAAGGCGTGCTCTGTCTGTTCCTCCTCGACATGGGATTGATCGCAGCTCGCCGGATTATGGCCTCGCGTTCGATCACGTGGCGCCTGACTGTGATCGCCGTTGTGCTTCCGATCTTTAATGGTTCACTGGGCGTGCTGGTCGGCACTGGCATCGGGCTCGATGTGGGGTCCGCTGCAGCATTCGGCGTCCTTTGTGCGAGTGCCAGCTATATTGCGGTCCCGGCGGCAATGCGTCTTGCCCTGCCTGAAGCGGACCCGGGCGTGTATCTGACGATGTCTCTCAGTATCACCTTCCCGTTCAATATCTTGATCAATATCGGGTTGCTGACAGCCTTTGCGCAGGCGATCGGTGGTCCTGTTGGAGCATTACCATGATCGAAACAGTCATCCGCAAACGGATTGAAATATTGGCTGATACGCCTCTGGTCAGGGTCGTCACCAAAGCAATCGACCAGGCTGGCATTACGGGTTGGACAGTATTGCCGGTACAATCAGGCAGCGGGCGCGATGGAGCATGGCGTGAAGAGCGTGTGACGGGCTCAGACAAATCGCTCGTGCTTACGGTCGCGTCTCAGGAACGGGCGGAGAAATTGTCTGAAGCCCTGGTGCCGATTCTCACAACGCATGGACTGCTGCTGACGATGTGGGATGTCGAGGTGATCCGCGGAGAGCGATTTTAATGCCCGAGTTTGCCCAGCTTCTCGAGGGCTATCGTCGCTTCCGCCAAAATGGTTACGCGACGCAGCGCGACCGGTTCGAGCGTCTTGCAGAGCATGGCCAATCGCCCAAGCTGATGGTCATTGCCTGCTCTGATAGCCGCGTTGACCCCGCGCAGATCTTCGATGTCGATCCGGGCGAGATATTCGTAGTTCGCAATGTTGCTGCACTGGTTCCCCCTTTCGAAACTACGCCTGGACTTCATGGAGTTTCGGCAGCTCTGGAATACGCCGTCAACGTTCTGAAGGTCCGGCAGATCGTGGTTATGGGACACGGAAAATGCGGCGGTTGCAAAGCAGCACTAACGCGCGAACTGCACGGCGCTCCGATGGGGCGCGGCGGTTTTGTTGCCGATTGGATCAGTCAGCTCGATGAAGTCCGCGAACCTGTTGTGGAAGAGCATGGTACGCAGGGACGCGAAGCAGAACGAGCCATGGAACTGGCTGCCGTCCGCGTAAGCTTGGAGAACCTACACTCATTCCCTTGCGTTCAAGAGCGTGAAGCGTCGGGAGATCTCGTGTTACGCGGCACATTCTTCGCGATATTCGATGGCGTATTACACGTACTTGATCGTGACAGCGGTGAGTTCATACCGGAAGATTAAGTGCCTGAGGTTGCGCGGGTTGCAAGGAGTCCTATCAATAAGGCTATGTCTCAAGAAACACTCAGAAATATCGCTCTGTTAATTGATGCAGACAACACTACTCCGCAGGGCATTGATCCGGTTCTCACGGTCATGGCAGAATTAGGCCAAGTGAATATCCGCCGCGCCTACGGCAATTTTGCCAAAGGCAATCTGGCAAAGTGGGATAAAATCACCAATCGTTTCGGTATCAGGCCGCAGCAGCAATTCGATGTGTCCAAAGGCAAAAACGCCACCGACATGGCCATGACTATTGATGCGATTGATCTGCTTAATCAGGGCAAGGTCGACGGGTTCGGACTTATGACGTCCGACAGCGATTTCACGCCGCTCGTCACGCGACTACGGCAGGATGGTATCGTCGTTTACGGATTCGGGAGCTCGAAGACCCCCGAATCCTTTCGATCAGTTTGTACGCGTTTCATCGACATCGAAAAGCTGATCGCGGCCAATAAGCAGCAAAACCAAACCAACACTACCAATAGCAAACAAGCCGATGCGCCAGCAATAGATGAGCAGTTGGAAGAGCTCATTATTGCCGCCTACAATGAGGCCAAACGCGATCAGCAAGGCTATGCCAAGCTGCAGCAAGTTGGCCAGATCGCCGGGAACCGTTCCAGCTTCGATGTCCGCAATTACGGCTTCAAAAGTCTGTCAGACTTGTTCGACTCACTGCCGAATTTTCAGATCGACCGGCGCGATGATGGGCAAGTTTATGTGAAGCGGCTGCGCTAGAAGATACACAAATAAAAAAGGCGCGAGCCGTAGCCCGCGCCTTCCTAAGTGGTTATCGATTAGACGCTACATTGCAGCTTCAGTGACCGCGATTGCTGCCGGAGCATCTGCCATCGTGTCAGCGTAAACCGACCACAGATCCGCCACATGCTTATAATCGCCAGTGACCTTGGCGAAGCTGGCTTTAGCCGCTTCTGCCTTGCCCAGATCAAGCTGTGCAATACCCATCCGCATATTTGTTACGTTCTGGTCAACTTCTGGCTTGCCAGCGGCGATAGCGTACATTTCTTCTGCCTTTGCCGGCTGCTGCAGCGTCAGATAAATATCGCCGGCAGCCTTGGCATCGACGCCATCGGCACCCGGTGCGCGCGCATCAGCTTCCAGATCAGGCATGTCCTGACGAAGGCCTGCAACGCGCGCCACAATTCCGTTCTGCGCTTCTTGCACAATAATTCGATCATTCGTCAGCACTCCGGCAGCCAGTCCTTGGGCGACAATGCGCTGGGTTTCGGCTGGATAGCGCACGTTTGTCACTCGGATATAGCTGATATAATCATTATCGCGTGCCAATCCGGCAGTACGGTCCAGCAATCTCAAGAGATCCAAAACGATCCCATTGTCTTCATCAAAATACTCGCGGCGTAACGCGATGACGTTGGTCCAATTTGCATCAGTTGGATAAAATTGCACTTGCATCGCAGTCCATGCGAGCGCCTGATCTTGCAAGCCTTCATTGTAGGCCGCCGAAAATGCGCGCTTGATTAACGCTTCAGACGGCGTTTCGCCACGTGCAATCGCAGCTTCTGCCACCGCTTTTAAATAGGACAAGCCTTCAGCATGGCGACCCTCGAGAAAATAGATTCCGGAGATTGTATTTTCAAGATCCGGTACAGGATAGCCGACTTCACTGGCAGCCATGATACGCGTGCGCGCCAGCTCATATTCGCCTTCGGTATATGCTAATTGCCCTGAATTAAACAGCAAGCGAGCATTGTCTTCAGGCGAAGCCCGCCCGCTTTCCAACATCATCTCATAGCCGCGGCGCTGCAGTGCAACATCTTTTGCCGATATGGCAATGGTCACCATCATCTGGCCCGCAGCCATTTTATCATCGGCAGTTGAAATAGCAGCGATCATTGCAGGGAAAGCTGCCTTGGCGGAATCGGTATCGACCACCAAGCCCTTGGTATGAGCTTCAACTGCGGAATACGCTTCAACAAAAGCTTTGGAATAGTCCGGCTTCTGCTCCTTTTGCGCATACGCTGGTGTTTCGAGAACCCCAGCGGTTAGCGCGGTTCCGCACATCAGAGCGACGGCGAAAGCGATATTCGAACCAATGCGCTTGTCTGCCTTGGTGCGGTTGCAAGTAAACATTCTGGGTCTCTCCCATAGGTAAATTAAAACGAGCCTGTTTGGCTGAAACTACGTCTCACCAACGCGCTAGTGCCGTTATGTGTCCCGTATTGCAATTAGTCTTAGTCAAAACGCCCTGAACAGGCATTGAACGCCCGTAATTCTGCGGTTTTCGCCGCGATTGCTGCCCGAGCCGAGCAAGGTGTGGAAAACCCCGCCATTTGGGCGCATCCGTACCCCCTTAGAGTGGCGGAAATCAGGGCAATAGCGTAGGTCTTAAAATCAACCGACCCTGCGTCGAAAGTAATAGAAAAGAGCCCTCTTGAGCGACGATAACGAAACTCCAGAACCGTCTACTCCGTCAGAGAATTTCGGGCGCATCGACATTGTTGATGAAATGAAGACGAGTTACCTCGATTACGCGATGAGCGTGATCGTGAGCCGCGCGCTTCCCGACGTACGTGACGGGTTGAAACCGGTCCACCGCAGGATCCTCTTCGCCAGTCAGGAAGGCGGCTTTGTCGCGGGCCGCCCCTATCGCAAATCCGCGAAAATCGTCGGTGACGTGATGGGTAACTATCACCCGCACGGCGATAGTGCGATTTACGATGCCCTCGCCCGGATGACGCAGGACTGGTCGCTACGCGTTCCGCTGATTGATGGTCAGGGTAACTTCGGTTCGATGGACCCCGATCCGCCAGCGTCGATGCGTTATACCGAAGCGCGCTTGGCCAAGGTCGCCAATGCCTTGCTGGATGACCTCGACAAGGATACTGTTGATTTCACAGAAAACTACGACGGCTCCCGTCAGGAACCGAAAGTACTCCCAGCTCGTTTTCCGAACCTGCTGGTCAATGGTGCCGGGGGCATCGCGGTTGGTATGGCTACCAATATACCGCCGCACAATCTGGGCGAAGTGATCGACGGTTGCCTGGCATTTATCGATAATCCCGGGATCTCATCGGAAGAACTGGTCGAGATTATCCCTGGGCCGGATTTCCCGACTGCACCGCTTATTTTAGGCCAATCTGGCGCGCGGTCAGCCTACACCACTGGACGCGGATCAATCCTTCAGCGTTGTCGCCATGAGATTGAAACCAGGCGCGGCGATCGCGAATCTATTGTTCTGACCTCAATCCCGTATCAGGTCGGCAAAAGCGGCCTGGTCGAGAAACTGGCCGAGGCGGCGAAAGAGAAACGGATCGAAGGCATTTCGGACATCCGCGACGAATCGAGCCGGATGGGCGTTCGCGTCGTGATCGATCTTAAGCGCGACGCTACGGCAGAAGTCGTTCTCAATCAGATTTGGCGTCACACACCGGCGCAATCGGGATTCCCGGCGAACATGCTCGCTATTCGTGGTGGCCGTCCAGAAGTGCTGATGCTGCGCGAGTTCATTCAGGCGTTCATCCAGTTCCGCGAAGAAGTGATCACGCGGCGGACAAAGTTTGAGCTGAACAAGGCCCGCGATCGCGCACACATCTTGCTCGGCCTCGTCGTGGCGGTGTCCAATCTGGATGAAGTCGTTGCAATGATCCGCAGCGCGCCCAATCCTGCGGAAGCGCGGGCTAAGTTGCTCGCCAAGGAATGGCCAATTGGCGACATCGCGCAGTATATCAAGCTGGTTGAGGCTATCGAACCTGACGCTGGTCAAGAAGGCGGCACATACCGCCTTTCGGAACGTCAGGTTAAAGCCATTCTCGAGCTGCGTCTGCACCGTCTGACTGCATTGGGCCGCGACGAGATCGGCGATGAGCTGAAAGAGCTGTCGATCGCGATCGAAGAATATCTCTCAATCCTCTCTGATCGCGTGAAACTTTACGACATTATGCGCGACGAGTTGACCGAAATCCGTGAAAATTACGCCACGCCGCGTGTTTCGGAGATCGCGCCTGCTTGGGATGGTCTGGACGACGAAGACCTGATCGAACGCGAAGAAATGGTCGTTACGGTTACGCATGGCGGTTATATCAAGCGGACCCCGCTTGCGACTTTCCGCGCGCAGAACCGGGGCGGTAAGGGCCGTGCCGGCATGGCAACGAAGGACGAAGACGCGATTGTCGAACTGTTCGTCACCAGCACGCATACGCCAGTGCTGTTCTTCACTAACACTGGCCGTGTCTATCGTCTGAAAGTCTGGAAACTGCCCGAAGGCGGCCCACAGACCAAGGGCCGCCCGATGGTCAATCTGCTGCCTTTGGGTGAAGACGAACTGGTCACCAATGTGCTGCCGCTGCCAGAGGATGAGAGCGAGTGGGATGCGCTCAACATCATCTTCGCGACCGAACGCGGTATGGTGCGCCGAAACTCAATGGACGCCTTCACCAATGTACCGTCGAACGGCAAATATGCGATGGGCTTCGTTGAGAGATCAAATGACCGCTTGATCGGTGTGCATCTACTGACCGAAGATCAGGAGGTATTCCTCGCGAGTGATACGGCCAAAGCAATCCGTTTTGCCGCCACCGATGCCCGCGAAACCAAGAGCCGAACGGGAATCGGCGTGCAAGGAATGGGACCAAAGGGGGACATCAAAGTCGTCTCGCTTGCCGTGCTCAATACCACCGGCACAACTGCGGAAGAGCGTGAAGCATACCTCCGCGCCGCGCCATGGAAAACCAGCGACAACACAGCCGAACTTTCCGAAGAACGCATGGCCGAAATGGCCGAGCGCGAAGAGTTCGTCCTTACAATCTGCGCCAATGGTTACGGCAAAATCTCGTCAGCCTACGAATACCGCACCATCGGTCGCGGCGGTAAGGGGGTGGTCAATATCGGTTCGCCAGAAAGCGACCCGGACCGTAATGGCCCAGTCGTCGCCAGCTTCCCGGTCACGCATGGTGACCAGATCATGCTGGTCACCGATCAGGCCAAACTCATCCGCCTTTCGATTGAATTCCGACACCTGCTCGAGAACGGCTACGAGGATAATCTTGGCCTGCCGATTATCGGACGCAGTTCTTCTGGCGTGCGTTTGTTCAGCGTTGCCGACAAAGAGCAAGTTGTCGGCGTAGCGCTGATTGATGAGGATGAAACGCCTGAGAACGAAGCCGAAGAAGCGGTAGCGGAAGAGATCGCCGAAAGTAAATCCGCTGAAGGGGGCGGCGACGCGCCTTTTGCGGCTAGCGGTGATGCTAGCGAAGGCACTAAAGAATAGTGATAAATATCAAGCGTCTTGGTCGGACATGCGGTGCACGCGTCACAGGTATTGATCTGACCGATGAACTCGACAAGTCCACGATCGCCGATATCAGGGATGCGTGGCTTGAACATCGTGTGCTCGCTTTCGCCGACCAGCGGATGGATGATGATGCGCTCGAGCGCTTTACGCTGGCCATGGGCGGATTTGGCGATGACCCGTTCTTCGACCCTATCGAGGGGCGCCGTCACATCGCTGCGATCTTGCGCGAGGCTGATGAGAAATCGCCGCTATTTGCCGAAAGCTGGCACAGCGATTGGAGCTTCTTGGCAAAACCACCTGCGGGCACTTGCCTGCTAGCCATAGAAATCCCGCCAGTCGGTGGCGACACGCTATTCGCCGACCAAGCCGCCGCCTTTGCCGCCTTGTCCGATGATCGCAAAGACCATCTGCGCAGCTTAACCGCGATCCACTCTGCGCAGCGAGGTTACGCGCCCGATGGATTATACGGTGACAGCGATAAAGACCGGTCCATGGCCATTCGTCCCGGAAAAGATGCGCTCGCAACACAGAGACATCCGCTGATCAAACCTCATCCCGAAACCGGAGAGGAAGTCATTTTTTCCAGCCTTAGCTATGTCGTCGGAATCGAAGGCATGGAAGAGACGGAAGCACTCGCCATGCTGTCGGAATTGCTCGAATGGCAAACGCGAGACGAGTTTATTTACAGGCATAAATGGGAGCCCAACATGCTGGTTATGTGGGATAATCGCAGCATACTGCACAGGGCTACGGGCGGCTATGACGGATACCGCCGCGAACTACATCGGACTACTATCGCTGCCGCTTAGGCTACATCCCGCAACTCGTGCCGCAGCGTCTGGATAACGCCGGTCGCGATCAGGAACTGCGCCGCATAATAGATCGGCCAGACCAGCATCGATGCAGTCTCGGCATAGGGCCTCTCGCCAATGCCGTAGAAGATCAACCAGTCGGATATCACGAACAGGACCGCACCAAGTCCTACACGGTAACGGGTAAACCGGCTCATCCATGCGGTGGCAGCCATTCCCCCAAGCGCCAATCCATAGGAGGCAATGCTGATATCCCTGGTCAGCAACCAGCAGATGAGCGGCGTCAGGAACAAAAGCGCGACCGCTAGGCCTTTCTGGCTCGGTGTCGAACTGGCGCGCGGATTGGCGAGGTAAAGAGAGATTGCGGCAACATGTGAAAAGAAGAAAGCCGCCCCGCCCCATTGCAGGCTCAGCTCGATCAGCATGTCACCCATTGCTGAAAGTGCCAGAACCAGTGCCAACAGTTTTGCAGTCGAGCTAGGATGCCGTAACAGCGCATATACCGCCAGAAATGCAACGCCCGCGCCCTTTAGCAGGATCAGCCATATCTCTCCATATGGGCTGTCCATCACAAAGAAATACGCAATCGCCGCGGCAAAGCTTGCGAGTAGCCATGGTCGTCGTTCTGTCAGTGCGCGGTGCGGCAAAGCGGTGTCCCCTGAATTGATGGGCTCTCTATGGCCAATTTCGCCCGATCTTCCAACTGTCGTGATGGATAGAGTTTGCGACCGCCTGCGTTAGGCACTACCTGCGCCGCATGACTCATGATGTGCAGATTATTGGTGGCGGATTGGCGGGCAGCGAAGCAGCTTGGCAATTGGCGCAGCGCGGTTTCAAAGTCCGCCTTTCCGAAATGCGCGGGAGCGGCGAGATGACCGCGGCGCACCAGACCGACGGATTGGCAGAGCTGGTTTGCTCGAACAGTTTTCGCTCTGACGATGATGAGCGTAATGCGGTTGGCTTGCTCCACCACGAAATGCGCCGCCTCGATTCTATTATCATGCGGGCCGGCGAAGTCGCCCGCGTACCAGCAGGATCAGCGATGGCGGTCGACCGCGATCTGTTCTCTGCCGAAGTGGAGAAAGCGCTCCAAGACCATCCCAATGTAACCATTGTGCGCGAACGGGTTGATGCGCTTCCGGAAACCGGGCTGACCATCGTCGCAACGGGTCCGCTCACCGCCGCTAATCTCGCTGAAAGTATCGTGAGCGCGACCGGTCAGGACAGACTTGCGTTCTTCGATGCGATTGCGCCGATTGTTCACCGAGACAGCATCGATATGGACATTTGCTGGATCCAGTCGCGCTGGGACAAGAAGACCGAGGCCTCGAACGCAGATGGCGATTACATAAATTGCCCAATGACAAAAGAACAGTATCTCGCCTTTCACCAAGGTCTGCTCGACAGTGAAAAAACGGAATTCAAGGATTGGGAGAAAGACACTCCTTATTTCGACGGGTGTATGCCGATCGAGGTGATGGCATCGCGCGGCATCGATACGCTGCGCTATGGCCCAATGAAGCCGGTTGGCCTCGATAACCCGCGCGACACAACGCCCGAATTTCCGCAGGGCCGCTGGCCCTATGCGGTTGTTCAATTGCGGCAGGATAACAAGCTCGGCACGCTGTGGAATATGGTCGGCTTCCAGACCAAGATGAAATACGGCGCTCAGACCGAATTATTCCGCACGATCCCGGGCCTGGAGAATGCAGAATTCGCGCGGCTTGGCGGGCTGCATCGCAACACCTTTATCAATTCGCCGCTCGTTCTTGACCGGCAATTGCGCTTAAAGGAAGCAGGTCACATTCGCTTCGCCGGCCAGATTACCGGCTGCGAAGGATAT
This sequence comes from Pontixanthobacter aestiaquae, assembly GCF_009827455.1. Taxonomy (NCBI): domain Bacteria; kingdom Pseudomonadati; phylum Pseudomonadota; class Alphaproteobacteria; order Sphingomonadales; family Erythrobacteraceae; genus Pontixanthobacter; species Pontixanthobacter aestiaquae. Next base: position 2,015,259 of record NZ_WTYZ01000001.1, read on the forward strand.
GTTGAGAGTTCTGCCATTGGCCTGATGACTGGCATGATGGCTGCTGCCGAACTGGGCGGTCAGGATTGGACATCACCGCCGCCAACCACCGCTATGGGCGCGCTACTCGCACATATTACTGAGGGTGCAGAGGCTGACACCTATCAGCCGATGAACGTCAATTTCGGACTGTTTCCGCCACTTCACACTGTCAAAAAGAAAGCGCGGAAGGAAGCCTATACGTCCCGCGGCAAAACCCAGTTCGGTGAGTGGCTAATGAATATGGAAGGCATTCCCGCCTGAGCTAGCACCTGCACGCAGGCTTATTCCGGCGCTTAGGCCGGGTCGTGGCGAATTCTTCGGGGCTAAGCTCTTCATCGCGATTGCTATCGGCCTTCTCAAAGCGGTCTGATGTCGCAACAGCCCACTCTTCAAACGTCAGCAGATTGTTGCCGTCCTTGTCGAGCTTGCGGAATGCGTCGGTTCGCGTGGACAGCATTTCGTTGCGCGTTATCGATTGATCGCGGTTGCGGTCGTATCGATAAAAGCGCCGCTGCTCGCGTGTAAGTTCGGTTGCTTCTGGAGGCGTTGGCCCCTGCATATCACCAGCATCGGACACTGGAATCTCGGGTTCAGTCAAATCCGCAGGCAATGGCGCGGGTTCAGGCGGAGGTGCGGCCTCTTCGACTTGCGCCCTGCCCTGCCACCAGAACAATCCCAGTCCGGCCATAAGTAAGGATAACAACCCGCCAAGTAATATCCGGTTCATTTCGCGCCTCTTTCAAGCCGCATACTATATCACCAGCCAAATAAGCCAACCCGGCTGATCAATAGGAGGTCTGTGCGACCGGTAATCAGCGGTCTTCCGCCGTCATCGAGCGCCCTACGACCTAATTTACCGAGAATAGTCAGTGCGCGGAGTTGGCGCGGCAAAGACACGAGATTGGATATTCGTTTGTGAGCCGCTTCAACCACAAACTCCCGTTCTTCCGCAGAACTCATTCGGGCAGCAAGGTCGGCGAGAGCCCATGTTTCTCCCGCAGACTGCGCCGCGTCGCCAGCAGCGCTATGGCCGCTCAGACGTGCGATAGCGGCAAAACACTGTCCGCGCCCCTCGGCAAACTCCATAGCAGCACTTTCGGGTAATGGCGGTTCAGCGAGTAGCCCTTCCCAACCATCGACCAATGCGGTGAGAGAAGCCTCCTCCCCAAGCCAATACTGGGTCAAACTATCGAGAACGGGATCGCCTGTCGGGCGGTCAGCAGCTGCCTTGCCGAATTGATCGCGCCACCACGCAATGCGCATCTGGGTGAGCATCGATTCTTTAGTCTGGCTAACGAACTGCGCGAGACGTTGATCCAGCGCTATAAACGTTCTCAGCAGAGGGCGCACAGCAGTTCCTGCATGCGCAAGTGCCAGGCGTTGTTCAATCGGATAATTGATGTCGGTCACCGCCGACGAGTGACCGAACTTTCAGCCTTTCACAAGCCCTTAACTGGAACAGCTAGAGCCGCTACTGCCGCCGGTAAGGCCCGGTTCGAGATTGCGGTCGTCGCGGATGAGAAACGCAGCTTCTTTTCTAAGGATCTTGTCGCCCGAACCGAATGGATTTTCGAACAGAGCTTGGTATGCATATTCGATCTCGACGAACATCACCGCTTGGCCGGTCTGCGCTGTGATTTGTGTCGTGCCAGCGCCCATACCGGCAATCGGCGAGCCATTCAGGCCATTGTCCGTAGTGTCATTTCCATATGCCGAGTCAAACTCCCGATTACCACGGCATCGCTGCCACGCAATAAATTGACTATCGGTGAAATCGTCATATTCCAGACTGCTTAAAATGATGCGGCCATTTGCCTCAAGGCCTATACTCTGCCCGTCGCGCAACGCCCCCGCCAACACAGCGTCCACATTGCCTTCGGTGATTGTTGGCGCCACGGCTGCATTATCGGTTTGGCCAAGACGAGATGCATTATCGGCCACTGATAATGCGATTTGGCTGACCGTCATGTTGATCGTAGCCATCCGCGCGATTTCTGTCCCGTAAAGGCCAAGCGTAAGCAGCACCGGCAGCACAAGCGCAAACTCAACGATAGAAATACCCGACCGATTTGTACGCAGCGACTGCCACAACCTAGGCAGCTGACAGAGGCGTTCCATGACCTGCATCAGTCGCAAGTCCCAGCTTCCGAACCATAATTTGCCTGATCGGCAAACGGCTGGTTCTTTTTTACTGCCGATGCAGACACTTGGCGCGCCGTTGTCCCACCCGGCATAAACGGATTGGGGAACAAGGGTGAGTAAGTGACCGTCACCGTGTAGATGACAACATCACCTGCCCCTCCATTGCCCGACACACCGATATCCTGATCCCACCTGCCGTTGGCATTTTCGTCAGAATAGGCTTCGCCGTCATCGCACAAGCCGCTATTGTCGGCATCGTCCCATGCTTCAGGTCGCTCGATATCTTCAAAATCGAAATAGCTCACGCGGCTGGATGTTACTGTTGCATCCGGTGCAACCGTGCGCACGATGTCGGTCACGGCGGCGTCCGCAGCAGCAGTGTCTGCGGTTTCCAATGATGCGGAACGAGCGGCATCCTGCGCCGCCCCGCGAAGGATTGCATTGGTGTAGGCCAATTGTCCCAAATCGAAGAGGCCAAGCAGCAACGTCATGAACACGGTCACCATAAGACCGAATTCCATCACTGTAGTCCCGCGCTCATCGCGCAATATCATGCGCAGAAAGCTGATCATTGGACTTCGCGGAGTGCGTAAATTGGCAATCATCATTGCGTAACCCGCAATTCACCCACGTCTTTAGCGATTTCTTGGAATGCCGTGTTCAACTGAGCCGCATTGGCTGCCGGGAACGCGCTGTCAGTCGAGGCACAGCTCTCCAGATTGTCGGTAAGGGCGGATGCGAAAGCAATAACCCAAACGCGAATACCCTTTGCTTTCGCTGCCTGACACACAGCCAAGAACCGTGCGCTATGACGATCTCTTTGATTGGAATAGCCATTATCGGTAACCCGACGATCGTGCCATTCAACACCATAGGCAGTCTGGCCGCCGGTGGTTGGTGACATCTGGCCATCGGTCATGAAAATGATGTGCCGCGCAACTGCACCGCCGTTCGAGGGCGACGTATTCACGTTCGCTTGAAATATCCCAGATGGCGATGACAGGCGCGCTCCCCATATCATACCGATGTCGTGATATGTCGATCCTTGGGTCCTTAGCGAGTCGGCATATGCATCGAACTCGTCTTCAGTCATTGTGGTCAACAGCTGGCTCGCTATCGGGCAAGAACCGCCAGTCGCTCTGCCATAATCGCTGGTCGACGCACTCGAGTAATATCTGTTCGTTGAGTCCGTGGTCCTGTAATAAGAAATTTCCGGCCACATGGGTCGCCATTTGGATTGGTTAGTGCCGACCGGAGCGGTGTCGATATCAAGGTCACGAGCATTCGCAGGGCTAATGCCGTCGGTCGACGAATAGCTGAAGGTGTCCTCCGCTACCGTGTCGCGCTCCTGAATGCAGCCCGCCCAGGTTGAAGACTGGTTCGCACCATCAGTGCCTGTAGGCGTATTGACGGCCGAAAACGTCTTAAACACGGAAGTATCGTAGTCGACGGCTTTATATTCCCATTTGTCAAACACCGTGGTGGTGACAGTTTCGTATGTGGGATCTTCGGTAGCGATCTGCACACTGTCCTGCGAACGCTCTTGTGTGCGAACAATGATGTAGAACTGCCTGTTGGCGTATTTGTAACAATCATAGTCACGGCGCCGCTGCAATTGCGACGTCGTGGTGGTAGTCACCCGCTGGCCCTGACTATTGATTTCCTGCGTGGTATTCGTCGTTGTACCACCGTAGTTGCTCCATGACGTGTCCGATGGACGCGCGTTATTGCAATCCCTCTTCTTTCTGTACCTCACACCATTGTGATAGTACCACGGACCCGAAGTGACATCGGAAACGCTGTTGTCAGAGGTGTAGACAGGATCTTCCCAACCGGTCTGATTGCCTGTTGGATTCTCTTCAACTTCGTAAACCGCCTCACGCGATTGATAAGTCCACTGATCGACTAGATAATTGGGGTCTAGATCGTACAGTAAACGGCCTACATTCACCGACGAGCTGTAAGGAACGAAACCGTAGCGGACACGAGAATTGCCGCCCGACTGTGCGGTCGATACCGTGTCGTAAAAGTCCTTCATCGCGACGCGCAGAGCCTGGATGCGTGTTTGAGTGCCATCCAGATCCCAGCCCATCGATCCGGTCGTGTCGAGCACCATTACAACATCGCTGTTTCCCAGCGACATCGATGCCGAGCAATCCACGGACAGGTTGAAGCGTTCGAAACCGAAAAGGCGCATCACAACCGTATTCAGCCGGGTTGACGCAACGCCATCGATTGTACTGCCGTCATCTTGAGTGGTTGTGCTAAAAGATGTCTGTGTGGTGCCTTCGCCGGCCTCGTCAAAATTGGTATCGAAGAAATTATCTGCTTGGGCTTTCGCTGCTGTGGTATAGCCGCTTTCAGTTACCGCACGGCGGCCCGCAAGCACACCCGCATCGCAAGCGTTCTGGAGCCGGTTTTGAACCATATATGCGCGCGAGACATCAACGCCGCCACCGACCATGCCGGCCATAGCGACCATTCCGATCGCTGCCATTGGCATGATGTTGCCACGGATGTCATGAAGGAAACGCATCACGCCGCGCAATGAATTCGCTGATTTCATTTTCGACATAGAGATTTGGCCCCATTGCATAGACAAAGCGGATTAGAGCCGAGGAATTAACAAATTCTAAAATGGCGACCGCGTTCACATCATGCGAAATTGTTGATCCAGCATTAACCATCGGCGTTTACCGCAACGCTACGCCTGGACGCTATGCGCTGTTCGATGTTCGAAGCAGATGCCAACACTGACAGAGCAGTAGGATTGCTACGCCGTCTCGCCAAAGACCGGTCAGGCAACACGCTCGCCTTGATAGCAGCGGCCATTGTGCCGCTGCTCGGCATGGTTGGTAGCGGGGTCGATATGGGCCGCGCCTATTTGGCATCCAGCCGGTTACAGGCTGCGTGTGACGCTGGAGTTTTAGCTGCGCGGAAAAAGCTCGGAACCGAAGCTCCAGTAACCGGCGCAATTTCGCCAGAGGTTGCAGAGGTCGGCCAGAGATTCTTTAACCTCAATTTCAGCTCAGGGGCGTACGGGTCGGAAAACCGGCAGTTCGTAATGACGCTGGAAAATGACTACGCCATAAGTGGCGACGCCGGAGTCAGCGTCCCTACCAGCGTGATGACGATTTTCGGATTCACCGAAATACCAATCAAGGTCGATTGTGAGGCGCTTCTGAGCGTTCGCAATCTGGATGTGATGATGGTGCTTGATGTTACTGGCTCCATGAGACACACAAATTCCGGTGACTCCATGTCGCGAATGGAGAGTTTGAAATCGGTCATTCGCAGCTTCCATGCGCAGCTGGAGAACGCCAAAGCGCCCGATAGCGATATCCGCTACGGGTTTGTGCCTTACGCCACCAACGTCAATGTGGGCCATCTGCTCGAAAATGGCTGGGTGACCAGCGACTGGACATACCAGTCGCGTGTTGTCGACGGTAGCGAAAACTATTGGGGCCCGAAGACAACCAACGAGAACTGGCGAGATGTGAGCGGTGACGTTTCGGCTGCTCAGGAAGAATCACGGTATGCGGCGACATACACAGCGAGCGTTGACAATTCCGGTACTTGGAGTTGTCCGCAAAGCACTCCTGCAAGCACATACAGCTCCTACACGGAAATCATTTCAACGGAAACGACGACCGATTCCAACGGCAACGAAGTTGTTACTGAAAATCGCCGATTAACCCAGAACGGCAAAACATATTGGCAGTCGCTCGAAGGACAAGAATGCGTTGTCAGATCTCAAGAGTACACGAATTACGTGCGCACCTATGACCGCGTGACGCGGCAAGCGGAACAGCAACGATCAGTGTATGAGTATCGCCCTGTCGATCTTAAAGTCGCCGCATGGCGCTCCAAGCTCGATGGCTGCATCGAGGAACGCGCAACAACCGAAATCGCCGACTATAACAATGTCGATCTCGCTCAGAATTTGGACTTGGACATCGATACGGTCCCAACCCGCGGCGACCCTTCTACGCAGTGGCGGCCGTCCAATCCTGGCGTCATTTATGCCCGGTCATTCAACTCGGGTGGAGCAGGCTCGTTCACGCCAGAGACGGTCAGGTCTTCGCAGAATTTTGCGAACACTGGCACGTGGTGGTTTTCCGATTGCCCGGCGAAAGCGCAAAAACTTTCCGTGATGGATGAGGACGAACTAAACACATATCTTGCGACACTCGCCCCCTACGGCGCAACCTACCATGATATCGGGATGATTTGGGGCGCGCGGCTGATTTCCCCAACAGGGCTTTTCGCAGCAGAAAATGCGGATACGAATGGTGCTGAACGCGGGCGGCACCTGATCTTTCTGACAGACGGCCAGACGGAGCCATATGACATGGCATACGGAGCCTATGGCGTCGAAGGATTGGACCGGAGGCGCTGGAGTCCTTCTTCACCGATTTCACTGGCCGAGACGGTCGAAGCACGTTTCGGTGTGGCCTGCTCCGAAGTCAAAAAACGCAACGTCACGGTTTGGGTGATCGCATTCGGCACAAATCTGAACCAGGCGATGTTAGATTGCGCAGGCAACGGCCAATATTTCGAGGCCGGCAACGCCGAAGACCTCAATGCTGCGTTCTCTGCGATTGCCAAATCTATTGGTGATCTGAGGATCTCCGAATGATCACCATGGTCGTCGATAAATTGCGCCGCAATCAAGAGGGCGTTTCGGTTGTCGAGTTTGCGATGATCGCACCCGTCTTGTGCATGATGATGCTCGGTATGTTCGACATGGCGTATAACATGTACGCCAACCAGATGTTGCACGGGGCTGTGCAAGAGGCCGCCCGCGATTCCACATTGGAGGGCGCAACCGAGGCGAGTCTAGATGCTTCTGTGACGAACGCTGTGAATGATGTTGTCGGTGGGGCAACGATGACGTTCAACCGCAAAGCCTATGCCAGCTTCTCCGCAGTCGCGCAGGAAGAAGATTACACCGACATCAACAATGACGGTACATGCAATGATGGTGAACCGTTTGAAGACGCCAACCGAAATGGCATCTGGGATTCCGATCAGGGAGAAGCCGGGAATGGCGGCGCACGCGACGCGATACTTTACGAAGTGAGCATCAGATATGCCCGCGCATTTCCTATCGCTCCCTTCATCGGCATTTCTCCCTTTCACGAGACCACCGCTACGACCGTGCTGCGCAACCAGCCGTTTGACGGCGCGATAGACCGAACCACCACAGGAAATTGCGTATGAGACTGCTACGCACATTCATATCGAGGCTGCGTCGCAATGAAAACGCAGTTGCTATGACAGAGTTCGCATTGGCGACGCCCCTTGTCCTCACCGTGGGTTTATGGGGTCTTGAAACAGCAAATTTTGCGCTGATGAATATGCGCGTCAATCAGGTCGCGATGCAGATCGCGGATAACGCCTCGCGCATTGGCGACACATCAACCCTGTCTAACCAGAAGATCTATGAAAACGACATCAACGACCTGCTGCGGGGCGCGGATATTCAAGCAGGCGAGGCAATCGATCTGTACGAATATGGCCGGGTTTTCATCAGCAGCCTGCAAGTTGTTCCCGGCAGCGCCGATGACCAGCAATATATCGCTTGGCAAAGATGCAAGGGGAAGAAAGACACGATTTCGAGCTACGGCGATCAAGGTACGGGAACAAGTGACCCAACCTTCGTCGGGATGGGGCCGACGGGTGAAGAAGTGGCGGCGCAAGCAGGTGACTCTGTCATGTTCATCGAAATCCAGTACGATTATGGACCTATCGTAACCGACGCTTTTCTTGCCCAACGTACGATTAGGAGCCGCGCCTCTTTCCAGGTGCGCGGTAGCCGTGACCTGTCCGAAATCTATCAACGCGATCCCGCCGACCCTGATGAAATCGCGCGCTGCGACATCTATGATTCCTACAAGGAAACGGCGCCTCCGCCGAGACCGGATACCGGCGGGTGGGATTGGGCCTTCAGCGACAGCCCGAACGTGGGTAGTGGAAGCTCATCAAGCTCGGGCGGCACCGGTGGCGGCGGAGAAGAGGGCGAAATTGCCGAAAGTAACAGCTGGTTCTGCCGGACGTTCCCTAGGTTGTGCGGCAGCAATAACAACTCAAGCGGCGGAAGCAACGGTTCCAGCGGAACCAACGGTTCCAGCGGAAACAACGGCAACGGTTCGAGCGGCGGCTTCAATGACAACGGCGAACCAGGCATATGCCACACAACCGCCAAGGACGGCTATCACTGCCACTAGTAACCTTTCGCACTAGTCCACGTAACAGACCTTCTTCACCGCTGCGATTATTCGCGGCGTATCGATCAGCGCGAGCTTCTCCAGGTTTGCGGCATAGGGGAGAGGCACATCCTCGTTACACACCCGCGTGACCGGGGCGTCGAGATGATCGAACCCTTCTTCCATGCAGATCGTGGTGATCTCGGATGCGATAGAGCACACCGGCCAGCCCTCTTCCGCGATGACCAGGCGATTGGTCTTAGCCAAGCTGTCGAGAACGGCATGCTTATCCAGCGGACGCAATGTCCGCAGATCGATGACTTCAGCGTCGATGCCTTCGCCCGCCAGTTCTTCAGCAGCCTCCAGCGCCAGACCGACACCGATCGAGTAGCTAACGATGGTCACGTCAGAACCTTCACGCATGATCCGCGCCTTGCCGATCGGCAGAACGTGATCGTCAAGCTCGGGCAGCTCAAAACTGCGTCCGTACACCAGCTCGTTTTCAAGGAACACGACCGGGTCTTCGCAGCGGATCGCAGCTTTCATCAGCCCCTTGGCATCTGATGAGTCATAGGGAGCGATAACCACAAGGCCGGGAACGCTTGCGTACCACGGGCCAAAATTCTGGCTGTGCTGTGCACCAACGCGGCTTGCGGCACCGTTGGGACCGCGGAACACCACCGGACAACGCATCTGCCCGCCCGACATGTAGTTGGTCTTCGCGGCGGAATTGATAATGTGGTCAATCGCCTGCATCGCAAAGTTGAAAGTCATAAATTCAACCACCGGACGCAAACCGCCCATCGCCGCCCCTGCCCCGATACCGGCAAAACCATATTCGGTGATCGGCGTGTCGATGACACGCTTCGGACCGAACTCGTCGAGCAGACCCTGTGTGACTTTGTAGGCGCCTTGATATTCGGCGACTTCCTCGCCCATCACGAATACGCGTTCGTCGCGGCGCATTTCTTCCGCCATGCCATCACGCAACGCCTCGCGGACAGTCACAGTCGCCATATTGGTCCCATGTGGAATTTCAGGATCCTGCTTTGGTTCCGCTTTCACCGGCTTGGTGATTTCGGCTTTGCTTGGCTCCTGACCGACATCCTTACCCTCACCGTCCTCACCGTCCTCACCCGTTTCAGGTGCTTGCGCTGGCGCAGGGCTCTCGTCGTCACCTTCGCCATCGAGCATCGCAATCACAGTGCCAACTGCGACATTTTCGGTGCCTTCAGCCACGAGAATTTTCCCGATAGTACCTTCGTCGATGGATTCAAATTCCATCGTTGCCTTGTCGGTCTCGATCTCGGCGAGAATGTCGCCTGAGGAAACTTCGTCCCCCTCTTTGACGAGCCATTTGGCAAGCGTGCCTTCTTCCATTGTGGGCGAAAGCGCGGGCATTTTGAGTTCAATTGCCATCGCTCAATACTCCTCCACCAAGACATCGGTGTAGAGTTCGGACGGTTCCGGCTCGGGTGAATTTTCGGCAAAGTCAGCCGATTCCGCAACCCGTGCGCGGATCGCCTTGTCGATTGCTTTCAAGTCTTCCTCGGTTTTGCCGCGTTCGAGCAATATCTTTTTGATACCTTCGATCGGATCATGGTGATCGCGCTTTTCCTGAACTTCTTCGCGGGTCCGGTATTTCGCCGGATCGGACATGGAATGCCCGCGATAGCGATAGGTGTTGAGCTCCATCAGGACTGGACCGTTGCCGCCGCGAACATGCTCGAACGCCAGTTCAGCGGCGTTGCGAACTTCCAGAACATCCATGCCGTTCACATCCATGCCCGGAATGCGAAAAGCTGTACCGCGGCGATAGAACTCGGTCTCTGCCGAGCTGCGCTTGACCGCAGTGCCCATTGCGTAACCGTTATTCTCGATCACAAACACAATCGGCAGCTTCCACAAAGCGGCCATGTTGAAGGTTTCATAGACCTGTCCTTGGTTGGCCGCGCCGTCGCCAAAATAAGCGAGGCAGATGCCGCCATCATCATTATATTGGTGTGCGAGCGCGAGTCCGCCACCAAGCGCAACCTGCGCCCCGACAATACCGTGTCCGCCATAAAACTTATGCTCGGTCGAAAACATATGCATCGACCCGCCTTTGCCTTTCGAAATACCGGCTTGCCGCCCGGTCAGCTCGGCCATGATAACATTGGGATCGATACCGTAAGCCAGCATATGGCCGTGATCGCGGTAGCCGGTAATGACGCTGTCTATGTCGTTGTCGAGCGCGCTTTGCAGACCAATCGCGACCGCTTCCTGACCGATATACAGGTGGCAGAAACCGCCAATCAAACCAAGCCCATAAAGCTGGCCGGCCTTCTCCTCAAACCGCCGGATCAGCAGCATCTGTTCGTAAAACTTCAGCAGCTCTTCGTCGCTTGCATCATAGCGCGGGGATTTCTCATGCGCATCCTGCAAACTATGCAGAACGAAATCCTCATCCGTAGCCGCAGGCTTGCTTGCCGAAGCCTTCTTGTTTGCAGCTGTCTTTGCAGGAGCTTTTTTTGCAGGCGTTTTGCGGGTCCGGGCGGGTTTTGCCAAAGCGGATAATCCTCGATTGTTTTGTAACCTAAAGGGCAGGCTGCGCGAAGTGCGCGTTGGCCATCCCTATAGGCGCAACTGCCCATCGCGTGCAACGCCTGCTGCGCACCTGCATACGAAATCCTTTACGGTATTGCGGGCTTTGCCGGCTTAGTCGTCAGACTTTGGCAAAGTCATGACGACTTCATCCGGATGCACCACGTTCAGATTGCGGCGCAGTTCTTCGCCGACCAGATCGGGATCAGCATGGTCCGGGTGTAGCAGGTCAACACGGTTCTTCAGTGCGTCACGCTGTTCGGAGAGAGCCGCGATTTGCGCGTGGCGTTGTTCGAGCAGTTGCGAATTTTCACCCCATGCCAGAAGTCCGCTCGGACCAGCGATCGCGAGGCCCATAAGCAGCAACAGCAAGGCAAGCGCCAGCCCCTGCGTCACCTGCTCTTTCGGCAGTGCAATCTTATGTCCCTCAACCGTCATAATTCCCTTAGAATCATAGTTGATTCAGCGATTCAAGCTTTATCTTCATTTATTTGCGTAGGCCGTGCTTTGCGCGGGGTCGAGTGCGCTTGCCCGAAATAGCCAAACCATCTCATCTTGACCGGCCCGGCAAAAGTGGTTACATATGAAACTATATCAGATGGAGCGACATATGACAGACCTGTTCGAAAATCCCGCCGGCCTAGACGGCTTTGAATTTGTTGAATTCTGTGCACCAGAGCGCGGTCAGCTAGAACCTGTGTTCACCACTATGGGCTTCACCCGTGTTGCCAAACACCGCAGCAAGGACGTTGATCTGTGGCGCCAGGGCGGCATCAATCTGATTGCGAATTACGAGCCCCGCTCAGCCGCTTGGTTCTTCGCGCGAGAGCACGGCCCCAGCGCATGCGGCATGGCATTCCGTGTCAAGGATGCTGTCAAGGCGTATGACCATCTGATTAGCCAAGGCGCAGAACCCGTTGCGAACGAACCCGGCCCAATGGAACTGCGCATCCCCGCAATCCGCGGTATCGGCGGCGCAATCCTTTATTTGGTAGACCGCTATGAAGGCAAAACCGGCGACAACGATCTATCGATCTACGACATCGATTTCGAATATCTACCCGGCGTTGAAACGCACCCTGTCGGCGCGGGTTTCAACATCATCGATCACCTGACGCACAATGTGTACAACGGCCGGATGGCCTATTGGGCGGACTATTACGAAAGCCTGTTCAATTTCCGCGAAATCCGCTTCTTCGACATCAAAGGCGAATATACCGGCCTGACGTCCAAGGCGCTCACCGCGCCTGACGGGAAGATCAAAATCCCTCTCAATGAAGAGGGCGAAGGCGGCAAAGGCCAGATCGAAGAATTCCTGCGCGAGTTTAACGGCGAAGGAATTCAGCACATAGCATTGATCTGTGACGATCTGGTAGCATGTTGGGACCGTCTCAAAGAGTTTGGCGTACCATTTATGACTGCCCCGCCCGCGACCTATTACGAAATGCTCGACGAGCGCCTTCCCGGCCACGGCGAAGATGTGAATGCCCTGCAAATGCGCGGCATTCTGATGGATGGCACGACCGAAGGCGGTGAGCCTCGCCTGCTGCTGCAAATCTTCGCAGAAGCGCAAGTTGGCCCCGTGTTCTTCGAATTCATCCAGCGCAAAGGCGATGATGGCTTCGGCGAAGGCAACTTCAAAGCGCTGTTCGAAAGCATGGAACGCGACCAGATCAATCGCGGCGCGCTAAAAGTCGATGAGAAAGTCGAAGAAGTGGCCGAAGTCGCGCCGGTACCGGTAGACTAATCATGAGCAAGCACCCTATCAAACTGGGCGGTGTCCATCACGCCGCGTACCGCTGTAAAGACGCGAAAGAAACGGTCGAATGGTACGAGCGAGTAATGGGGATGGAATATACATCCGCGTTCTCGGAAGATCATGTGCCTTCGACCGGCGCTTACGATCCCTACATGCATGTGTTCCTTGACGCAGGTAACAACAATATCCTCGCTTTTTTCGAGCTGCCCAACCAGCCCGAAATGGGCCGCGATGAAAACACGCCTGCATGGGTGCAGCATCTCGCCTTCCGCGTCGGCTCGGAAGAGGAATTGCTCGCGGCAAAAGCGCATGTCGAAAGCCTCGGCATCGATGTGCTCGGGCCGACCCATCACGGTATCTTTAAATCGATCTACTTCTTCGATCCGAACGGCCACCGCGTTGAGCTGGCCGCCGATATCGGGACTGATGAGCAATATGCCGAGCTCAAGAAAGTCGCGATGCCGATGCTGAATGAGTGGACCGAGACCAAGAAAGCCCCGCGCCACGCCGATTGGCTGCACGAAATTGCACGGGCCGAGCACGGTAACAGCTAAACAAAATTGCCGCGATGTCGGCCGGCAATCACCTGATAATCCGCTGAGGTTCATGCCTTCGGAACGATGCTGCAATTCGCTCGTTGGGAAGGCTAAACAGGGGATACCATGCAAGCCGAACAGACCGCTCCCGCGACAGAGAGCTTTGACAAGACCGTAAATACGTTCGCCACATTGCAAGACCAGCTCGTCAATATGGGCGAAGGACTGATCCGCGCGCTGCCCAATGTGGCGATTGCCCTGTTCATTCTGTTCATTACATGGATAATTGCGAAATTCGCGGTCAAGATTGCGGATCGGCTGATCGGTAAGACCGAGATGCGGCCGAGCCTTAAAAATCTCATTGATACGATCGTTAAGCTCGCGATCTGGATCCTCGGCTTGATGATTGCGCTTACGGTGGTCATGCCGGGATTGACACCCGCCAGCCTCATCGCTGGTCTGGGCATCGGTGCGGTCGCCATCGGCTTCGCGTTTCAAGATATTTTCGAGAACTTCCTTGCAGGTGTGCTGATCATGCTACGCGAGAAAATGCGCATCGGTGATGTGATCGAATGCGACGGTATCACCGGTAAGGTAGAGCATATTACCTTGCGTGAGACCTATGTCCGCAAATTGTCGGGCGAAGTCACGCTTGTTCCCAACTCAATGCTTTTCAAAAATCCGGTCGAGATTCTGACCGACGAAGTGGAGCGCCGTCATGAAGTATTGGCCGGGGTCTCGTATGACACAGACCTTGACCATGCCGCTGACGTTATCCGGAAAGCGGTCGAGAGCGTCGAGGACGTCCTGACCGATAAGGGCATCGACGTGTTCGCTTGCGAGTTCAACTCGAGCTCGGTCGATTTCAGAGTCCGCTGGTGGGCGGGTTCAAAACCGCGGGACGCGCATGAAAGCCGTGACAAAATTATCCGTGCAATCAAACGCGCACTTGATGATGCGGGAATCGAAATTCCATTCCCCTATGTCACGCACACCTTTAAGGAAGCGGTCCCGCTGGGCAGCAATAGCGACAGCTGATCTGCCCCGCACCAACACCGCGCCCGAAAGGCTGCAAAGCCATACGCCAATGCCAGACGCTAACGACAAAGGCCCCTATTTAACGCGGGCCAAGGAATTTGCGCTGGCAGCAGCCGGCGGCGTAATGGTTGCGAACGCCTATTACATCCACCCGATTATCGCTGAAGTTGCTGGCGATTTCGGAGTGAGCGCCGCGACCATTGGATTGGTCCCCGCACTGAACCAGATTGCATTGGCGCTTGGAATATTCCTGCTGCTCCCGCTCGGCGACCGGTTCAGTAATCGTCAGCTTTCGATCATTTTCGCGTGCGGCCAAACCGTGTCACTGGCGCTGATGGTGTTCTCGCCGTCGTTCGCCGGTTTTCTGATCGGCTCGACCATCCTTGGCTTTTTCACAATCGCGCCATATTTGCTCCCCGCCTATGCATCCAAGCGCGTCCGGCCACAGCGTTTGGGATCGGTAACAGCCACCCTCACCATCGGCACGATAGTAGGGATATTGATTGCCCGCGTCGGCGCTGGTCTGATCACGCAATATTACGACTGGCACTTGGTCTATGCGATTGCTGCCGCACTGATGGTGCTGACCACTCTCGCGCTACCATTGGTGATGGAAGGCCGGCGGCAAACAAGCGCTACCGAGGTGAGACAGAGTTATGGCGCTCTGGTTATCTCTCTTTTCCCACTCATGCGCGCGCATCCGCAAGTCATCGTCTCGGGCGTGATTCAGGCGCTGAATTTCGGCATCTTCTTGTCGGTCTGGCTTGGCCTCGCATTGCATCTGACCAGCCCTGCAATGGGATATGGTGTCGACGTCGTCGGCTATCTGTCCGCGTTTGCAGTAGTCGCAATAGTGGTAACGCCGAAACTCGGCGCATTGGCGGACCGGATCGGGCCCGAAAAAGCGCGGTTTCGCCTCTCGCTCGTCCAGATGGTCGGGGTCGCGCTACTTCTTCCGTTTGGTCATGATCTTTGGCTGCTGATCATTCCGATTGTCATTATGAACACGGTCGGCCCCGGCATCGACATCGCCGGCAGGATGACTTCACTTTCGCTTGCGCCTGATATTCGGACCCGGTTGATGACAGGGTACATTATGCTGATGTTCCTGGGCGCTGGCCTTGCAAGCTGGGTTGGAACTGCATCTTTTGATATCGCCGGTTGGACCGGAAATGCCGGGCTTGCTTTGGCGATGTCAGTGGCGATTGTCGGGTTGAGCTATACGCAAATGAAGAAAGCTAGGGGCTGAATTGGCCCGCAGGATTGGGCAAATGTGCTTCTTGCGAAGATCGTTCACCCGACTTCGCTGCGCTTCGGCTCCGAAATTCTAATCTTGTCTGGACCCAGCGCAAAAAGAGCCACTCTGTAGAGCGGCTCTTTTTATGGTGCGCCCGACAGGATTCGAACCTGTGGCCCCCAGATTAGGAATCTGATGCTCTATCCGACTGAGCTACGGGCGCGACCGGCATTGCCTCTAATCGGCGGCGGCGCACGATGCAATCAGTTCAGATCTTCTGGAGGGCTTACGGGAAATGGCAGCGGAGAGACTGCAATCCCTTCATCGAGCAGATCCTTGGCTTCTTCCAGCGTCGTCTCGCCATGGATCGTCTCTTTGTCATCTTCGCCGTAATGGATTGCGCGGGATTTCTCGGCGAAGTCTTTCCCGACCCATTTGCTGTCTTTGAGCGCTTTGGCTTGCACTTCAGCCAGCTTCTTCATCGCCTTGGATATTTCGGGCGGAAGCGGGCCGTTGGTGATAGGTGCTTTGGGAACGGGCTTGTCCAGTTCCGGTTGGACAAACTCGGGCGCTTGTCTGTTCGCCTTGGCCGATACAGCAGGAGCCATCGGAGCCTTGATAATCTCTCCCGATCCGCAATGCGGGCAGGAAACCAGGCCGCGCTCCTGTTGCGAGTTGAAATCATCAGAAGAACCGAACCAGCCCTCGAACCGGTGGGCGTTATGGCACGAGAGATCGAAAACAATCATGATTGCGGTGATTTAGGGATATCGCGCCGATTGGCAAGGCTGGGCAGTTGCGCCCGCACCTCGGCGATGCGTGCAGGATCGATATCGGCAAAACCAAGCCCGGTGTCATCGCCCATATCCAGAATCACTTTGCCCCACGGATCAACAACCAGGCTGTGGCCGTAGGTTGTACGCCCATCCTCATGCTCGCCAACCTGCGCAGCCGCAACGACATAGGCGCTCGCTTCGATCGCCCGCGCTCGCTGTAATACGCGCCAATGATCTTTGCCTGTTGGAACGGTGAACGCTGCCGGGATCGCAATCGCATCGCAATATTGTTTACCAAGCTCCTGATACAATGCCGGAAAGCGGATGTCATAGCAGATGGTCAGGCCAAGCCTGCCGATCGGTGTTTCCACTGCGACGACTGCATCGCCTGCCTGATAGGCGTTCGATTCGCGCCAGCTTTCGCCAGTATCCAGATCCACATCGAACATGTGCATCTTGTCGTAACGAGCGCGGATTACCCCCTCATTGTCGATCACAATCGAGCGGTTCGCTGATTTTCCGGAATCTCGGCTAACAGGAATCGATCCAAGCACTGCCCATATATCGTTTTGCTGACATGCCATCTGGATCGCGCTTAGGGTCTCATTCTCAACCTCATCAACAATGTGCGGTGCCGCCCTGGCCCGGTCACGATCCAGCAAGCTGCACATTTCAGGGGTAAACAGCATCGCCGCCCTACCCTGCGCAGCCTTACTTAATGCGTCCGTAATTGCCGCACAATTCGCCTCCGGATCTATACCCGAAGTCATTTGCAAGACAGCTATACGGGTCAAAAGCCGCTCTTATCCTGCAAGCATCGCGTCGAGCTTTCCATCGCGCTCGAGCGCAGCCAGATCGTCAGATCCTCCGACGTGGATATCGCCAATGAAGATTTGCGGCACGGTACGTGCATTGGGAGCGCGTTCGAGCATCTTGGCCTTGTCGGCCCCGCCCATCGAAATATCGAATTCGTTGAACTCCACACCTTTGCTCGACAAAAGCTGCTTTGCACGGTGGCAATATCCGCAGGTGAATTTGGTATAGATATCAACGGCTGGCTTTGACATTGGTGTTCCTCAAACTGGTGTGCCGATCCGCGTTTTGCGAACCCTTGAAAGCATTCATCTGCATACTAGATAGATATTGTCCCGAGCGCCACAATGGGCCGGGATTTCAACCGGTGAGACGCTGCGAATGCAGGTTTCGCCATTTCAAATTGCTCAAAGAGGATTTGTACTATGTCACGTTTAGATTTTACCCCGTATCGCCGTAGCACTGTCGGTTTCGACCACCTTTTCGACCTGCTCGAAAATCAGGCGCGCAATAGCGGGAGCGAAAATTATCCTCCCTTCAATATCGAGCGCCGTGGTGAGGATAGTTACCGCATCACGCTGGCTGTGGCCGGTTTCAAACCTGCCGATCTCGATATCACTGCGCAGCAAAACCTGCTGACAGTTCAGGGCAAGAAGCGCGAAGATTCCGGCGACGGTGATATGCTGCATATCGGCATTGCCAATCGCGGATTTGAACGCCGCTTCGAGCTCGCCGATTATGTGCGGGTCGAGAAAGCCGATCTGGAAGATGGTCTGCTGGTTGTCGATCTGGTGCGCGAAGTGCCGGATGCAATGAAGCCGAAGAAGATCGCCGTAAACGGCCAAACCACGTTGGAAGTCGTCAAGAATGACGATGATGACGCAAACGCCGCCTAAATACCCGTAGCTGCGGCGGCAGCATGAAAATCCGGCCCGGATTGCTCAGGCAGTTCGGGCCGGTTTGCATCTGCACAAGATTGCAAGGCTCAGAAAAAAGGGGGCAGACCCGAAGATCTACCCCCGCGGCGCGAGGCGCCGCCTTATCCGGATTTGAACATCCGGGTCGCAGAAGACGATCAAATCCGGGACAAGCTCGTAAAAGCATGGCCCACAAACTTTTATAATCCTCATCGCAAGGCGCCACGACCCACCATTCGTCGCCAAGCCCGACCTCTTTGCTTGAAAACATTAAAAAAATAAAGGGCAGCACCCCTATGTGTTTCAAAAAAAGACTGATGCAGCTTGGCAAAAGTTGCGCAAACTTATGCGATTGCGAAAAATTTGAACTCCAAGCCTCTGTTTTCTTGGGATTACGCGGCTAACCTTAGACCAGTCGCGACTGGGTCAACGCGGCAGAAATAAATCCGTCAAACAGCGGGTGCGGCTCGAATGGGCGCGATTTCAGTTCGGGATGGAACTGGACACCAACAAACCACGGATGATCCGGGCGCTCGACGATTTCCGGCAACAAGCCATCGGGTGACATCCCGGAGAATATCAAACCCGTCTCCTCCAGCGCATCTTTGTACGCTCCGTTCACCTCGTAGCGGTGCCGGTGACGCTCGGAAATCTCCGTTGCGCCGCCATATATCGTGCTGACATGGCTATTGGCCGAGAGCTTCGCATCATAAGCGCCGAGACGCATTGTCCCGCCCAGATCACCGCCTGCCTCGCGCTCTTGTAGACCTTCTTCAGTCATCCATTCTGTAATGATGCCAACGACCGGCTCGTCGGTTTCGCCAAACTCCGTTGAAGAGGCGGAAGTGTGGCCAGCAAGGCGCGCGCTTTCGACGCAGGCCATTTGCATGCCGAGACAGATGCCGAAGAAGGGTACGCCGCGTTCGCGCGCAAAGCGGACGCTGGCGATTTTGCCTTCAGAGCCGCGCTCGCCAAATCCGCCGGGCACCAAGATGCCGTGCAGCGGTTCCAGCTGCGCGGTAATGTCGGCATCTTCCTGCTCGAACACCTCGGCATCAATCCACTGGATGTTGACCTTCACCCGGTTCGCGAGGCCGCCATGTACGAGCGCTTCATTGAGTGACTTATAGGCATCCTGCAGGCCGACATATTTGCCGACCACGCCAATCGTGACTTCGCCTTCTGGATTGAAATAGCGATCGGTCACATCGTCCCAGCGGGAAAGATCGGGCTCGGGCGCGTCGGTTATGCCGAAACCTCTCAGGACTTCGCTATCAAGGCCCTCCTGATGGTATTGCAGCGGCACCGAGTAAATCGAAGGCGCATCAAGCGCGGGAATGACCGATTCTATCCGCACGTTGCAGAAATTGGCGATTTTCCTTCGCTCACCTAAGGGGATTTCATGCTCGCTGCGACACAACAGGACATCGGGTTTGATCCCGAGAGACGCCAATTCGCGCACCGAATGCTGCGTTGGTTTGGTCTTTAGCTCACCTGCCGCAGCGATATAGGGCACCAATGTCACATGAACGCTGAGCGTCTGGAACGGCTCCAGCTCGTTCCGAAGCTGGCGGATAGCCTCCATAAAGGGCAGCGATTCGATATCACCCACGGTCCCGCCAATTTCGCAGAGCACGAAGTCGAGGTCGTCAGTATCAGCCAGCGCAAAAGCTTTGATCTCATCTGTCACATGCGGGATCACCTGCACCGTCGCGCCAAGATAGTCCCCTCGCCGCTCGCGCGTGATGATATCCTGATAGACCCGGCCACTGGTGACGTTGTCGCTTTGCCGCGCCGATACGCCGGTAAATCGCTCGTAATGCCCAAGGTCGAGATCGGTCTCGGCCCCGTCATCGGTCACATAGACTTCACCATGCTGATAGGGGCTCATCGTCCCCGGATCGACATTCAGATAGGGATCGAATTTGCGAATCCGGACCTTGTAGCCGCGCGCCTGCAGCAATGCTGCAAGGCTAGCTGCCATGAGACCTTTGCCGAGCGAGGAGACCACGCCGCCGGTGATAAATATGTACCGCGCCATGGGAGTTGGGCCTTAAGGCTGAAACCGGAGTCGGGGCAAGCAGAATGGTGCGGCGATTGGCCGCAATCCACAACTCTGCCGATTTTGGTGCGTAAAGCTGGCTTACTTAGCCGATCAGATCGGCAAGCGGATCATCGGCCGGTGTTTCAGCAGGCGCACCATCTGTGGCAGGAGCCGCCTCATCACCGGCAGGTGCTGCGGGTGCCGCAGGTTCTGTCGTGACGTCACGGTCCACTGTCGAGGTGATCGCGTTTGAACCGGTTTCCTGCACCGCCAATGCCGCTAATGTGATCGACAGGACGACGAACGCAACTGCCAGCCATTTGGTGGAACGCGACAGGAAATCTGCCGCACCGCGCGCGCTCATCATGCCATTGGGGCTGCCGCCGATGCCAAGGCCACCGCCTTCGGAACGCTGCATCAGAATGGTTACAATCATAGCGGCTGCAACCAGCAATTGGACGATGGTGAAAAACAGAAACATATAAATTCTCTAAATTGTGTCCGGCGCATGTAGGCGCGCCCTCGCCTCAGGGCAAGGTTTGGCGCCGCGGCTTATTGTTCTTGAACCTCGGCAGCAGCGAGAACGATGCCGAGGAAGCTTTCCGCGGTAAGACTGGCTCCACCAACAAGCGCTCCACCAACTTCGTCAGCTGCGAGCAATTCCTTGGCATTGTCCGGATTGACCGAACCTCCGTAAAGAATGCGGACCTGCGCCGCCATTTCCTCACCATAGAGCTCTACCAGCAGCGCCCGGATCGAGCGGTGCATCGCGCCGATGTCATCGACGGTAGGTGTACGGCCAGTGCCAATTGCCCAGATCGGTTCATAGGCAATGGTCAGAACTTCGTCGGCATTATCCAGCGATTCGGGCAGCGAGCCCTTCAGCTGACGCGATACAAAGCTCTCGGCCTTGCCCTCGTCCCGTGTTTCTTCGCTTTCCCCGCAGCACAGAATGACCCGGATGCCCGCTTCCAAAGCCGATTCGACCTTCGAGCGAATCAGCGCATTCGTTTCGCCATGATCCTGACGCCGCTCGCTGTGACCGAGAATCACAAATTTCGCGCCTGCATCAGCCACCATCGCCGCCGAGATATCACCAGTGTTGGCGCCTTCGGTGCCTGCATGGCAATCCTGCGCGCCGACGCCGATCTGCTCGACTTCGCGGTGAACTGCGTGAATCAATGTGAATGGCGGTGCAAGCGCAACTTCCACTTTCATCAATCGCTGGGACGAACGATCAATCGCACGCGCTTCGGAGAGCATCGCGCGAGTGCCGTTCATTTTCCAATTGCCTACAATATAGGGCCGTTCGGCCATGTCATTGTTCCTGAAAATAAAAATAGGATGTTCGTGAATCTGTTACCCATTATGGGGGCGAAGAGTCCGGTCCGCTAGACGCAGTTTGGGATAAGGTCAAAAGACTTTCCAACCTGTTGCGGGGAGGTCGCAGGCCCGATAAGGGGTTCAATCAGATATTACTTCGTCGGGAATCCAATTCCGGCCAATTCTCGGATGCACAGCACACCATGATCACGTTTTTCCGCAGGTTCTTCCAATCGAAGATCGGTATCGCCGTCACTCTGGCCTTTCTGGGCCTGATTGCTTTCGCTTTCGCAAGCGCGGATGTTTCCAGTACGGGCACCTTCGGCGGCGTATCCGGCGGTGACCGGGTCGCGGTTGTTGGTGACGAGAAAATCAGCACATCCGATCTGAGCCGAGCAGCCAGCAACGCTGTGGACAGTATGCGTCAACAGAACCCGACCATTTCGATGGAAGAGTTCATCGGTCAGGGCGGCTTGCAGCGGGTACTCGATCAAGTGCTTGAACAGACCGCCATTAGCGAATTTGCTGAAACATACGGCCTGCGTGCCGGTACAAATCTGGTGAATAGCGAGATTATGTCGATTCCCGTATTCCGCGGCGCAGACGGCAATTTCGACGAGGATGCGTATCGGCAGGCACTCGCGCAGCGCGGATTAACCGACGCGTCGGTTCGCGATGAATTGCGCAACGGTCTGCTCGCCAAGCAAATCTTGCTGCCCGCATCCTTCGGGGCCACAGCGCCGGACAAACTCGCGGTTCAATATGCATCGCTGCTGCGCGAAACTCGCAAAGGCGCGATTGCTGTGCTTCCATCGACCGCATTTGCCCCGGACAACGATCCCACCGCGCCCCAGCTTCAGGGATATTACGAGGAAAACCAGGCCGATTTTATTCGACCCGAGCGCCGGATCATCCGGTATCTAAGCTTCGATGACAGTGCCGTTGGCGATCTTGCCACGCCAACAGCAGCGGAAGTCGCGGCGCGTTATGAAGAGAATAAAGAAGCCTTTGCCGCCAGCGAACAACGCACCATTACCCAGATGATTGTCGCCACGCAGGCAGCCGCCAACGCCATCCGTGATCGCGTGAATTCCGGCGGTTCACTGGCTGTGGCGGCTCGCGAGGCAGGTTTGCAGACCGCTCAGCTCGGGCCGATTTCCAAAGATGATTACGCAGCGCAGACTTCCTCTGCAGTTGCAGATGCCGTTTTCGCCGCGGCCGAGGGCAAGGTGGCCCAGCCCGCGCGTAGCGGACTTGGCTTTCACGTCGTGCTGGTCAACGATATCACGCGGACCGCCGGAAAAACGCTTGAGCAGGCCCGTGCCGAAATCAGAACCGCGCTAACGGAAGAAAAGCGGCAGGCCGCCATTGCGGACCTGTCGGCGGATATCGAAGAGAAAGTCGACAACGGGATTGCGCTATCCGACATCGCACAAGAGCTCGGCGTCGAAGTATCGACCACCCGGCCCGTAACCGGCGATGGTGCAATTTATGGAAGTTCGGGTAAGAGAGTCCCGCAAATTCTCGGCCCCGCTCTGCAAACCGCTTTCCAGATGGAAGAGAGCAAGCCGCAGCTGGCGGCAATTGTTCCGGGACAGCTTTTCCTGGTGTTCGAGGTGAGCGAGATCACACGCTCGGCAGCGGCGCCTTTGGCCGATATTCGTGAACGCGTTATAGCCAGCTGGAAACTGTCAGAAGGGTTAGCTCGAGCGCGAGTCGCCGCGGACAGGATCATGGAGCGGATTGAAGGTGGTGCTACGATTAGCGCCGCAATGGCTGCCGAAGAAGTGACCTTGCCGTCTTTCGATACGATCAACATGAACCGCGAACAGTTGGCTCAGACTGGCCAACAGGTTCCCGCCCCGCTCGCTTTGCTGTTCAGCATGGCTGAGGGCACTACGAAGAAACTCGAAGCGCCTAGCAATGCCGGTTGGTTTGTAGTGCGATTGGACAATATTGAAGAGGGAACCGTGGCTGAAGACGATCCGATCTTCGCGCAGACCAAACAACAAATCTCCAGCGCGCTTGAACAAGAGTATGGCGAGCAGTTGCGGACGGCGATCAAAGCTGAAATTGGTTCCGAGACCAACGAAACGGCTGTTGAAGCTGTGCGCAAGCAACTAACCGGCGAAAGATAAGGGGCGATCCGATCGCTCCTGTGTTCCATAGCGGATGACCCAAAGTTCTGGCACAATTCTTTCCAATGCAGAGGCCGCGCGGAAACAGTTAAACGCGGGGGACCCTGCGCTTGTCTGGCGGAAGAGTATTGCCGACACCGAAACGCCGGTTGGCGCGGCGACCAAGCTGATCGAACCGGGACGCGGGGATTTCCTGCTGGAATCCGTCGAAGGCGGCGAAGTTCGGGGCCGCTTCAGCTTACTTGGTCTTGATCCCGATCTGGTATTTCGTGCCTCTGCCACTAGCGCTGCAATCAACTCAACCTGGAAACATGACCGCGAGGCATTCGAAGATTGCACCGAGGAAAGCCTGCCAGCGCTGCGCCGCTTGGTACAGGATTGCCGGATCGACGTACCCGAAGAGCTTCCGCCTGCACTCGCATGTCTGGTCGGCTATTTCGGCTATGAGACCATCGGATTGGTGGAAAAGCTGCCACGCGCGCCAGCGAACCCGCTCGAACTGCCTGACATGTTGTTTGTTCGTCCGACACTCATTCTGGTGTTCGACGGACTGACCGAAGAGCTGTTCGCCATCGCCCCGCTATGGGCGGGTCAGGGCGATACGGACCGCGAGATAGAACAAGCCGGTGAGCGCATCGATGATGTCCTGCGCAGGCTGGCCCAGCCCAGTCCGGGTTCTGCACGCGCAACTGCTCTGCCAGAGATGGCGCTCAACCCGACGATGGCCGGCGAAGACTACGCTGCGATGGTCGGAAAGGCGAAGTCTTACATCGAGGCTGGCGACATCTTCCAAGTCGTGCTGGCGCAGCGCTTTACGTGTCCCTTCCCGCTGCCGCCACTCGCTCTGTATCGGGCTCTGCGCCGCGTAAACCCCTCACCATTTCTGTATTTTCTCGACCTGCCCGGCTTTGCTGTGGTCGGCTCCAGCCCCGAGATCCTCGTTCGCGTGCGCAATGGTGAAGTGACGATCCGCCCGATTGCAGGAACGCGGCCACGCGGCGAAACGCCCGCCGCAGACCGCGAGGCGGAGGCCAGCCTGCTCGCCGATGCCAAGGAACGCGCGGAGCATTTGATGTTGCTTGATCTTGGCCGCAATGATGTCGGCCGCGTCGCCTCAAAAGGCACGGTGGAAGTGACCGACAGCTTCTCGGTCGAGCGCTACAGCCATGTGATGCATATCGTCAGCAATGTTGTCGGCCAACTCGCTCCGGAACATGACGCGCTCGATGCCATGTTCGCCGGTTTTCCCGCCGGTACGGTCAGCGGCGCACCAAAGATTCGCGCCTGCGAAATCATTGCCGAACTGGAACCGGAAACGCGCGGTGCCTATGCTGGCGGCGTCGGCTATTTCGCGCCCGATGGCTCTGTCGATAGCTGCATCGTTTTGCGCACCGGCGTTGTGAAAGACGGAACGCTGCACGTCCAAGCTGGCGCGGGCATCGTCGCCGATAGCGATGCCGCTTACGAACAGCGCGAATGCGAAGCCAAAGCCAGCGCCCTGATCGCCGCCGCCAACGAAGCAGCGCGCGTCGCGAGCGAACCGGGATTTGGACAATGAGAATTCTCGCTTCGTCAGTGATTATTCTGGCGCTTTCAGCCTGCAATCCCGAACCCGAAGGCGAGCCCGTTTTGCGGACCGAAATCGGCAGCGGCGTGGCGCAGGATACCTCCAAGGCTCCAAAACGCGCTTCTGCCTGTCGCTCGATCACGTTCGAGACCATTCCGCTGACCCATTGTATTGCCGATCCGGCAAAACACCGGATCACCACAGCGCTCGGGCCGGATGGCGACGCGCCCTATCGCAGCCTCGCCAATCTGGCCGCTGGGCGTGCGCCCGATGCGCCGCTGGTCGCGTTTGCGGTGAATGGCGGAATGTTCGGCGAGGAAGGCAAGCCCATCGGTTATTACGTCGAGGGGAAAGATCGGCAGAAAGAACTGAACCGCGCTGACGGTATTGGCAATTTCCACCTTAAGCCCAACGGCGTTTTTTACGGCACCGGCAGCGCATGGAGTGTCCGCGCAACCGATGATTTCTATTCCAACGTTGGCGACCGCCCGGAGTTCGGAACCCAGTCAGGCCCGATGTTGGTGATCGGCGGAAAGCTGCATCCGGAAATCGCTGAGGACGGTCCTTCCAAGGCAATCCGCAATGGTGTCGGTGTCGATAACGAAGGTCTCGCGCATTTTGTCATTTCGGACAAGCCGCTCTCATTCGGCGTGCTGGCGCGCTTTTTCCGCGACGAGCTCAAAACGCCAAATGCGCTGTTTCTGGACGGCAATGTCTCGGCGCTTTGGGACCCCGCAAATGACCGGCTGGATCTGGGCGCGGCACTTGGTCCGCTGATCGTCGTCGAGGCAAAGGAATGATATGATTAGTTACGAACGCACGCTCTATCCGCCCATCGAACCCTATGAAACGGGTATGCTCGATGTGGGCGAAGGCCACTCGATCTATTATGAGCGCGTCGGAACACAAGGAGCGAAACCGGCAGTGTTCCTGCATGGCGGACCAGGCGGCGGCATGGCCCCTCCCCATCGCCAGCAATGGGACCCTAAGCTGTATGACGTGCTGCTGTTCGACCAGCGCGGCTGCGGGCAATCGACACCTTTTGCCGAGATCGAGAATAACGACACATGGCGCATCGTCGCCGATATCGAGCGCCTGCGCGAAATGTGCGGACACGATGCATGGCAAGTATTCGGCGGCAGTTGGGGGTCTACTCTCGCACTCGCCTACTCGCAAAAGCACCCCGAGCGCACCACCGAGATCATCCTGCGCGGTGTGTTTCTTGCTCGCCAACAGGAAAAGGGCTGGCTGTACCGCTTCGGCGCAAGCCAGATCATGGCCGAGCAATGGGATCAATTCACCGGTCTCATTCCCGAGGATGAGCGCGGCGATCTGGTAAAAGCCTATCACGACCGCCTGACCAGCGATGATGAGGCAACGCGCCTCGCCGCAGCACGCGAATGGTCGCTATGGGAAGGAACGGTCGCAACCTTGCTGCCCAACGAAGGCCTGCTGGAAGAGTTCGCCGATCCTTCAAAGGCTCTGCCATTCGCAAGGATTTGCGCCCGCTACTTCCTCGAGGACTTCTATCTGGAAGAGGCGCAGTTGGTACGCGATCTGCACAAAATCAAAGATATTCCTGGCATTATCGTCCAAGGCCGGCATGACATCTGCACCCCGCCAACTTCTGCATGGGAGCTTAAGAAGTCATGGCCCGAAGTCGATCTGCGGATCGTGCACGACGCCGGCCACAGTGCGGGCGAACCCGGCATTATTGACGGCTTGGTCCGCGCGACCGACGAATTCGCTGGCAAGAAGGCCTGACACACACGCGAGCTTTCCTTGCTTGTGATGAACTAAACCGAGTAACAAAACAGAATGTCCCTGATAGAATTGTCAAAAGCTAACCCAGATAGTTTCAATGGCTATCGCGCACGGCAAATTGTAGCATTTGCTGGCGACGGCAAGCTCCGTGATAATTCGGATTGCTCATCCCAATTGCGGGCATTTCTTACAACCGTTACATCGGAGCAATTATCCGCATATGCTGCCGAGTGCTTAGAAAAGTCCTTTGAGGATAGCGGGCTCGTTCTCCAAGACGTCGTAAACGAAATTGGGCGGCGGTTAGAGTTTGAGGTCGATGACGGTCGATATCGAGGAACTCAAAATCAAATTGGATACGACGGACTCTGGCACGTTCCCGGCAATCCCTCGATCTTGGTGGAGGTAAAAACCACCGATACCTATAACGTGACACTCGACACGATCGCGGCCTACAAACAGAAAGCAATTGAAGCGGGAATTATTCCACGCAACTCGTCCATTTTGTTCGTCGTTGGTCGAAAAGATACCGGCGCACTCGAAGCGCAAATACGCGGCTCTCGCTATGCATGGGAAATGCGCGTCGTGGGTGTTGAGAGCCTTCTAAAACTGATGAAGGTGAAAGAGAAATCAAGCGAAGACCAAACGGTCGCGCAGATTCGAGATCTCTTGCAACCGTTTGAATACACGCGGGTAGATCGCATTCTCGAGGTTGTCTTTAGCGCAGCCACTGATGCAATTGATTCCGACAGCGCGGAGGCAATTGAAACGGATTCGGGAACAAGTTCAGAAAAGGCATCACACGAACGGACACCGCGAGAAAAACTCGATGCAATCAGGCAAACTGCAATAGGTGCATTGAATGACAAAAGCGGTTTAAACCTTGTAAAAAAACGGCAGGCACTGTTCCGTGATCCCATCTCGGACACGAACGCCTGCATTTCAATCTCAAAGCGATACGACGATAACCTACAACCTTATTGGTATGCTTATCATCCGAGATGGAACGAATTTTTGACGAGCGCTACTGCTGGCTTGATGGTTTTTGCGTGCGTCGACCGGGATGAAGCTTACGCTGTGCCCGTTGAGCAGATGCAGAAGTTCCTTCCCAGCCTCAACCAGACTGAAAGAGCCGACGGCACTGCGTATTGGCATATCAAATTGACCACAGCCGACGACAGATTGGAATTATTTGCTTCCAAGACCGGAGAGAGGTTTGATCTGTCGGAATTTCGAGTGCCATTCCCATGATCCTCGTCATCGACAATTACGACAGTTTCACTTTCAACCTGGTCCATTATCTGATGGAACTGGGCGCCGAGGTGCAGGTCGAGCGCAACGATGCTATCTCTGCTGCCGGTGCGATTGCGACCGGTGCAGAGGGTTTTCTGATCTCTCCTGGACCGTGCACACCCAATGAAGCGGGCGTTAGTCTGGATCTGGTTGCCGCCTGTGCGGATGCCGAAAAGCCGTTGCTCGGCGTATGTTTGGGGCATCAGTCGATTGGACAGCATTTTGGCGGCACGGTCGTTCGTGGCGGGTTGATGCATGGTAAAACGTCGCCGGTTACGCATGACGGAACGGGTGTGTTTGCCGGCCTGCCCTCGCCTTACACCGCAACCCGCTATCACTCGCTGATTGTCGAGAATATTCCTAACGCTCTGGCGGTAAATGCGAGCAGCGATACGCCGGGCATTGAAGGCGATTGCGTGATGGGCTTCCGTCATCAGACGCTGCCAATTCACGGCGTACAATTTCATCCGGAAAGCATCGCGACCGAGCATGGCCACGCGTTGCTTGCGAATTTCCTGCGCATTTGCGGGATCGAACCGAAAGATATTTCATGAAGACGCTCCCGCTCGAAGTCCCGCATATGAATGCGCAGGAGGCCGAGGAGGTCTTCGGCTGGATACTCGATGGGGAAGCAAGCGAAGAGGAAATCGCGCGCTTCCTGCTCGCAATGACCGAACGCAGCGAGACCGCGGACGAAATCGCTGGTGCAGCGCGCGCTTTGCGGGCACGGCTCATTCCGATCAAAGCCCCCGAAAATGCCATCGATGTATGCGGAACCGGCGGCGACGGTCATCACACATTGAACGTGTCGACCGCCGTTTCGCTGGTTGTTGCCGCAACCGGCGTTCCGGTGGCCAAGCATGGTAATCGTGCCGCCTCCTCCAAGTCCGGTGCAGCCGATACGCTCGAAGCGCTTGGGTTGGATATGGATGTCGCGGGTGAAACTGCCGAGAAGACTCTGGCCGAACTTGGCATTTGCTTCCTGTTCGCGAAGAACCATCACCCCGCGATGGGCCGCATTCAACCGATCCGGTTGAAACTTGGCCGGCGAACGATTTTCAATCTGATGGGCCCGCTATCCAATCCGGCTGGCGTTAAGAGCCAACTCATTGGTATCGCGCGCCCTGCCTATGTGCCGATCTATGCTGCGGCCAAGGCTGCTCTGGGTACCGAACGGACGATGATTGTTTCCGGCGATGAAGGCTTGGACGAATTGAGCCTGGCCGGCGGTAACGAGGTCGCCGATGTGCGCGGCAATGCGTTTGAGATGAAGCGCGTCGAGGCGTCGATGATTGGCGTTCCCAATGCGCCGGTGGAAGCCATTCGCGGCGATGACGCAAAACATAACGCGGCGGCGCTCAAAGCTCTGCTGGACGGTAATCCC
Source organism: Pontixanthobacter aestiaquae (assembly GCF_009827455.1). Lineage (NCBI taxonomy): Bacteria > Pseudomonadati > Pseudomonadota > Alphaproteobacteria > Sphingomonadales > Erythrobacteraceae > Pontixanthobacter > Pontixanthobacter aestiaquae. The sequence continues at coordinate 2,044,800 of NZ_WTYZ01000001.1, forward strand.
GGACCCTATCGCGACGCGGTGATCTTCAATTCTGCAGCGTCGCTACTCGTTGCAGGTACAGCGAAGGACTGGAACGACGGAGCGGACCAAGCACGCGAGGCGCTCGATTCGGGTGGAGCGCGTGATCTGCTAAAGCGGTGGATTGCGATGACGAAATGAGAAACGCATCACCTTCCGATTGTCATCCCCGCGAAAGCGGGGACCCAGGGCTGCTCGGGTTGTCCTTTGCGATTCTGGATTCTCGCTTTCGCGGGGAAGCGCAGCTGTCCAAAGGACAATACGGGGATCGTTGATGAACAAATTGGACGAAATCTGCGCAACCAAGCGTACGGAAGTCGCCGTGCGCAAAGCTGCGACAACAGTCGCTGAGCTAGAGTCCAGAGCTCGCAAACAAAGCACACCACGCGGCTTTCGTGCGGCTTTGGAAGCTAAAACAACTTTAGGCTACGGCCTCATCGCTGAAATCAAAAAGGCTTCCCCGTCCAAAGGTCTAATCCGCGAGGACTTTCGCCCCGCTGACCATGCGAAAGCCTACGAAGAAGGCGGCGCAGCATGCCTTTCGGTGCTGACCGATGCACCATACTTCCAAGGGCATGAGGACTATCTGGTTGAAGCCCGTGCAGCGTGTGATCTGCCCGCGTTGCGCAAGGATTTTATGGTCGACCCATGGCAAGTTGCCGAGGCGCGTGCAATCGGTGCCGATGCGATCCTGATTATCGTCGCCGCGCTGGAAGACAGCGCGATGGAAGAGATCGAAGCCGCCTCCATCCATTACGGTATGGATGTGCTGGTCGAAGTCCACAATGAGGCAGAGATGGAGCGCGCAGCCAAATTAAAGTCGCGCCTAATCGGGGTAAACAATCGCGATCTGAAGCGGTTTGTGACCGATCTGGGTGTGACCGAACGGCTGTCTAAGCTGGCTCCAGAGGGGACTCTGCTGGTGGGCGAAAGCGGCATCAGCACGCACGAAGACTGCGAGCGGCTCGAAAAGTCGGGTGTCCGCGCATTTCTTGTCGGTGAGAGCCTGATGCGGCAAGCGGATGTTGCGGCAGCAACGCGAAAGTTGCTGCAGGGATGAGCAAACTCACTCACCTTGATAGCGATGGTAATGCGCGCATGGTCGATGTGGGGGCTAAAGCGGGAACCGCCCGCACGGCTACGGCGACCGGACGGATCACTATGAACGATAATGCGCTGGCCGCTATTCGTGACGGAAATGTGCCCAAAGGCGATGTGCTCGCCGCCGCGCGGATCGCCGGGATCATGGCGGCCAAAAAGACCGCCGAACTGATCCCGCTGTGCCACCCGCTTGGGCTGGACTCGGTGACGGTTGATTTTGCGATAGAGGACGGGGCAGTTCGCGCGACTGCCACCGCCTCTTTGGTCGGCAAAACCGGCATAGAAATGGAAGCGCTTACGGCCACTTCCGTCGCGCTCCTGACAATCTATGACATGGCCAAAGCGCTCGACAAAGGCATGGTGATTGAAGGCGTGAGATTGCTCACCAAAACCGGAGGCAAATCCGGCGATTGGCACGCAGCGGCATGAAGCCGCCCATTCCCTTGCACGAAGCGCAGGCGCGGCTGCTGGATCTGGTTCAACCAACTGCGACCGAAACCGTTAGCTGCGAAGATGCTCTTGGCCGGTATCTGGCCGCGCCGCTGATCGCCAAACGCACACAGCCCGCAGCTGATCTCTCAGCGATGGACGGGTTTGCTGTCTCTGGCGAAGGTTCTTGGCGCGTGATCGGCGAAAGCCGCTGCGGTGTGCCGTTCGGCGGCTCAGTTTCCGCAGGAGAGGCAACGCGCATATCGACCGGTGCGCATGTGCCAAAGGGTGCCGAGGCGATTGTGCTGGTTGAAGACGCGAAACTGGCCTCAGGCAACCAATTGACCGCGACCGAAGAGCCAATATCCGGCCGTCATATCAGACGCGCAGGATCTGACTTCGAAACGGGTGCGCATTTGCTTGAAACCGGCACCCGGATCACCGCCGCGCGGCTGGCCCTGACGCGGATGGCGGGGCATAGCTCGCTCACCGTTCACACCGCACCCGAGGTGGCGATACTCGAATGCGGCGATGAACTTTCAACCATGCCCCATATGTGCAACATTGATCAAATTCCCGCCACCAACGGTGCAATGTTAAGTGCAATGACTTTAACCGAAAAAGTGGTAGTGCAGACTTCGCCGCCAATTCCCGATAATCTGGATGCATTGGCTGCCACTATAGAAACTTATTCCGGAACTAATTTGTTAATCATCAGCGGTGGTGCTTCTGTCGGTGATCATGACCTGGTTCGCCCGGCATTGCACAGACTGGGCGCAAAAATAGACTTCTGGCGAGTCGCAATGAAGCCTGGAAAACCTCTGATGGTGGCGACACGCGGGAAGCAGATAATTCTTGGACTGCCAGGTAATCCCGTTTCGAGCTACGTGACCGGGTTCCTGTTTATGCTCCCGGCGCTTCGCAGGTTACTGGGCGCCAAGGAGTGCATTCCAAACCCGATAAGCTTGCCCTGCTATGAGGATTTACCCGCCGGCGGCCCTCGCCGAACCTTTATGCGCGCTACGTTTGGCGAAGGGCAAGTAACGCCTATAGCCCAGCAGGGTAGCGGTGCACTCGGTGCTTTGGCACAGGCAGATGTCCTGATCGAACGCCCTGAGCACTGCGGTGTGACCAAATCCGGAGCGCATGTACCAGTCTATATTCTACCGACGAGCGGCGTGGCTTGACCTTTTGACATAAGTTGCCTACTTGTTCCTCATTCGTTCACCATTCGGTAGCGATGCGACTGATGCGATCTAAGGAGCATTTTGCAATGCTGACGGCAAAGCAGCACGAACTTATCCGCTTCATCCAGCAGCGTCTGGAAGAGACCGGCATTTCCCCGTCGTTCGAGGAAATGAAAGCCGCACTCGATTTAAAAAGTAAGTCAGGTGTACACCGCCTGATTTCTGCGCTGGAAGAGCGTGGTTTTATCCGCCGCTTGCCCAACCGCGCGCGTGCGCTGGAAGTTCTCAAAAATCCAGAGGATGTGCTACCAGGCACGACTGCGAAGCCAGCCAATGATGTGGTAGCTCGGACAACGACACCACCGGTGGCTCAGCTCGAGCCGGCAAACGATGTGATTGAGCTTCCTTTGCACGGTCGCATCGCTGCAGGTGCACCTATTGAAGCGCTTGAAGGGCAAAGCAGTCTGCCCGTTCCGGCTGCCCTTCTCGGCCCCGGCGATCACTATGCGCTAGAAGTATCAGGCGATTCGATGATCGAAGCCGGAATCTTCGATGGCGACTTTGCGTTGATCAAGCGAACGACGACTGCCCGCGATGGCGAGATTGTTGTTGCGCTGGTCGACAATGAAGAAGCCACGCTAAAATATCTGCACCGCGATGGTTCGATGGTTCGCCTCGATCCTGCAAATGCGAGTTATTCTGCACAGGTCTATCAGCCTGATCAGGTGGAAGTTCAGGGTAAACTTGCTGGTCTTCTGCGGCGATACAACTAAATTTCGATGCGCGGGGCGTTTAGCGATGCTCCGCGCGCCACCATCCATGCTCTCCTTGAGAGTCAGCAACGGCGTTAAAGCTTTCATCGGATAGATTGATTGTTAGACCCCCGGTTTTGTCCAGCAAGTTGCGATCGGCTTTGAGCCATCTCGGTTGGCAGGACCGCGGTAAATAGCGGTCGGCAACTACGATATCCGCACGGTCACACGCTGCGGCCAAGGCACGCATTTCTACGCGGTTGCTACTTCGTGCCATCAGTACCTGCCAATCCCGACCATCGCGCCGGAGCGGAATGGTGCAAAAATCCGCACTACATGACGCATCAGGCCATTGCTCCAACGGAATAGGCGTGCCGTCCATTCCGGCTAGTTCCAGTAGATTGTCGCGCGCGTAGTCGCTCCGGCTTTCCCGAAGAACAAGAAGTTCCTTGCTCTCGACCGCAATACCAACATGCCGCCCGTCACCCGAAATCAAGATATCGGGTGCTGGTTTAATGAGAAACAATATTGTTGCGACTGCTGCCGGAACAAAACCGAGCAGTCGGATCCGTCCGCGCCATAATCCGATCCACAGTCCGCCCACCACAAACAACGCAAAGATCGCTCCGCCCATTTCGGGCATTAACTTCACGGCCCCGGGCTGATCAGCGGTGAAATGCGCGATGCCAATCAACAGATCGAGAGACTTTCCTGTCAGCCACCAAAGCGGCGCGCCAAGCCCGACAAGGTCGGCAAGCAGCGACAGAGCGATAAGCGGCATCGAAGCAAAGGTGGTGAGCGGAATACCAATCACATTCGCGAAAGCACCGTAAACGCCTGCCCTATGAAAATGGAACAGCACAATCGGCATCAAGGCGATTTCGATAACAAAACCAGTGATGAGCAACATCAATGTCCGCCGTCCTAGCCGCGACGCCCAGCTTTCCTCTCGAGGCGCCAAGAATCGCCGCACTGGCTCCGCATTGTGGAGAGCTACGATTGCGAGCACGGCAGCGAAGCTCATTTGAAAACTTGGCCCTACAAGCGACTCTGGCCACAGGAACAATACGAACATCGCCGCCACGGCCACCATTCGCAGCGATAACGCCTCACGGCCCAAAGCCAAAGCTATCAGAACCAATATCGCTCCGACGCAGCTGCGAACCGTCGGCACTTCTGCGCCAGTTAGAAGAGTATATCCGACGCCTGCCAGTGCCGCGACGCCAGCAGCAACCAAGGGTAGTCGAACTCTCAGTGCCAGCCATTGCCACAATGCGAGTAGCTTTATCGCGAGCAGATAAGCCGCCGCGATCACCGCACTGACGTGCAAACCGCTGATGGATAGCAAATGTGTCAGACCAGCATCCCGCATTGCTTCTTCATCGGCGTCGCTGATGCCGCCGCGATCACCACTGGCCAATGCGGCAGCAATGGAACCCGCTGACCCGCCAAGCTGACTGCGAACGTGACCCGCTAACGCGCGCTGCGTCGACGCCAGCGCCTCTTCCGTTACCGCGGGCTCGACGATCTCAACCTCGCCCAAAACCGATCCAGTGGCCGCAAATCCTTGAAACCAGGCGGAGCGCGCAAAATTGTATGCTCCCGGCAACATCGGTGACGCTGGCGGCATCAGGCGTGCACGCAAGCGGACAATCGCGCCCTCGGACAATCCAGTTACGTCCTTATCGTCGGGTACATTAACGCGAACCTTTCGAGCGACACCAACCTCCGCATCGCGATAAGCAAGGATCAGCCGGATTCGGTCTCTGGCTGGCTGTTCTTCCCGCGCCAAGATACGTGCTTGCAGAACTCTTACCTGAGGATGTTCAATCGCCTCTGCGCCAACAATTTCCGACCGGGTCCAGATAACTGTTACCCCCATTGCGACCATAACGCTCACCGCAATGATGGCCCTGCCAAACTCGATCCGTCCACCATTGCGCCCAAACATCGCAAAGCTCGCCAACACCGCCAGCGAGCATGCGCCGATCATAGCGGCCCATTGCCAAGGACTATCCAGCGCAAACCAAGCCGTAATGCCTCCTGCAAATGACACAGCAAGCCACGGCCCTTTGTCGAAACCAGATGCGCCTAGGAAGCGATTGATTCCGTCGGCAATACTGGACAATTGCGGTGTGACACGCCAAGTGCGCTGCACCGCAGCATAATCCTCGTCCGAGGCGCTATTTGACGTATTATCCTGCCCATCAGAAAGGGGCACAATTGCGTCACTATTGGCCATGAGGACTATTGGATAGGAAACGAATACTTATGGCAAGCAATAGAGCCGCAACCGATCAAAAAGTTGTCACACGCTTTGCCCCGTCGCCGACCGGGTTTCTCCATATTGGCGGCGCACGGACGGCACTTTTTAATTGGCTTTTCTCTCGCCATCATGGCGGAAAGGCGTTGTTGCGTATTGAAGATACAGATCGAAAGCGTTCAACCCAAGAAGCGATTGATGCAATTCTTGACGGTTTGGACTGGCTTGGTTTGGACTATGACGAGGATCCCACGTTCCAATCACGACAAGCCAACCGCCATGCCGAGGTAGCCCAAATCCTGCTCGATAATGGGCACGCCTATCGCTGCTATGCTACACCGGAGGAACTAGAAGCAATGCGCGCGGAGCAACGCGCGAACAAACAACCCATGCGTTATGATGGGCGGTGGCGTGACCGGGACCCATCAGAGGCATCCGAGGGCGCATCTTTCGCAGTCCGGCTAAAGACACCAACCGATGGCGAAACTGCGATTGAGGACCTTGTCCAAGGCCCCGTGACCGTCCGCAACGAGGAAATTGACGACTACATCATCCTTCGCGCCGATGGCACGCCGACTTACATGCTAGCTGCTGTAGTCGACGATCATGATATGGGTTGCACACACATCATTCGCGGCGATGACCATCTAAACAACGCCTTTCGCCAACTGCCGATTTACCGAGCAATGGATGCGATTGAAGGCGGCTGGAGCGACCCGACTTACGCGCACATCCCGCTAATCCATGGTAGCGACGGCACGAAGTTGTCCAAACGGCACGGCGCGTTGGGGGTCGAAGCCTATCGCGATGACATGGGCATATTGCCCGAAGCGTTGTTCAATTATTTGCTTCGGCTCGGCTGGGGTCACGGCGATAGAGAGGAAATCACGCGGGATGAAGCCATTGAGCTGTTCAGTCTTGATGGCGTCGGGAAAAGCCCTTCCCGCTTCGACATTAAGAAACTCGAGAACCTGAACGGTCACTATATTCGCGAAGCTGATGATGCCCGCTTGGCCAAGATGGTGGCAGGCAAGTTGGGCGACGACGCTGACATTGCATTGCTCGAGCAGGCTATGCCGGTCATGAAAACACGTGCTAAGAACATTGATGAACTGGTTGATGGCGCAGGCTTCCTATTTGCGAAAATACCACTCACAATGACTGACAAAGCAGCAAAATTACTGACTGATGACGGGAAAGCGCTACTTTCGGCAATCTCCAACCGATTGAAGGCAGAAAATAGCTGGACAATTGAGGCTCTCGAAGCCACTACGAAGGCACTTGCAGAGGAGCTCGAACTGGGCTTCGGCAAACTGGCGCAGCCAATGCGAGCCGCGCTAACCGGAACGACAACGTCACCCGGGATTTTCGATGTGCTGGTCCTTTTGGGACGAGACGAGGCTCTTGCGCGAATTGACGCGCAGGCAGTTTCGCCAAGTCAGGACTGACGGGCGCACGATTAAACCTGGCAAAGGAGAATGAACTTGGCGGATGAACAGGCAAAGCTGACGCTGAACGGAAACGATCACGATTATCCCGTACTGCAAGGTAGCGTTGGCCCCGATGTAATTGATATCCGTAAGCTATATGGTCAAACGGGCGCTTTCACATTCGACCCTGGCTATAAATCGACAGCGAGCTGCGAAAGCGCTCTAACCTATATCGATGGCAATGAGGGCGTGCTGCTGCACCGCGGCTATCCTATCGGGCAATTGGCCGAGCATTCCAGCTTTATGGAAGTCGCCTATCTGCTGCTGAATGGCGAACTGCCTAGCGGCGATGAACTCGCCGATTTTGACAACACAATCACCCGCCACACGATGCTGCATGACCAGCTGCGCCAATTCTATCAGGGCTTCCGCCGTGACGCCCATCCGATGGCGATTATGTGCGGTGTCGTAGGCGCCCTATCTGCGTTTTACCACGACAGCACCGATATTTCGGACCCAGAGCACCGGACTATATCCAGTCATCGCTTGATTGCCAAGATGCCCACAATTGCGGCAATGGCGTACAAGTACTCTATCGGCCAGCCTATGATGCAGCCAGACAACTCGCTGAGCTACACCGGTAATTTCCTGCGCATGACCTTTGGCGTGCCGGCTGAGCCTTACGAAGTGCACCCTGCGATCGAGAAGGCGATGGACCGGATTTTCATCCTCCATGCCGATCACGAGCAAAATGCCTCGACATCAACCGTACGTCTTGCGGGCTCTTCGGGCGCGAACCCGTTTGCCTGTACCGCTGCCGGCATCGCTTGCCTTTGGGGACCAGCGCATGGCGGCGCCAATGAAGCGGCTCTCAACATGTTGCAGGAAATCGGCTCTCCGGACCGCATTCCGCACTATATCGAGCGCGCCAAGGACAAAAACGATCCGTTCCGTCTGATGGGCTTCGGTCACCGCGTGTACAAAAACTACGATCCGCGCGCGACCGTGATGCAGAAGACCTTGCGCGAAGTGTTCGATGCGCTGAACGTGAATGATCCGGTTTTCGAGACGGCGTTGCGCTTGGAAGAGCTGGCGCTGAACGATGACTACTTCAAAGAGAAGAAGCTGTTCCCGAATGTGGACTTCTATTCCGGCATCATCCTGTCATCTATCGGCTTCCCAACTACGATGTTCACCGCACTTTTCGCCCTCGCCCGCACGGTTGGCTGGGTCGCGCAGTGGAATGAAATGATTTCCGATCCTGGTCAGGTTATCGGGCGTCCGCGTCAGCTCTACACTGGCCCGACGCAGCGCGATTACGTGCCTGTCGACAAACGATAATATCTATTCGCTTGCTTCGGCAGGTGGTAGATCGAGTATAAAGCGCGCTCCCTGATCGGGCGCGCTTTTTACTGTTAGGTCCCCCCCCATTGCACGGGCAATCCGGCGCGAAATATAGAGGCCAAGCCCGGACCCGCCGTCACCGGTACGGCCAAGCCGTTCGAATTTCTCGAACACCACTTCTTGCTGGTCCTCAGTAAGACCGTTGCCCTGGTCGGTAACCGTTATTCGCGCTCCTGCGGCTGACTGGTTTACGGCAATCTCGACGCTAGAACCGTTGGGCGAGTAACGGATTGCATTGGTCAACAAGTTGAGCAGGATTTGTAGCACGCGGCGGAATTCGGCAGTCGCAGGCACTGTTTCATCCACACTAGGCGCAATCAACTCGATCTGATTTTCTTGAGCACGGACGTTCAATATCCCTACGGCACGCCGCGCGACATCCGCAGCGTCGATCTGATCGGGCGCTGTTGTAAAACTCGCGGCCTCGACAACTTCCAGATCGGAGAGATCTTCGATGAGAGCCATCAAATGCTGCCCTGCATCGGCAATATCGGAAGCGTAGTTACTATATGCCTCGGCAAGCGGACCGGCCATCTTAGAACGGATCGTTTCTGCGTTGGCGATAATCCGCGCAATTGGCTGGCGCAGCACAGGCGACAGATCTCGCCCGATGGAGTGCATCGTCTCCGGCTTCGGTGCCGTACTTGCTTTGCGCCGATCAACCAAGGGGCGGTTCGGCACAAGATAGAGATCGAACCCACTACTACCCGGTTCCGGCTGGCCTAACGGGATCAGGCTTGCAGTCCAAACACGTTCGGACCCTTCGACATGACACTCCGCACCATCAAGCAGACGCCAGTGCAGCGGTTGTTCGTGGCTATTCCCCGGAAAGGTGACAAATTCGGTCCACGGATGGCCGCGTGCCTGTCGCATCCGCGCCGTCAAATCGGCAAGATCGCGCGCCTCGCTCTCAACTGTCAATACGCCTTGCTTGGCGTCTAGCCGCGCAGTCAATTCAGCGACCGATTGATCAACATCACGCTTGCGTGCGATCTCTGCCGCTTCGGAAGAGTCAGGTATTGGTGCTGTCTGCCAGCTTGCCACACCTATAAAGCAGCCGCCTTCCTCGCGGCCAGTCGGCGTTGCTTCGACCCATGCGGTAATCATTTCCTCACCGTCAAAAGCGCTTATTGTCCGCGCCAGTCGCAATCCTGATTCCTGAACCTTTAGGATCAGGTCGCGTAGTTCCGGAATGGCAATTTCCCCGGGAATGACCCCACCGCAACGCTGCTGTAGCGTCGCCAATGGCTCTTGTGACTCGACAAGTACGTTTGCTGCGTCAGTGCGTGCGCGTGCCAAAAAAGATCCAGAAAGGGATGCCATCGTATCAACTCGCCGCCAAACCGCTAGAGGTGGCCAATATCTCTGCTGCACGATCACGGCGGAGTAAGTCGAAGCCTTCCGGCAACGCGACATTCGGATGAATGACCACAAACTGCTCTTCAATCTCTTTCGGCTTTAGCCCGCCAGCGCGTAATCCCAATGCGAGCCGCCCAAGCTGCCGGTCATTGGTCGACTGCACAACAAGGTCACGCTCCTGCTGCGAACAGGCTCCCAAAGCGGTTAGGAAGATGGCAACGCCAGCATGCGAGATCGACAATGCGGCCAACACACCGTTGCCCAAACCGGCAACCAAGCGTGACATCAAACCAAGTCGCCCAGCCCCCTCATCGTATTCGGCGCGCAGACGCATCTCGGCAGCGGCAGTAATCTCATCAAGGCCCTCACCCGCATGAGTGCGCCATGTCAGAACTGCAGCGTGGAAAAGATCGCCGGGCAATTCCTTAAGTGGCAACTCCATCCGACCTTGCTGCTGGATAAACCGCGCCTGCGCTGTCAGCACGGCCATCGCGTTGCTAGATACATCCGGATCATCGGACGCGATCAGTGCCTGCAGTAATGGCGAGAGAACCACGTCAATTGCACTGCGATCATGGAGACGCTGTGCCAGCTGACGCTCAATCGACAGAGCATGGCAATGGGACAGGAAGCCGGCATTGGTAAGCAGATGACCGATTAGCTCTTCGCAATGCTCTTCAACAAACGCAGGCAAATCATTGACACCGGCTTCGCGACCCTGTGCGCTGAGCATCTGACCGGCCACGCTGGAGGCCATTCCCCGCACCTGCGCTACAATCTCGTCACTGAACAAAGTGTTGTCTGGACTAACGACCAAATGACCCAAGATCGGCGCAACAGTACCAAGCGCAGTATCGCCATGCGCGAGCTCTTCACGCAGGATCGTCTCCACCGGTATTTGAGCTGTCTGGTTCATCGCCGTCTCGTCCATCCCCCGCCTTTACCGCAGCATGGTTAAGCCCGCGTTATCCTCGACGAGTAAGTTTGAAACAAGAGCACCAACATCACAAGTGCGGCAAACACCTGAATAACAGGCACTAACTGCCCCACCAGCACACCAATGGCCAATATTATGCCAATAACGCCGCGATCTTCAAACATATCGCGCATTTCTGGAAAGCCATGTGTGCGCTGCCATTCCGCCGCAAGTCGCAGCAACGCCAGAAGAATCACGATTGCAAACAGGGCTGGCACCCGCTCACTGGCCTCGACTGAATACCAGGCCAACGCAATGAGTGCGGCTTCAAGCAACAGCCCAGGCAACACCTTCAACACCCGACGAGCACCTGTCCGGGCGACACGCCCATTCAAAATGCTGAAAATCGCGCTACCAAAGCGAAACGCAAACGCCGCAATGGCTGCAAGCACAAAGCCGACTGCAGCATAACCGAAATAGCCAGACAGAAGCGCAATTGCGGCCAACGCATATCCTAAACCGCCTGCCGCCCGGGCAGCTTTGATAGGATGGGAGTGCCTTTTCAGCACTGCCAAACCTGCATAATCCGCAAGAGCGCTAACAGGTGCTATCGGTCTTGCAGGACTGAAAGCGCCGTTCAGCCAGTTGACTTCAAACGCTTGTAATACATTGCGATTTCGTAAGACAGTCCAGCGATGATCGGACACGGCGCTATCCGGAACGGCACCAGTTTTGGTGCCTGACTGGAGCGCGAGACGAAGTAAACTGGATTGCGGATCGACATCGGAAGGCATTTCCGCCAACCTTTCGACAAGCGAGCCATTTGCCAGCATGATGCCAGCCCACGCAAATTCACGATCAATTCGTTCGAAACCCTCAGGTATGGCTTTCTCAGCAGTTAAGGTGAGAACGGTTTTCCCACCATCCAGATGTTCGGCAGCTAAATCCTCATCAAATGCGAGCCCGTCGGCAATGACGAGCAACTCGTCGGCAGCCTTCACTAAGCCGGACAGTGGCCGCGCGTCGCGAATGACTTGGAACTGAGCTCCGGATTTTTCAACCGCCTGTTGCAGCTCGACAAGTTCTCGATGAAGACCGTCGGACAGACACGCAATTTGCTCGCAACCGACCGCAATCGCGAAATCGACTTGCCGCCGCAAAGCGGGTTGCCCACCGATACGGGCAAAAGCGCGCAGCTTTCCCTCCGATCCGGACAAACTTTCGACTGATGATAAGAGTGCGACCCGCACCAGCATGCTCCTTCAAACGGAGCAACTGTCTAAGCCGTGACTGGAGAGGTGCCAAGCGCCGATATCAGGCCCTTCACCCGGCGATGTATAATGCTACGCAACAAAGTCCTGATAAAATGCCTCGATCTTACGAACGACGGTTGGTTCACCGGGAGCAGATTCCAAAGCAGCCACGGATAGTTTGATAAGTTCATCAGCATGAAAGCTGGCGGCTAAGCCTTTCAAACGGAGCGCTGCCATTTCCCAATTTCCGTCGCACCGTGCGCGCTTCAGCAGGTCAATTTGACGCTCTACACTCTCTGCAAATGCATGACGTAGTTCCGCCATTAGCGCAGGATCTTCGCCTGCCGCCGCAGCGAAAGTCGCATCAAGAGTGCCGTTTTCATACAACATCACCTCATCAAATAGGTTGTTGAAAGTTAAAATGTGGTTTCGCCCGGTCGAAAACATGGTAGATTCCTCTCATGACCGGGGGACCAAACATCCGGGCGATAGGCCCAGAAGACGCGCAAGAAGCGCAGATTGAAACCGCATCCGAGGGTGCCGACGACACACTTTCCCTGACCGACGAATATGACGACGATTGGGATGATGAGGGACCTAAGCAACTGAGTTTCCAGTGGATTGCGCCAACACTTGCAGTGCTGACCCTCGCAGGTTGGACGGGGTTCTTTGGTTGGGCCCATCAGGCAGAGATACTCGCCGGCGGTACGCCGCAACAATGGACGGGGTGGATCACCAGCTGGGCTATCCCTACCCTGTTGATTGTTTCACTTTGGCTGCTGGCTATGCGGAACAGCACTCGTGAAGCGTCCAAGTTTGGTGCCACGGCACATATGCTGTCCGAAGAATCGGCGCTGCTCGAACAGCGGCTGACAACGGTAAACCGCGAATTGAGTTTGGCGAGAGAGTTTCTCGGTTCTCAATCACTCGAACTCGAGTCGCTGGGGCGCGTCGCAAGCGAGCGCTTGTCGGAACATGCCGGCCACTTGCAAACTCTTATTGTAGACAATGGCCACCAAGTGGACGCCATCGCAAGTGTAAGCGCCACTGCACTGGATAATATGAGCAAACTGCGGGACGATCTGCCGGTTGTCGCCAATTCCGCCAAAGACGTATCCAATCAGATCGGTACGGCTGGTCGCACTGCCAATGATCAAATTGCTGAACTCGTCGCCGGGTTCCAGCGGCTGAATGACTTCGGCAAGGCGAGCGAAACCCAAGTCGACTCCATCCAGACCAAAATCGAGGCCGCTCTTACCACATTCGAAAATCAGACGGAGGAGATGGAAGATCTCGCAGAAACCCGCTTCGCCGCCCTGCGCGAGAAAAGCGACGAATTCCGCACCGAACTAGACGGACGAGAAGTAGAAGCCTTGGCAGCGATGCGTCGCCGCGCACAAGCCTTGGCCGACGAGTTCGCCAAATCACGCGAAGGTTTGGACCTTGAGGAAGAGGAGGCTCTCCGCTCTCTCCGCGCGCGCCTAACCGCGATGCGCGAAGAGGCAAATACTGTCAGCAATTCGGTGCAGGAGAGCGAAACCAATGCCCTTGAAAGTTGGCAGGGTCGGATTGTCACACTGAAACAGCAACTCAACGAAGCTATCGTTGAAATCCAGAATATTGATGAGGCAGCCCTTGCCTCTGCAAATGCCAAACTTGAGGCACTGCGAGTCGAAGCCGAAGCCGTCGACGCCCATATCATGCAGCGCGATGGCAAGCTGGTCGAGCAAGTCGAAGCGCGACTGGCGACGCTTGGCGAAAATGAAGAAGCTGCAATCCAGTCTTTGACCGCGCGCTTGGAAACGCTCGACAGTGAAATTGCGGCGCGCCGTGAGGCACAGGAAAGCCAATCCGAATTGCTGGCGGGACGCAGCGAAGCAATTGCTGCTCGGATCGACACGTTGCGTAAGTCACTGGTTGCGATCTCTGACCTTGGCGAGCGTACAGAAGAAAGTATTGTGCGTAGTACGGAGCAGTTAGTCTCGACATTCGACAATAGCCGGGAAGCCATTGACGCCACTGACGCTGCAGTGAAGGACCTAACCGAAGCAAGCGTCCGCCTGCTGGAGCTTATCCAGGCAAGTGCGCAGCATAGCGGCGTCGAACTGCCCGAAGCGCTGACAACAGCCGAGAACCGTCTTAGCGAGATTCGCGATCAGGCCGAGGGACTGAAAGGCATTATCGGCCAAGCAGGTGATAAGAGCCAGGAACTCTCTGAATATGTCCTGTCCGCGCAATCAACCAGTCATGCGTCGATTGAACAGGTTGACGCGTTGCGCGACCGGATTGCAGGCTCGAACGCTGCAACGCATGAAGCGATCACTTTATTGACCAATGACCTGTCCAAATTGAACGGCGAAAGCGAATTGCTGTCGTCCAAAGCACAGGATCAATTGCGCGAGGCGATCTCGGCGCTTGAGGAAGCCGCTCGAAACGCACCATCGACTATTGAGGCAGGTCTGAAAGAAAGCGTGGAGTTTGTTGCTAGCAAGCTTGCCAAGGATGCGGGCGAAATACTCGACAGGACACTGCATAGCGCTTCGCAAGAGTCGATCAGCAGGCTCGAGGAGTCCGCGGCCAGAGCGAGCGGTGTCAGCCGTGATGCCGCGATCCAGCTGCGCGATCAGCTATCCAAGGTCAACGAACTTGCCTCCAATCTCGAAACGCGCGTTTCAAGAGCGCGTGAACAGGCGGAGGAACAAGTGGGTAATGATTTCGCACGGCGTATGGCACTCATCACCGAGAGCCTGAACTCGAACGCAATCGACATTTCCAAAGCGATGTCGAGCGATGTCACTGACACGGCTTGGGCATCATATCTGCGCGGAGATCGCGGTATCTTCACTCGCCGCGCGGTAAGTCTGCTCGATAACAGAGAGGCGCGCGATATCGCCGAAGTATACGACGACGATCCGGAATTCCGCGAGAATGTCAGCCGTTATATCCATGATTTCGAGAGCATGCTGCGCAGCATGCTTTCTACACGAGACGGCAATGCGTTGAGCGTGACGCTGCTCAGTTCGGATATGGGTAAACTCTATGTCGCATTGGCGCAGGCGATCGAACGCTTGCGCGAGTAAATTTATGAAGGCTCAGCCAGCAAGTCTTCGAACATGTTGATCGTGTCGGCCCCAACCCACCCGTAGGTATAATTCGCGATATAGAGCGCCGTCAGAAAAGCGGCGATGATTGTCGCGCGCAGTGCATGGCGCCCTGGTTGGAAATTTGCTGGCGCACTATCCGCCTGACCTGGCACTTTGGGGATACCAGCTTCGTCATGTGTTTTGACGCCGAAAGGCAGCATGACGAAGGCGGTCATAACCCATACCAGCGCATAGATTGCGACGATTGATGTGATCTTCATTTTTCTTACTCTGCCACCAGAATAACTCTGACCTGCGGCTTTTTACCGCTCCAGCGCTGCGCTGCGCGGCGCGTCGCCAAGCGGGTAGCCTCCGCAATGATATTGCCATCCTTGCGATCACTGCCTTTGAGGCGCTTGAGCGCTTTCTCTATATCGGCTCTCGTCTCACTCACAAAGTCGTCATAATCTTCATCGAGAGGCAATCCAAAGCATTCGATGCTCGCCCTGCCTTTCGTATCCAGCGCAACAACAATCGCGCCATTAAAGGCGATCCGCCTCCGCATCGTGATGGACTCGCCATCAGCGGGAACGATGATATCACCATCGAGCACGAGCCTACCTGTATGCACTTGCGCTACCCGGCTTGGCTTGCCCGGAGCAAGGCGTACGATGTCGCCATTCTTCTGGAAAATATTCTCCGGTATTCCCGCAGCTTTTCCAACTCTTACTTGCTCCTGCATGTGCCGGATTTCGCCGTGCACAGGAATGAGCACGTCTGGCCTCAACCAAGAGTACATTTCCTCTAGCTCGGGCCGCCCAGGGTGGCCCGATACGTGAATCTCGCTCTGCCGGTCAGTGACCATTACTATCCCGCGATCCGCAAGCTTGTTCTGGATTTTTCCAATCGAAATCTCGTTGCCGGGGATCTGGCGACTGGAAAACAGCACAACATCGCCGCTGACTAGCTCAAGTCGGTGGTTGGATTCGGCAATGCGGGAAAGCGCAGCGCGCGGTTCGCCCTGCCCTCCGGTCGCGACAATCATCACATCGCCACGTGGGAGGCTCATCGCGGTGTCGAAATCCACCGGATCTGGGAAATCAAGCAAATAGCCATGCGATTGCGAGACTTCGAGGATGCGGTCCAGTGACCGGCCAGCAACACATATTTGTCGTCCATGCGCTTTCGCGACTTCGCCCAACGTTTGCAGACGCGCGACATTGGAGGCAAACGTGGTGACCAGGACACGTTTGCCCGCATGCTTGCCGACTTCTTCCATAAGGCCTTGGTAAACTGCACCTTCGGACCCGCTGGGCTTTGGATTGAACACATTGGTGGAATCGCAGACCATCGCGAGGACACCCTCGTCACCAATCTGGGTCAGTTCCTCGACTGTTGTGGGCTCACCGATGATGGGATCTTCGTCGAGCTTCCAATCACCGGTATGGAATATCCGGCCATAGGGCGTATCGATCACAAGTGCGTTGCCCTCGGCGATCGAATGCGCGAGCGGAACATAGCCAATATCAAATGGGCCTACAGTGAAGCTATCAGTACCCTCAACGACGTTAAGCTCGACTTGATTGGAAATGCCCGCCTCTTGTAGCTTACGGCGTATCAGTTCGGCAGTGAACGGTGTGGCATATAAGGGTACGCCCAAATCGGCGGCGAAATAGGGGATAGCGCCGATATGATCCTCATGTGCATGTGTCAGGACAATGCCTGCCAGATCATCAAGCCGGTCTTCGATAAATTCCAGATCGGCAAAAACCAGATCGACCCCAGGATATTCATTGCCGGAAAATGTCATGCCCAAGTCGACCATCAACCACTGGCCATCGCAGCCATAAAGGTTGACGTTCATTCCGATCTCGCCGGAGCCGCCGAGCGCAAGAAAAAGCAGCTCGCTTTCAGGGGTGTAATCTTTCTTCACGAAACTGCCCGATTGGCGAGAATTGCCAGCCCTTGAATAGTCAGGTCGGCATCAACCACATCGAAAATCTCCGTGTTGTCATCGAACAGGATCGCAAGGCCGCCTGTGGCCACGACTTTGGCAGGCCGTCCGATTTCATCGCGCATCTTCTGGATCAAGCCTTCCATCATCGCAACATAGCCCCAGAACACGCCAATTAGCATTTGATCCTCTGTGTTCCGACCAATCACGCTCTTGGTATCGGGTGCCTTGATCGCGATTCGCGGTAGTTTGGCAGTTTTGCCCACCAGCGCGTCAAGCGACAGGTTGATACCCGGAGCGATGATTCCGCCTTTGTACGTGCCATTGAAATCAAGCGCTTCAAATTTGGTCGCAGTACCGAAATCCACGACGATCAGGTCCCCCTCATACTTTTCATGCGCCGCAACGCAGTTCAGCGCGCGGTCGGCTCCGAGTGATTCCGGGTGGTCGACATCAATTTCAAAGCCCCATGCTGCATTGCCCTTGCCTGCAATCAACGGTGTCAAACCGAAATACTTCTTTGAAAGTACAGTCAGATTGTGGTCAGCACGCGGTACAACCGAAGCGAAGATGATCTGTGTGACATCTTCCTTCTTGAAACCCTCAATCTTCATCAATTGGATAAGCCAAACCGCATATTCGTCGCCCGTACGCCGCGGGTCGGTGGCGATCCGCCAGCGCGCCTTGATTTCGTCTCGATCAAACAGAGCGAAGACAACATTAGTATTTCCGACATCGGCTGCGAGCAGCATAATTCGTTCCTTCAGGCCAATATCTTTAGGCCAATATTTCTAGGCCAGCATCACGTCGCCAGCGTGGATGGCACGGGTCGAACCATCCGCCAAGCGCAGTAGCAGAGAACCGTCATCAGCAAGACCGGCAAATTTACCTGATTGGATCGTTGCGCCGGTTTCGTGGAAAGTCAGAGGTGTGCCAAGCGGATGTGCCGCATTGATCCAACGCCGTAGCAGCGGCTCCAAGCCATAGGTCCGCCAACGCTCAAGCTCGGTATCAAACTGGGCGGCGAGTTTTTCCGTAAAGCTGTCGCGGGCGGGTGCAGGACCAAACTTAGTTAAAGATACTGTCTCTCGATCTGGCAAATCGGGTGCGGCGGCGAGATTTACGCCGATACCGGCGATTACCGCCGACCCTTGCCCTTCGAGTAGTATGCCTGCCAGTTTTGCGCGGCCTATCAGCAAGTCGTTTGGCCATTTGAGGGAAAGTGCTTGGGGATCAGGAACCAGCGCCAAACACGCCTCATAAGTAGCCAGCCCCGTCAGCAATGCCAGAGTCGAAGCAGGCGGATCGGACTGAGAGACATTGACGACGGTCGAGCCCATAAAGTTGCCAGAGCCATCAAACCACTCACGCCCTTGTCTGCCTCTACCGGACGTCTGGCGGTCGGCAACCAGCCAGTCTCCCTCGGAAACGCGCTCGCCGCTGCTCAAACGGGCAGCGAGATCATCGTTGGTCGATCCGGTTTCTAGGATGTACTCGATCAAATGACGAAGAACATCGCCGACGCAGCGCGATCCGCAAGCTGGCCAAGCCATATTGTCAGCAAATAACCAAGCGGCGAAATCACCAGAGTAGCGAGGCTTAACACGGCCCAACGCGCAGGGCTGTTGCTCTCAACAACGACATCAGCAGGTTCATCGAAATACATCACTTTGATGAACTTGATGTAGTAAAACGCACCAATAACGCTGGCCGCGATCCCGAGTGTTGCGAGCAGGATCAAATCAGCTTCAACCGCTGCCTGGAAAATCACAAACTTGCCCCAGAAACCAAGCAGCGGCGGTATGCCTGCCAAACTGAACATCAACAGCAGGATGCACAATGCCAGCATTGGCCGCGTGCTCGACAGTCCAGAGATATCGGCAAAAGTCTCAAGCTGGTTGCCATCGCGGTCGCGTAGCATCAGCAGCGCGACAAAGCTGCCCAGGGCCATAAAGACGTAGATAGCAAGGTAGACCAGCATCGCGCTTGCCCCGGCCTCAGTTGCGACTGCCAAACCAATAAGAATAAACCCAACATTGTTGATCGAGCTGTAGGCCAGCAAGCGTTTGATATTCTCTTGTCCGATCGCGCCCAGTGCACCCACGACTATGGAGGCCAAGGCAGCGAAAATAATGATCTGCTGCCATGCAGTAGACTGCGCGCCGAACGGATCGAGAGCGATTCGCATTAAGATGGCGACAGCTGCTACCTTGGGTGCGGTTGCGAAAAATGCGGTAACCGGAGTCGGCGCGCCTTCGTAAACGTCGGGCGTCCACATATGGAAAGGTACTGCGGCAATCTTGAACGCCAGACCAGCCAAGACAAATACCACGCCAAACAGCGCTCCCGTTCCCATCCCGTCCGCCAAAGCAGCGCGAATGCCGAGATAGCTTGTGGAACCGGTGAAGCCATACACCAGACTCATGCCATAAAGCAGAATACCGCTCGCCAATGCGCCGAGGACGAAATATTTCAGGCCTGCTTCCGCAGAGCGTTCATCGCTACGGCTATAACTGGCCAACACGTAAGATGAGAGGCTGCTCATTTCGAGGCCAATATAAAGTGTCATCAGATCGACGGCGGAAACCATGATCCCCATGCCCACCGCGCCAAAGATCATCAGCACCGGATATTCCGGGCGGTATTCACCCTTAGCATCGAAGAATTTGGGCGTTACGATCAAGCAGCCGATTGTCGCGAGATAAATCAGCAGCTTGGTGAAGTTGCTGAACGCGTCCATCCGGTAAAGACCGCTCCACGCATCGGCGCCTAGCGACAGGGCTTCATTGGTGAATAGCTCGATCACGACCGCGCTTGCCGCGACGAGCGCAGCAATTGCGAGATAAGTGACCGTTTTGGCTGATTTGTTGCCGGCAAAGGCCGCCACCATCAGCAGAGCTAAACCCGCGACCGAAAGAATGATTTCCGGCGCAGACAACTGGAATGAAAGCAGGAAGTCCATCAGTGTGCTCCCTCTGCTTTCTTGTCGATTTCAGGCATTGCGTTGGCAGCCTCTTCTTTGGGTTCACCGATCACCAATTTCGCATCCCCTTCAGGAGCGGCGCGAGCGAGGCGCGCATCAAGCGCAGCAATGTCTGCACGCATTGGCGCGAGGAAGCTTTCGGGATAGACGCCCATCCACAGCACCGCCGCAGCAATCGGGCCCAGCATAATCCATTCACGCAGAGACAAGTCTTTCATTGCAGCGGCGTCAGCGTTTTTCTGCTCACCGAAAGCAACACGGCGATAGAGATACAGCATGTAACCTGCGCCGAGGATAATGCCGGTTGTGAGCACGAAGGTCGTCAGACTCGAAACTTTGTAAACACCGGCGAGACTGAGGAACTCGGCAACGAAGCCGCTGGTGCCGGGCAGACCGATACTGGCCATCGTGAACAGCAAGAAGAACAACGCATATTTCGGCATGTTGATCGCAAGGCCGCCATACCGGTCGATCTCGCGCGTATGCAGCTGGTCGTAGATAATCCCCACGCACAGGAACAATGCGCCCGATACCAGGCCGTGACTCAGCATCATCACCATTGCGCCTTCCAGACCCTGCACATTGAACGCAAACAGGCCAGCCGTCACGATGGCCATGTGCGCGACCGAGCTATAGGCGATCAGCTTCTTCATATCGTGCTGGACCAGCGCGATCAGGCTGGTGACAATCACAGCCACCATCGACAGACCGAAGATCAACCACACAAATTGCGCGGACGCCTCGGGGAACATTGGAAGGCTGAAGCGGATGAAGCCATAGCCCCCCATCTTCAGCAGGACGCCCGCCAGAATGACCGAGCCGGCCGTTGGTGCCTGAACGTGTGCATCGGGAAGCCAAGTGTGGACCGGCCACATGGGCATTTTCACGGCGAAGCTGGCGAAAAATGCGAGCCATAGCCACGTCTGCGCCTCTGGCGCGAAGTCGTAATTCATCAGCGTCGGGATGTATGTCGTGCCCGCTTCATTCACCATCCACAGCATCGCGACCAGCATCAGAACCGAGCCGAGCAGCGTGTAGAGGAAGAATTTATAGCTGGCGTAAATCCGGTTATCGCCGCCCCAGATGCCGATGATCAGATACATCGGGATCAGTCCGGCCTCAAAGAAGATGTAGAACAGGAACATATCCTGCGCGGCGAACACGCCGATCATCAGCAATTCCATAAACAGGAACGCGGCCATATATTCGCCCACACGCTTCTGGATCGATTCCCAACTTGCGAGGATGCAGATCGGCATCAGGAATACCGACAGAACGATCAGCATTAGCGCGATACCGTCGATACCCAACGCATAGCTAAAGCCGGCAAACAGCTCTGCCCGCTCGGTAAACTGCCATTGCGCGCCGCCGATGTCGTAATTGACCCACAGCATAATGCCGAGTGCCAAATCGATCAGCGTCGCGGCCAGCGCGATGACGCGCGCTGTTTCCGCTTTAACGAACAGACACGCGACCGCAGCCACGGCCAGAACGGCCAGCATCACGGAAAGGATGGGGAAACCGCCCATTACATCAGCACCCATGTGATCGCAGCAACAACCCCGAGGATCATCACCAGCGCATAAGAATTAAGATAGCCCGACTGGATCTTCTTGGCCGCGACGGTGCCCTTTTGGACGATCCACGCCGCGCCATTCGGACCAAAGCGGTCGATGATACCCTGATCACCAATGATCCAGAATTTCCGGCCCAGCCAGAATGCGGGACGGACGAACAGGAAGTTATAGAGCTCGTCGAAATACCATTTGTTGAACACGAAGCGGTGCACGTAGCGGAACTGGTCCACGAACTTGCCTGGGATCGAGGTGTCCTTGATATAGGCCAGCCAGGCGCCGAACAGGCCGAGCAGCATGACCACGAAGGCCGAATATTTCACCCAGTACGGAACAGCATGCATCGCATCGATCAAATTCGCGTTGTAGAAGATCGAGCTTCCCCAGAACGCAGCATCATCGAGGAAGCTTGGCGCAAATACTTGTCCGGCGAAGATTGCGCCGAGCGAGAGTACGCCTAGCGGAACCAGCATCGACACAGGGCTCTCATGCGGTTGATAGCCGCCGGTTGTGTCCTCGCCAGCTTCTTCAGGTGTCTTGTGGACGCTGTGCTGGATATGCTCGCTCTCGATCCAGCGCGGTTTGCCCCAGAAGGTCAGGAACATCAGACGCCAGCTATAAAAGCTGGTCAGAAGCGCCGCGAACACACCCATCCAGAAGGCAAATGTGCCAAGGCCAGTGCCGCGCGCAAAGGCGACCTCGAGAATGGCATCTTTCGACCAGAATCCAGCAAAGCCAGCCCCAAGGTGGTAAACGCCAACACCGGTGATCGCCAATGTTCCGAACATCATCGCCCAGAAGGTGAGCGGGATCTTTTTACGCAGACCGCCATAGTAGCGCATGTCTTGCTCGTGATGCATCGCATGGATCACTGAACCGGCGCCTAGGAACAACAGCGCTTTGAAGAATGCGTGCGTGAACAGGTGGAACATCGCGACGCCGTATGCTCCAACGCCAGCAGCGAAGAACATGTATCCCAGCTGCGAGCAGGTTGAGTACGCAATGACCCGCTTGATGTCCCACTGCGTCGTTCCGATTGTCGCCGCGAAAATACACGTCGCGGCCCCGACGAATGTCACCATCGCGAGAGCGATCGGAGCAGCTTCAAACATTGGCGAGAGGCGGCAGACCATGAATACGCCCGCTGTGACCATCGTAGCGGCGTGGATCAGGGCAGAGACGGGTGTCGGCCCTTCCATCGCGTCTGGAAGCCAAGTGTGCAGACCAAGCTGCGCCGACTTACCCATCGCACCGATGAACAGCAGGATGCACAGAATATCCATCGTGTGCATGCGGTAGCCCATGAAACCGATAGTCGCGCCGCTCATCGAAGGTGCAGCTTCGAGAATTTCCGGAATGCTGGTCGTACCAAAAACAATGAATGTGCCGAAGATACCCAGCATAAAGCCAAGGTCACCCACGCGGTTGACCACGAAGGCTTTGATTGCCGCCGCGTTGGCGGTCGGCTTCTTGAACCAGAATCCGATTAGCAGATAAGACGCCAGGCCCACCCCTTCCCAACCAAAGAACATCTGGACGAGGTTGTCGGCGGTCACCAGCATCAACATAGCGAAGGTGAACAGGCTGAGATAAGCGAAGAAGCGCGGTTGATCCGGATCCTCGTCCATATAGCCCCAGCTATACAGGTGCACGAGCGCGGACACGGTGGTGATGACCACCAGCATGACCGCTGTGAGCGTATCGACCCGCAGCGCCCAATCAAAGCTCAGATTACCTGATTGGACCCATTGCAGAACCGGAACAACTTCAGCCGTGGTGGTTCCGCTAATGAAGCCGAGAAAGATCGGCCAGCTAAGCACGCACGACACGAACAGCGAGCCGGTCGTTATCGCTTTGACGACAGTGTTGCCAAGCGCACGGTTACCCAGCCCGCCAACAATGGCTGCGAGCAAAGGCAGGAATACGATAAGCAGGATCGAAGTGTGGAGCACCGGTGCTTATCCCTTCATCCGGTTGACATCGTCGACCGCGATAGTGCCGCGGCCGCGGAAGTAGATGACGAGAATGGCAAGCCCGATAGCCGCCTCTGCCGCCGCAACGGTCAGCACGAACATAGCGAACACTTGCCCGGTCAGATCATTCAGGAAGGCGCTGAACGCCACCAATTGAATGTTCACCGCGAGCAGGATCAGCTCGATAGCCATCAAAATGATAATCACATTCTTCCGGTTGAGGAAGATACCGAGCACGCCGAGCACGAACAGGATCGCGCTGACGACGATAAAGTGTTCGATAGCGATACCGCCTAGATCGGTCATAGCTCGACCCCCTTGCCCACTTCGGGGTTCATCATTTCGGTTGCGTCTTCCGGCCGGCGGCGGTTCTGTTTGCCGATATCCTGCTGACCACGCACATCTGCCGCGCTTTTTTCAAGCGTGAGGACAATCGCGCCAATCATCGCCACCAGCAGGATGATACCGGCTGCTTCGAAAAGGAAGATATATTTGCTGTAGAGCAACGTACCGAGCGAGGTGATATTGCTTTCATCCACCATCGGCGCGGCAGAACCATCCGCGACGCCGAGTTCGAGTGCGCCGGCCTGATAGGCACCAATCCCCAAGACCAGCTCGGCAAGCAGCACCAGGGCAATCGCGATCCCCAGCGGGAAATTCTTGATGAAACCGGCCCGCATTTCGGCGAAATCGATGTTCAACATCATCACCACAAACAGGAATAACACCGCGACCGCCCCGACATAAACGATGACCAGCAGCATCGCGATAAACTCCGCCCCGACCAGGACCATAAGGCCCGCCGCATTGAAGAATGCCACGATGAGCCACAGCACGGAATGCACCGGGTTACGCGAAGTAATGGTGAACACACCACTGGCGATCACAAGAAGCGCGAACAGGTAAAAGGCGAGTGTCTGGATCATTGTTGCGCGCGCCCCCTATCTGTACGGCGCATCGGCTTCAAGGTTAGCGGCCAGTGCCCGCTCCCACTTGTCCCCGTTAGCCAACAATTTTGCTTTGTCGTACAGCAATTCTTCGCGTGTTTCGGTTGCGTATTCGAAGTTCGGTCCCTCGACGATAGCATCAACCGGGCAGGCTTCCTGACAGAAACCGCAATAGATGCATTTCGTCATATCGATGTCGTAACGCGTGGTGCGGCGGCTGCCGTCCTCGCGCGGTTCTGACTCGATGGTAATCGCTTGCGCCGGACATACCGCTTCGCACAGTTTACAGGCGATGCAGCGCTCTTCCCCATTGGGATAGCGGCGCAGCGCATGCTCGCCGCGGAAACGCGGGCTAAGCGGGTTCTTTTCGAACGGATAATTGATCGTCACCTTGGGTTTGAAAAAGTACTTCAAGGTCAGCATATGCGCCTTGACGATTTCCCACAGGGTAAACGATTTGATGAGGTGTGTGAGAGTGCTCATGATGCCTCGCTCTCGCTGGCTGTGGCCACGGTGCATGTGCCCTTGACTTCCATTGTTTCGCCGTCGGGCATGGTGCCCTTTATCGCGATGGCGCTGGTGCCTGCCTCCAGATCGACATCACTGATGTCGAGCTCGACATCGAAATCGGTTGCAGTCAGTTTGATGTACAGACTCGTCGGAAGCCCATCGAAGACCTGAGCGATCTTGCGATCCGCTGCCAGCACTTCGCCATCACCGGTAACTTTGTAGAGCGTCAGTACGTTGCCGCGATGCGCCGCAGTAACTTCCTCCGAAGGTGCGAATATGGTCAGATAGGCTGTATCAGCACGACAATCGAATGTCGTGCCGGCCATTGCAGCGGTTGCGGCTGTAGCTAGAAAGATGCTCATAGCGGCGCGTACCTCGTCAGCATGAGATAGCCTGAGATCAAAACCACGAACAGCAGGCTCAGCGGCAGAAACACTTTCCAGCCAAGGCGCATCAATTGGTCATAGCGGTACCGGGGCACGGTTCCCCAGGTCCAGCTAAAGATGAAGAAGAACACGAACATCTTCCCGAACAGCCAGATCCAACCCGGTACGGCGTATAGCGGCTCCCACTCGACCGGAGGCAACCATCCGCCGAAGAACAGGATCGCGCAGAGTGCGCACATCAGCAGGATGTTGGCATATTCACCGAGCCAAAACAGCGCGAAGGACATTGAGCTATATTCGGTTTGATAACCGGCGACGAGTTCAGATTCAGCCTCGGTCAAATCGAATGGCGCGCGTGCTGTCTCTGCCATCGCGGAAATCAGGAACATCACGAACAGCGGGAACAGCAGCGGGTTAAACGCGAAGGCATTAACAAAGCCCAAGCCGTGCCCCTTCTGCGCAATGATAATATCGTTCAGATTGAAGGAGTTTGCCCACAGAACAACACACACCAGAATGAACCCGATCGAGACCTCATAAGAGATCATCTGCGCCGCTGCCCGCATTGCGGAGAAAAACGGATATTTGGAGTTCGACGCCCAGCCCGAAATCACCACGCCATAAACGCCAAGCGAGCTCACTGCGAGAACATAGAGCAGGCCGACATTGATATCCGCGAGCACCGCGCCCGAATTGAACGGAATCACCGCCCATGCGGCGAGCGCCACGGTAAAGGTGATAATCGGTGCGAGCAGGAACAAGACCTTATTCGCTGCCGAAGGAATGATCGTTTCCTGTAGGAATACCTTCAGACCATCAGCGAAGCTTTGCAGCAAACCAAATGGACCGACCACGTTGGGCCCGCGCCGCATCATAATCGCGCCGAGGACCTTGCGGTCGACATAAATAATCATCGCCACCGCCAACATCAGCGGCAGGGCAATCAACAGAATGCCTGCGATGGTCGCAGCGAACCACGCAAATTCGTAGCTCATGCCGAGGGATTGGAAATATTCGGTCATTCCGCCGCTCCTTGCAGCTTGTCGAATATCGCGATCAAAACTTGGATGATCGCTCCGTTTGACACCATATATGCCGCATCAGAGAAGGCACTGTAGAGCGCAATTGACTTTTGATACGCAACGACGTTCCCCAAGGTAGGATCGCTGTAACCCATCATCGACGTGATATTCATCCATTGATTGGCAACATTCCAAATGAACAGAAGCACTGCGATCCCATAAAAAATGTACGGCAACCGTCGTAGCAAGGCGGGAAGCTGGATCATTCCGCCGCCTCCGCCAGTTCTTCACCCTGAAGCAGTTCTGCCGAGCATTGTTGCATCGTCGCGCTGGCACGAGCGATGGGGTTGGTCAGGTAGAAATCCTTGATCGGATAGGCGGAAATGGTGCCTTCTGCCTTGGCTTTGCTGTCAGCTTTCGGAAGATCGCCGAAATCGGCCAGACCCTCTTCTCCCAACGCCGGAACAGCCTTGATCATCGCGACTTGCAATTCGGCAAAGCTGTCAAAACCAACACTGACACCCAAAGCATCCGCAAGCGCGCGCAGGATGGTCCAATCCTCACGTGCATCGCCCGGGGCAAACACTGCCTTCTCGGCGAATTGTACGCGGCCTTCGGTGTTGACGTAAGTGCCGTCTTTCTCGGCATAAGACGCAGCCGGCAGGATGATCTCCGCCGCATGCGCGCCTTTGTCACCGTGGTGGCCGATATAGACTTTCAGCGCATCGGCGAATGGTTCGAAATCCATCTCGTCGGCGCCCAGCGAGAACACAACCCTTGGCTTCGCTTTGACAATATCCGCCATGCCGTTTTTCTGCGCATAGCCGAGCATTAACCCGCCCATCCGCGCAGCAGAGAAGTGCATCACGTTGAAACCGTTCCAGCCATCTTTAACCAGCTTGAACTTGTCGATGAGTTTGAGGCCAGCACCCAGCGCACCTTGTGCCAACGCCGCGCCGCCCATGATGACCGCAGGCCGTTCGGCCTTCTTCATCGCATCGCCAAGCGCTTTCGGAATACGGTTCAGAACCGAGAGATCTTCACCAAGGAAGGTTGCTGGATAGGTGGTTTCCCATTCAGGGCCGACCACAAACACTTGCGCGCCGTTCTTCACAGCCTTTCGAATGCGGACGTTGACCAGCGCCGCTTCCCAGCGAACGTGGCTGCCCACAATCAGGATCGCATCGGCTGTTTCGATACCAGCGAAAGTCGTGTTGAAATTGACCGCAGCCAAGTTCGACACATCATAATCCACACCAGTCTGGCGGCCTTCAAGCAGTGTACTGCCCATCGCGCCCAGGAGCGCCTTGGCCGCGAACATCGTTTCGCAATCGACCATATCTCCGGCAATAGCGGCGATATTCTTTCCTGGTTTGGCTTTGGCGATAGCTTTGAAGGCCTCATCCCAACTCGACTCGGTCAACTTGCCTCGCTTGCGCATGAACACTTTGTCGAGACGGCGCTTGGTCAGGCCATCGACCTGATAGCGGCCTTTGTCGCTCAGCCATTCCTCGTTCACGTCATCATTGATGCGCGGCAACGCGCGCATAACTTCGCGGCCACGGCTGTCGAGCCGAATATTCGCACCAACCGCGTCCGACACGTCGATGCTGAGTGTTTTCTTGAGCTCCCACGGACGCGCCTCAAAGGCGTAGGGGCGTGACGTCAAGGCGCCAACCGGACAAAGATCAATCACATTGGCGCTGAGCTCGTGCGCAGCAGCCTGCTCAAGATAGGTTGTGATCTGCATATCTTCGCCGCGATACAGCGCGCCGATCTCGTCTACACCCGCGATCTCTTCCGAGAAACGCACACAGCGGGTACAGTGAATGCAGCGCGTCATTACCGTCTTGATCAGCGGACCCATATATTTCTCGGTCACCGCGCGCTTGTTTGCGTCATAACGCGTCGCGCCGCGGCCATAGGCCATCGACTGGTCTTGCAGATCGCACTCGCCACCCTGATCGCAAATCGGGCAATCGAGCGGGTGATTGATGAGCAAAAACTCCATCACACCTTCGCGCGCGGTTTTGACCATCTCGCTGTCGGTTCGAATTTCCTGACCGTCTGCGGCAGGTAGCGCGCAGCTGGCCTGGGGCTTAGGCGGCCCAGGCTTCACTTCGACCAGACACATGCGGCAATTGCCCGCAATGCTCAGCCGTTCATGATAGCAGAAACGCGGGATTTCTTTACCAGCAAGCTCACACGCCTGAAGGACAGTCGCGCCTGCCGGGACTTCGAGTTCCTGTCCGTCTACGGTTACCTTAGGCATTATTCCGTATCCACTTCTAGGTTTCCGTCTTGCGAAGCGTCTTGCTGGCTTAAGTACTGCACGTGATAGGCCTGTCTCGCGTACAGTCCCTCCGCAACAACCGCTCGTATCCGCTCAGCAGTCAATTCAACATCTGCGCCTTCGGCTATGCAAGCCGACATTGCTGGAAGCAGGTTTTGTATCGCGACCGACTCCTCGGTTGATTCTGGAGATGTCCGCAACAGCGCATCTGATTTTGAAATATCTGCAAAAACAATGCAGTCGCCAAACATAGTCATAGCCTTCGCTTGAGTAGTTGGCTGTCCCCCCACGAAGTCACGGTCGAGAAATTCCGGGCCACTTTGGTCCAGTTGCAATGGCTTTTTGGCGTTTGCCAAATAAGCTTCCTCCACAAGAATTCGGCGCATAACCTTTACCGGCATATCCACAGAGAAGCTTCTTAGCCCTCTAGTTCTGGCTAGCCGCATACAATGCTGGGCTGAGAATGAGCGATATAGCTCGCCTTTCGTCAGCCCCAATGCTAGCAGATCAGCCTGCACATAATCGCTATTTTGAAGAAAACTGTCAGCCTCTTCACGATGACGCCGATAGACGCAGCGCGCGAATTTTTTCTGCATGATCCGCATTGTATCGCTCGGGATGGCGCGAGGATTTTCGCGTTCTTGCACCTTTGGCAGCTGAACAATCTCGAAGCGCTTTGGAACAGACGGTGGGGCGCTCTGCGCAGCCAATGGGGCTGCCAGCACCACAGCTACTCCCGCAATCAAGGTCGACGCTGACTTCACTCCGCCGCCTCCGCGAATTGCGCATTGTGTTCTTCGATACGGCGCTCGAGTTCCGGCCGGAAATGGCGGATAAGACCTTGGATCGGCCAAGCCGCTGCATCGCCGAGCGCGCAGATTGTGTGGCCTTCAACCTGTTTGGTAACTTGGTGCAGCATATCGATCTCTTCGATTGCCGCATCGCCGGTGCGCAGGCGCTCCATCATGCGCCACATCCAGCCTGTGCCTTCGCGGCATGGCGTACATTGGCCGCAGCTTTCATGCTTGTAGAAATAGCTGATCCGGCTGATCGCGCGGACGATATCGGTAGACTTGTCCATCACGATTACCGCCGCCGTACCAAGACCCGATCCGACAGCTTTCAACCCATCAAAATCCATCGGCGCATCGATAATATCCTTTGCGGGTACCAAAGGAACCGAGGAACCGCCCGGAATTACCGCAAGCAGATTGTCCCACCCGCCCGTGATACCGCCGCAATGCTTTTCGATCAGCTCGCGGAAAGGAATGCTCATTTCCTCTTCGACGACGCATGGCTTTTCGACATGGCCGCTGATCTGGAACAGCTTGGTGCCGTGATTGCCTTCATTGCCGAAGCCAGCAAACCAGCTCGCGCCGCGGCGCAAGATCGTCGGAACAACCGCGATGCTTTCGACATTGTTGACCGTTGTCGGGCAACCATACAGGCCTGCCCCCGCCGGGAATGGCGGCTTGAGGCGCGGCTGACCCTTTTTTCCTTCAAGGCTCTCAATCATCGCGGTTTCTTCGCCGCAAATATACGCGCCTGCACCGCGGTGCATGAACACGTCAAAATCATAGCCCGAACCGCTGGCGTTCTTGCCGATCAGACCTGCCGCATTTGCTTCGTCAATGGCTTTCTGCAGCACTTCGGCTTCGCGGATATATTCGCCGCGGATGTAGATATAAGCTGCCCGCGCGCGCATTGCGAAACCGGCGATCAGCGCGCCTTCGATCAGCTTGTGCGGATCGTGGCGGATAATCTCGCGGTCTTTGCACGAACCCGGCTCGGACTCGTCGGCATTGATAACAAGAAAGCTCGGACGACCATCCTTGCTTTCCTTGGGCATGAACGACCATTTCAGACCGGTCGGGAAACCAGCCCCGCCCCGCCCGCGCAGGCCCGATGCTTTCATCTCGTCGATGATTGCGTCATTTCCGCGCGCGATCAGCGCTTTCGTATTGTCCCAATCGCCACGCTTTTGCGCAGCTTTTAAGCCCCAATCCTGAAAACCGTAGAGATTGGTAAAGATGCGGTCTTTGTCTTGGAGGCTCATACTGGTAGCCCTCCCTGCGAAACGAAGTAAATGGCACCCACCACGATCAGTGCGATGACGCCGAATTTAATGAGGCCCATCAAAACCTTCCACGCAATCGCGATCAGGATCAGGGCGACGATAATCGTGCCGATTTCCATCACATTTCTCCCGGTGCGTTGTGGTGACGGGCGGCCCTGATACCGCGCAGCGCAAGCACCTGGAACAACAAGCCAATACCCATCAGCGCAATGCCCAGCGTCCGCTCTCCGGCCGACGCATTATACGCGCCGATCAGGAAGCTCGCGAGGCCGCAAATGGCGTAAAGAATAGTGCGGACGCCCATCACCAATCTTTCCGGTAATCATGATTGGCGTCGACCATTTCTTTGAGTGTAGTCGGTCCGCCAGATGGCTCTGACGTATGACGACCCGGCTCCTGCGTGCCTTCTTTCGGCTGCTCGCCAGCAGCTAGCGCATCCAGCACCGCATCAAGGCGGTCGACAGTCAAATCTTCGTAATTGCCATCGTTGATCTGAACCATCGGCGCGGTCGCGCAATTGCCCATACATTCGACTTCGGTCAGCGTCCAAAGCCCGTCTTCGGAGACTTTGCCCTTCTCCATCCCGCGCTTCTTGCAGGCGGCGATAATGTCATCGCTACCGCGCAACATACACGGCGTTGTACCGCAAACTTGCACGTGGAATTTACCCACCGGAACAAGGTTATACATCATGTAGAAGGTCGCGACTTCGAGCACGCGGATCACCGGCACATCGATATAGGCGGCGACATATTCAATCACCGGCAGGGGCAACCAGCCCTGCGTATCGGTTTCTGCGCCCACCTGCCGCTGCGCCAGATCGAGAAGCGGCATTACCGCCGATTTGTCGCGGCCTTCGGGGTATTTGGCAATATGCCAATCGGCCTTCGCCTTGTTCTCTTTCGTCCAAGCAAAAGAGCCCCAGCGCTCGCGGAGTTCCGGCGTATCGGGTGCGATGTGACGATCAGCCATGTTTACTCCCCCGATCACTAAATATCATGTTCACGAATACCTTGATGAAGGCGCCACAGAAAACCAAAGCGCCAGCGCCGAGAAAACCAAAGAAGATGGCCCATGCCTTAAGGCCGCTGCCATCAATCGAAGAGGCCGGTATCCTCTCCGCTTCCCAAAAGCCAAGAAAGATTGCGCCGATTGCCAAGCCACAGAAGACATAAAAGACCTTGTCGCCAAATCGTAGTGCACGAGCAAAGGCAGCACTCCTCCCTGCGCGTTCTTCGGTAAGCTCTGCGCGGTATCTGGCCAGCAAACTCACCGGTCACACTCCCCGAATACGACATCGATTGCACCAAGGATCGCAGTTGCGTCGGGCAACATGTGGCCCTTGGACATAAATTCCATCGCTTGCAGGTGACTGAAAGCCGTCGGGCGGATTTTGCAGCGGTAGGGTTTGTTGCTGCCGTCGCTTACCAGATAGACCCCGAATTCGCCCTTGGGGCTTTCGGTCGCGACATAGACTTCGCCTGCCGGGACATGGAAGCCTTCTGTGTAAAGTTTGAAGTGGTGGATCAGCGCTTCCATGCTCTGCTTCATCTCGCCGCGTTTTGGCGGGGAAACTTTACGGTCATCGCTGGCAATCGCGCCTTCGGGCATTTCTGCGAGGCATTGCTTGATGATCTTTGCGCTCTCGTACACTTCCTTCACACGGACCATAAAGCGGTCATAGCAATCCGAATTGGTACCCACAGGAATGTCAAAGTCCATCCGGTCATACACTTCGTAAGGCTGCGATTTGCGCAGATCCCACGGGATGCCTGCCGCACGGATCAATGGGCCGGAGAAGCCCCAGGCCAGCGCATCTTCCTTGCTCACCAGCGCGATATCGACATTGCGCTGTTTGAAGATGCGGTTGTCGATCACGAGGCTCATCGCATCGCCGAACAATTCGGGCAGGCGGCCATCGACCCAGTCACCGATATCGGTCAGCAGCTTGAGCGGCACATCCTGATGGACACCGCCGGGACGGAAATAGGCGCTGTGCATCCGCGCACCCGACGCCCGTTCGAAGAAGTTGAGGCAGTCTTCGCGCAGTTCGAACACCCACAGGTTGGGCGTCATCGCGCCGACATCCATCACATGCGCACCGATATTGAGCATGTGGTTGCAAATGCGGGTTAGCTCGGCAAACAGCACGCGCAGATACTGCGCACGCTCGGGCACTTCGATATTGAGCAGCTTCTCGATCGCAAGCACATAGCTGTGCTCCTGCGCGAGAGGCGAACAGTAATCGAGCCGGTCAAAATACGGCAGCGCCTGCAAATAAGTCTTATGCTCGATCAGCTTTTCGGTGCCGCGGTGAAGCAAGCCCACATGCGGATCGACGCGCTCGATGATCTCGCCATCAAGCTCCATCACCATCCGCAAAACGCCGTGCGCCGCAGGGTGCTGCGGACCGAAGTTGATTGTGTAGTTGGAAATGACTTCGCCGTCAGTGGTCAGCGATTCTTCGAGCTGCATGCTCATTTCGCATCTCCTTTAGGCTTTGTCGCTGCCTTGGTATCGGTCGTTTTGCCTTTACGCGGTTTCTTCGCCGGACGATCCTCTGTCGGTTTCGGAGGCTTTGCAGCCTTTGCTTTGGATGGCTTGGCAGGGGATTTCTTGGCAGCTTTCTTTTCAGCCTTCTTACCCGCGCCGGTGTCTTTCGGGCCTTCCGTCACTTTCGGCTTATCTACCGGCGGTTCTTCCGCTTTTTCGTCACCAGGCAGCACATATTCTGCGCCTTCCCAAGGGCTCATAAAGTCGAACTGCCGCAAATCCTGTGCAAGCTTTACCGGCTCGTACACCACCCGCTTTTCCTCTTCAGAATAGCGCAGTTCGGTATAGCCGGTGAGCGGGAAGTCTTTGCGGAAGGGATGCCCTTCAAAACCGTAATCAGTGAGAATGCGGCGTAGGTCGGTGTTGCCATCAAATAGTACGCCGTACATGTCGAACACTTCACGCTCGAGCCAACCGGCATTGGGCCACAGCGTCGTGACAGTAGGCACAGCAGTGTTCTCGTCAGTCGATAGTTTGACCATCACGCGGTGGTTCTTGGTCACCGACAGCAGCATATAGACGACTTCGAAACGCTCCGCGCGGTCAGGAAAGTCAACACCGGCGATTTCCATCAATTGCTGATACTGATGCTCGTCACGCAGCAGGCGCAGGACATCCTCAATGCTGTCACGCTTGATTGTGAACAGCAATTCGCCATGCGCCTCAGCCGCATCGATCAAATGTGCGCCCATCGCCTTGGAAAGCGTGTCGAGGATGCCATCATTGCTGGCATATTTCGGAGCGGAGTGCAGAACAGCCATCTTAGCGCGAGCCCATCATCGTTCGATCGTGCCGCTGCGGCGGATTTTACGCTGGAGCTGCATCACACCATACAGCAGAGCTTCGGCAGTCGGAGGGCAGCCTGGAATGTAAATATCAACCGGCACAATCCGGTCGCATCCGCGCACTACGCTGTAGCTGTAGTGATAGTAGCCGCCGCCATTGGCGCAGCTGCCCATCGAAATCACATATTTCGGGTTCGACATTTGGTCGTAAACTTTACGCAGCGCCGGTGCCATTTTGTTGCACAACGTTCCGGCAACGATCATCACATCCGACTGGCGCGGGGAGGCGCGCGGGGTCACGCCAAACCGCTCCATATCGTAGCGCGGCATATTCACGTGGATCATTTCGACCGCACAGCAAGCCAGGCCGAAAGTCATCCACCACAGCGAGCCGGTGCGCGCCCATTCAAACAGGTCTTCGGTGCTGGTGACGAGGAAACCCTTGTCGTTCACTTCTGTTTGTAGAGCGTTGAAATAATCCGCGTCGGGCTGGCGCACGTCGCCACCCTGTGCGGTTGGAAGCAACGAGCTTTGCTCGGCTAAAGGTATCTGCTGATTGCTCATTCCCAGTTCAGAGCCCCCATCTTCCATTCATAGGCCAATCCGATCGCCAGAATACCGAGAAATACCATCATCGCCGTCCAGCCGGCCCAGCCTGTATATTCCAGGCTAACCGCCCAGGGAAACAGGAACGCTGCTTCCAGATCGAACAAGATGAACGAAATCGCGACGAGATAGAACCGCACATCGAACGGGCTGCGCGGATCTTCGAATGCGGGGAAGCCGCACTCATACTCGCTGTTCTTCTCGGTATTCGGTTGGTGCACGCCGGTAAGGCGCGACACGCCCATCGGCAAGAACACGAAAAGTACCGAGATTCCCAATGCGATGAACAGGAAAATCAGGATCGGTAGATATTCCAAGGGGTCGAACAAAGCGCCACACTCAATCAGCTTCAAAAGATAGTCCGCGCCCTAGTCCCCTGCCCCGCGCTTCGCAAGGGGGCAGAAGGTGCAAAATTGGCGAAAACCCGTGCGTTTTACACAATGTGTCAATTGAGCGGCAGGCGGCGCACAAGTGTGGGGATTGGCGGTTTGTCCGGATTGAGCGTCCCGCCTTTGCCAAAACGGTCCCATTGACCGTTCGCGACATAGTAGAGCGCATCGCCCTGAATACTCCCACCCAGCGGCTCGGTCCATGTCGGATGGGCCTGTTCGAGAACTGTCAGATTTGTCGCCGACAGCCCGTCAGCAGAAAGGTCTATGGCAACGATCCGCATCGGGCTCATGCCATTTTGAATACCTATCAAGCGATTGCCATGACGCCAAAGACCGTCGATGCCGTCTAAGATCATCGGGTTGCTTGCGCGCAATCGTTTCACACTCTTCGACGTGAGATCGATGATGGCAATGCCGTAGCGATAGTCGCTGACATAAAGCTTGCTGCCATCTTCACTGGTCGCGAGGCCTTGCGGTGAGCGGATTGTACCAGGCGGGATCAAAACCGCCAGATCACTTGGCGGCGTGGCTACAGTATAGATTGCTCCTGAAATCGGATCGCTCGCAAACAGGCTGCCCGATGCAGATAGATGCAGATCGGAAGGTGTGATGCCGCCAGCGCCCGGCAAACGCTGCACAACCTCGCTCTTGTCCAGATCGAAACCGATAATGCCGGGAAATGCTGCGCTCGGCTGCGGTGTCGGGTCGTAGGAACCGGATGCTGCCCAGAGGATTCGCCGGTCTAAGTCGATGGCGAGGCCTGCAAAGCTACCGCCCTTCACAATACGGAGCGGAGACCAATTCGCACCCTCACCGCGAAACACATCGCGCGATACAATGCTGCTCGCGTAGAATGCCTTGCCGACCGGATCATAAGCGACGCTTTCCACGAGCCTGGCATCCTCGGAAACCACCGCCGCGATAGTGCTACGCTCGATTGCAGAACCGTTGCGGTCAAACAAATCCTTCAGCTTCGCAGCGACCGCCGTATCGCCCGCAACCTTCAACAATTCGTCTTGGGCACCTGGCCTGAACAGATAGCCGCGATCCGCGAGCCACACGGCTTCACGGATAATCGCGGGCACATTCTCCGAAGCGAAATGCGCTTGGAGAAGGCGCAAATGAACTGACGAGCTGTCGGGAAAAGCCTTCGCCAATTCCTGAAGTCCGGCAATGTCATTGATTTTGCCCGTCTCGGCATTGACCGCCCGCCACGGCTGCGGTGCCGAAGCTTGGAAATCCGCAAGCGTTATCGGCTGTGTTGGCGGAATGTAGGTACACGCCGCCAACGCCGATACACCCACCAGTGCGGCGAGTGCGCGGATCACTTTAGCTGCGTCGCAATGGCCTTCTTGGTCGCTTTGCCATAGGGCGGCTTGAAGCCAGCGAGTTTAGCCACATCAATCTTGGGTTGCTGATACACCGACCGCGCATGGCTGAATTCTTTGAAGCCTTCGGGCCCGTGATACGAACCGATCCCCGATGGCCCGACGCCGCCGAATGGCAAATCGTCCATAGAGATGTGAAAGATCACGTCATTGACGGTAACGCCACCAGAAACTGTTTGCTTGAGGACCTGCTCGCGCTCCCCACTGTCTTCACCAAAATAGTACAGTCCAAGCGGACGATCATTCCGGTTCACATAGTCGATCGCCTCGCTCACATGCTTGTAGGTTTTGACTGGGAGCACAGGACCGAAAATCTCTTCCTGCATCGCTTCCATATCGTCGGTCACGTTGCGCAGGATCGTCAACGGCATCTTACGGCCGTTCGAGTTCGAGAAGTCTTCCTCCGCTGGATTGACTTCGATCACCTCTGCGCCCTTCGCCTTCGCATCGACCACCATGCCCTGAAGGCGATCAAAATGACGGTCAGTGACAATAGATGCGTAATCCTCATTGTCGAGCAGTGTCGGATATTGCTCGTGGACACCAAGCTGCACGCCAGCGATGGCAGCCTCTTCCTTGTCTTCAGGAACAATCATGTAGTCCGGCGCAAGGCAGATTTGCCCTGCATTCATCATTTTGCCCATAGCCACGCGCGCACCGGCTTTCTCTAGATCAGCGCTCCGGCCCATGATGACCGGCGATTTTCCGCCCAACTCGAGCGTCACCGGCACCAGGTTTTTGCCTGCGGCTTCCATCACGCGGCGACCTGTCGCGGTGGATCCGGTAAAGAGCAGGTGGTCGAACTGTAGCGAAGAGAAGGCTTGCGCCACTTCGGGGCTGCCTGTGACAACGGCAACTTCGTCTTCCGCGAAATACTCGCCAACCAACTTTTCCATCAGTGCTGATGTCGCTTCGGTAAACTCCGATGGCTTGATCATCGCGCGATTGCCCGCCGCCAGAATTTGCATCAGCGGATTGAAGGTCAGCTGGACCGGGAAATTCCATGGGCTGAGAATACCGACAACGCCCTTCGGTTCATAACGAACCTCTGCTTTCGCACCCAGCAGGCCGAGCGGGAATGTCACTTTGCGCTTGTCTGGCTTAGCCCAGCTATCGATATGCTTGAGGCAATATTTTCCGAAATTTATCGAGCTGACGATATCCGTCATCATCCCCATGTCGACGCTGCGATTGCCGAAATCGGCGCTCATCGCTTTGCACAGCTCTTCGCCGTGATCTTTTACCAAAGACATTGCGCGCTTGATGCGGTCCTTGCGCACGCTGATATCTTCAGGACGCGCGGCGGTGAACGCATCGCGCTGCAGTTTCAGGATTGCTTCCATTTCAGCTTTTTTGTCGGCGGCCATTATGTCTCTCTCCATTGGTATCTATTTGCCACTGACTGTTGACGAGTGCAGCCCGAATGACAAGCCCGAATGACTGGCCCGAATGACTGGCCCGAATGACTGGCCCGGAATAGGCGCATGTTTTTGGCCCACAGCTATGTCGATTGATTTTGATGCGCTGCAACATTAGGTCACACCACAACGACACCTCTAAATAGAAAGCATCCCATGACCCAGTTCTCTGCCTCCGATCCGATTGTCATCCTGTCCTATGCCCGCACACCAATGGGCAGCATGCAGGGCGCATTATCCGATGCATCGGCAACAGAATTGGGCGCGACCGCTGTTAAAGCTGCGGTTGAGCGTTCCGGGGTATCCGGCGATGCGATTGACCGCATCTATATGGGCTGCGTCCTGCCCGCCGGCTTGGGCCAGGCTCCTGCCCGCCAGGCTGCTCTGAAAGCTGGCTTGCCGAAGTCGGTTCAAGCCACGACGGTCAACAAGGTCTGTGGATCGGGCATGCAAACAGTAATTATGGGTGCCGAAGCACTGGCCGCCGGCTCTATCGACACCGCGATCGCGGGCGGCATGGAAAGCATGACCAATGCCCCGTATTTGCTGAAAAAGCACCGCTCGGGCGCGCGGATCGGGCATGACACAGCTTATGATCACATGTTCCTCGACGGGCTCGAAGACGCATACGAGGAAGGCCGCGCAATGGGCACCTTCGCGCAGGACACCGCGAACGAATACCAGCTGACCCGTGAGGAAATGGACGAATACTCAATCGAATCCCTCCGCCGCGCGAATGCTGCGATTGAAAGCGGTGCATTTGCCGACGAAGTTGTTCCGGTTACGATCAGCACGCGCCGCGGCGATATTGTTGTCGATACAGACGAAGCGCCCGGTCGCGGTCGTCCAGACAAAATCCCGACGCTACGCCCTGCTTTCGCCAAAGATGGCACCATTACGGCGGCAACCTCCAGCTCGATCTCTGACGGTGCTGCCGCTGTGGTCCTGACCCGCAAAAGCCTTGCTGAAGAACAAGGCCAGAAAGCCATTGCGACCATTATTGCCACCGCTGCTCATGCCCAGGAACCTTCCGAGTTCACTATCGCCCCGATCGGCGCGATCAACTCGGTCCTCGAAAAAGCCGGTTGGTCGACCGATGACGTTGATATCTGGGAAGTCAATGAAGCCTTCGCCTGCGTTGCGATGTTCGCGATGCGCGACATCGGCATTCCGCATGAGAAGATCAACATCAATGGCGGTGGAACTGCTCTTGGTCACCCTATCGGCGCCAGCGGCACGCGGATCATCGTAACACTGCTGAATGCGCTGAAACAGCATGGCAAGAAGCGTGGCGTGGCCAGCCTGTGCATCGGCGGCGGCGAGGCAACAGCGATCGCTGTCGAAATGGTCTAGGAACCAGTCACTTACGGATTTGATTCGAATACCCGACTGTTTGGTGGTATTTCGCACGCTTCGTTTCATGGAGGGAATATAATGAAGAAACTGATCGTACTCGCTAGCTGTGTCGCCTTGGCCGCTTGCTCAAAAGGCGAAGCGCCTGCCGAGCCCGATGCCGAGGTTACCGCAGAAGCACCGACTGCTGAAGACAGCATGGCCGGAACATACGAATCAACCATGGCTGACGGTAGCAAAGCGACCACCGTCATTACCGAGGATGGCAAATACACCAATACTGCCGCGGACGGCACGGTAACCACCGGTGAAGTGTCTCAGGCGGCCAATGGCCAAACCTGCTTCAACTCCTCGGAAGAAGGCTCCGCACCTGAGTGCTGGACCGATGGTGAACCCGCCGAAGACGGCAGCTGGGTCGCCACCAATGACGATGGCGTATCAGTCACAGTTCGCAAAATGGAAGCGGACGCTGCTGCCGAATAAGCCGGCGCTCCGATTGTCTAGGAAAAGGGCGGCTTTTGGCCGCCCTTTTTTGTCTGAGACATTAGGGGAAGACTTTAGGGTTCGCCCGCGCCCCATATCCGGCTTTGCTTGATCCACCCTTCACGGCCGGCGACATTGAATTCACACCAGCCCGCCGAACAATCGCCCAGAGAGCCGACAACACCAACGGCCGCGTTCCATTTCAGCTTTCCGGTCTCGGCAGGTGCATCGCGCATCGCTGCTACGCCGTCTCCGATCACCACAGCACCGCGATTGGCGCTGAGCAGGTTTCCGCTCACCCAACCCTCGGTCCCCTCGGAGTCCCGAACCAAACGCCATCCTTCGGCCACGCGAATGACCTTTATCGGCAAACCCTCGCGCTTATAAACCCATGCAATCTTGAACTCGCGGCTTGGCCCGACTCGCATGTTCAATTCCGATGTTTTGATTGTCGCCCAATACGGCGCCTCGCGCTTCTGAGCCTGCGCAGGAACAGACATTAAAGCAGCCAAAATAATCGCGGGGAGAATTCGAAACTTCATGCAGGCACCTTAACGCGTTCCGGCGCTCCGCTTCAAGCGATCATCTTGAACTCGTGCTGCTTCCCGCTTGACGCTCTGCCCTGCCCCGTCCTAGCGAGATCGGCATGCCCAATAGTAATGACACAGCGACGCGGCGGGTCGACGGCACTCCTAAAGTGATCGTCACGCGCCAATTGATGCCATCGGTCGAAGCGCGGATGGTGGAGCTATACGATACGTCGCTGAATTCCGGCGATGCACCCTTCTCCCGCGATCAGCTTGTTGAGGCTATGCACGATACCGACGTTATTGTGCCGACGGTGACGGACCGGATCGACGCAGATTTGATTGCCAAGGCTGGCGACCGTCTGGGATTGATAGCCAGTTTCGGTGCAGGAACAGACCATATCGACCTGAAAGCCGCGCGCGATCGCGGCATTATCGTGACCAACACCCCAAGCGTATTCACCGACGATACTGCTGATCTGACCATGGCGCTGATTATCGGCGTGCCGCGCCGGGTGCGTGAGGGGGTTGCACTGGTGCGCAGAGGCAAATGGACCGGCTGGGCCCCATCGGGAATGCTAGGGCGTCAGCTCGGCGGAAAAACGCTGGGTATCATTGGTATGGGCCGGATTGGTCAGGCAGTTGCCCACCGCGCCCGCGCATTCGGCCTCAAGATTGCTTATCATAATCGGCATAGGCTCCCGCTTGCGGTCGAGACAATGCTCGGCGCCGAATTCTTCGAGCATGAAGACGAGCTGATTGCTGCGTCGGATATCGTAACACTCCACTGCCCCGCGACAGAACGGACCATCGGCTTCTACGATTCCGGCCGCTTCGATCTGATGAAAGAGGGCTCCTGCCTCATCAACACCGCACGCGGCGATCTGGTCGATCAGGAAGCGCTGATTTCCGCGCTCGAAAGCGGTAAACTGGCAGGTGCCGGGCTGGACGTTTACCCAGAAGAGCCAAAAGTCGATAAACGGCTGCTAGCGCATCCCAATGTTATGACCTTACCCCATATCGGCAGCGCCACCGCCGAGGGACGCGAGGCATCAGGTTTGAAAGTTATCGCAAACATCCGCATGTGGGCGGACGGACACAGACCGCCGGATCAAGTGCTGGATGCGTTGGTGAGTTAGCCAAGGCTGAATCTGCTCTCGGATCGTTCGGCAAGAGTTTTGGCAGGCGCTTGTTCGCTCGTTTCCGCTCAAGCATCCATACAGGGACGATTAGAGGTTTTCTTGCTGCGGCATACCTAAGACATGAAAACCGCCATCGACACGAATAATTTCACCTGTAGTGCATGCTCCGGCGTCGCTGCAGAGATAGACTGCTGTGCCGCCCACAGCCTCAAGCGTCGCATTGGCGCGGAGCGGGGCGTTGGTCTCGGTATGCTTCCAAGTCCTGCGCGCACCACCAATCGCCGAGCCGGCGAGAGTTTTCATCGGGCCGGGGCTGACCGCGTTGACGCGAATACCCTCCGGGCCGAGATCGTTCGCCAAGTAGCGCACGGCCGCTTCCAACGCCGCCTTTGCGACGCCCATAACATTGTAATTCGGCGTCACCCGGTTCGAGCCCATATAGCTCAGCGTCAGCAGCGTGCCGCCGTGCTCCACCATCATCGGATGCGCGCGGCGCGCGACTTCGATGAAGCTGTAGGCAGAGATATCCATCGAGTTTTTGAAATTCGCGCGTGATGTATCGAGGATGCGCCCTGTCAGTTCGGACTTGTCCGAAAAGGCGATGGCGTGGACCAGAAAATCCAACCGGCCCCAGCGGTCTTGGACAGCGCTGAACGCAGCGTCTAGCGAGGCATCGTCTGTGACGTCCACGTCGACCATAAAATCCGAGCCGACGCTTTGGGCCAGCGGCTCAAGGCGTTTGCCAAAGGCATCCCCCTGATATGTGAACGCAAGTTCTGCGCCGGCCTCGGCACAAGCCTTGGCAATTCCCCAGGCAATTGATCGGTCATTGGCAACGCCCATGATCAGGCCATTTTTTCCCGAAAGCACACCCATTGTGGTTCACCTCTGCTTAGTGGCGCTCACGCCATGATCTATCCGTGAAATTTAGACAGCAGGATAGTTCCGTTGGTACCACCAAAACCGAAACTGTTGGTCATCACTGTATCGAGCCCTGCATTCTCAACCAATTCAGTGGCGATTTCTGCCGGCTTCAGCGCCGGATCAAGCGTTTCGACATTGATAGATGGAATGATGAAGTCGTTCTCCAGCGCCAGCAAACAATAGACCGCTTCCTGCGCACCGGTGGCGCCTTGGCTGTGCCCGGTCATGGACTTGGTCGAGCTAACCGGCGGTGTGGTGCCGTCGCCAAAGACGCGGCGCACGGCCTCGATCTCTCCGACATCACCGACCGGCGTCGAAGTGCCATGCGCGTTGATATAACTAATTTTGCGGTCGTCACCGAGTGTCCGCAGCGCTCCGCGCATTGACCGCTCACCGCCTTCGCCGGATGGAGCCACCATGTCAGCACCATCTGATGTTGCGCAAAACCCAGTGACTTCGGCGTATATCTTGGCACCGCGGGCCTGCGCGTGTTCAAGGCTTTCAAGCACCAGAATGGCTCCGCCGCCGCCGATGACAAAACCGTCGCGGTCGGCATCGAAAGCGCGCGAGGCGCGTTCGGGCGTATCGTTATATTTGCTCGACATCGCGCCCATAGCGTCGAACAGGCAAGACAGTGTCCAGTCCAGTTCTTCGCCGCCACCGCCGAACATCACATCCTGATTGCCCAGCGCGATCTGCTGTGCGGCCATCCCGATGCAATGAAGCGAAGTCGAACACGCCGACGTAATCGAAAAGTTCATGCCCTTGATCTGATAGGCCGTGGCAAGGTTGGCGCTCACGGTAGAGGACATGGTCTTGGGTACAGCGAACGGGCCGATGCGTTTGGTAGCGCCCGACTTCAATACAGTCTGATGCGCCGCCAGCATCGCCGAGGTTGAAGGGCCGCCGGACCCTGCAATCACTCCGGTCATCGGATTGACAACGTCCTTTTCTTCCAGCCCGGCATCGACAATCGCCTGACCCATTGCGATATGCGCATAGGCCGCCCCGGGGCCCATAAATCGCAATGTCCGTTTATCGACGTGTTCCTTAACGTCGAGGTCGATTGCGCCCGCGATCTGCGAACGGAACCCGTGTTCGGCCATATCCTCGTTAAAGGTAATGCCCGACTTGCCCGCTTTAAGCGAAGCAAGCACCTCCGCTTGGTTATTTCCAATCGAGGATACGATCCCCAGTC
Source organism: Pontixanthobacter aestiaquae (assembly GCF_009827455.1). NCBI lineage: Bacteria > Pseudomonadati > Pseudomonadota > Alphaproteobacteria > Sphingomonadales > Erythrobacteraceae > Pontixanthobacter > Pontixanthobacter aestiaquae. The sequence continues at coordinate 2,088,483 of NZ_WTYZ01000001.1, forward strand.
CAGTAATGACAACGCGACGCATAATTTCCCTCACGCTTCCGACCGATCAAGCATCGGACAGGGCGACTTTCATATCTTTGACTTGATAAATAACTTCGCCGTCCGCCTCGACCCGGCCATCAGCCACGCCCATGGTCAAACGCCGTGTTTGAACTGCTTTGGTAAAGTCCACGAAATATTTCAGCATCTTGCGCTCTGGCCGTACCATTCCGGTCAGCTTGACCTCGCCAACCCCCAGCGCGTAGCCCCGCCCTTGCCATCCGCGCCAACCGAGATTGAAGCCAGTGAGTTGCCACAGACCGTCCAATCCGAGACAGCCAGGCATGATGGGGTTACCGGGAAAATGGCAGTCGAAGAACCAGAGGTCGGGATTGATATCAAATTCGGCCACGACATGGCCTTTGCCATGTTCGCCGCCATCGCCCGAAATATCCGTGATCCGGTCCATCATGAGCATCGGCGGTTCGGGCAATTGCGCATTGCCGGGGCCGAACAACTCGCCGCGCGCGCATTTTAACAGGTCTTCGCGGTCAAAGCTGGTTGGAAAATCGGTCATTCCCGGCATTACTCCTTCATTGTGTCGCATTACGCATGATCGCGATTAGCACCGTGCATTGGGGAGGGAAAGAACGCACGGCCGTTTTGGGTTGATTTCGTTCTTGCAGCCTAGTTCGCCGCTTTGCCTGTCCCGCCCGCAGCGCCAAGCTCTGGTCCGCGGCACGGTTTGATGTCTTGCGGCTCAGGCCTCGTAGCTGCTGCCTTGAACTGTGCATAGTACCCCGCCAGTTCCGGACGGTCTTTAAACGTGACCAGTTCGAACCCGACACGCTCGAACTCGCATGATAGCAGCAACGGGTCGATCCCGTGCTGATCGGTGGGCCTGTCGACATCGACGACGATCACCTGACCGCCTTCTTTCAGTGCAGGCCATAACCGATACAGAAATGCATAGGGCTCCTGCACCTCATGATACATGTGAACGAGGAAAATCCGGTCAAAGCTCCGCTCGGGAAGCCGCGGATCGTCTGGTGCACCAAGTTTGATGGAGACATTGTCGAGACGTTCTTTCTCGACCCGGTTGCCGAGGCGCTCAAGTGCATCCTCGTCAATATCCTGAGCAAGGACGCGACCTTCTGCGCCGACACGCTTGGCCAAGCGAACGGTATAATATCCCTCACCCGCACCAATATCGGCAACGGTTGTGCCAAGCTCTATCTCGGCAAGGTCCATGACTGTTTCCGCTTCGCCCGCAGCATCACGCGCGGTCTCTGTCGAAAACTCGTTAGAACCCAAATCGGATACCGGGCGGTCGGGCAGCGGGAATTCAAGCGCAGTTTCGGGGCGATCCGTCTGGTCCGCAACCGGCTTGCAGCCGGCCGCAGCTATGACAATCGACAATGCCAAAACCGCACTGCGCATTATTCCACATCCTCCACGTCTACCTTTTCACCGGTAACACGTTGCGCCAGCGCTGCCGAAATAAATTCGTCAATATCTCCGTCGAGAACGTTGCCCGGCGAGCTTGATGTTGTGCCCGTCCGCAAATCTTTGACCATCTGGTAAGGCTGCAGAACGTAAGACCGGATCTGGTGACCCCACCCGATTTCGGTCTTCGACTCATATTCCGAACCGGCTGCTGCCTCGCGTTCCGCCATCTCTTTTTCATAGAGCCGCGCCTTGAGCATGTTCATCGCCGTAGCGCGGTTTTTGTGCTGGCTGCGATCATTTTGGCTGGCAACAACAATGCCGGTGGGCTGGTGGGTAATCCGCACCGCAGAATCGGTTGTGTTGACGTGCTGGCCGCCTGCACCCGATGCGCGGTAGGTGTCGATTTTCAGATCGCCTTCATTGATATCGACTTCAAAATCATCGTCGATCACGGGGTAGACCCAGACCGAACTAAAGCTGGTATGGCGCTTGGCAGCGCTATCATACGGACTGATCCGGACGAGGCGATGCACACCGCTCTCGGTCTTGGCATAACCGTAAGCATTCTCGCCTTTGACCAGCATCGTCGCGGACTTGATACCTGCTTGATCGCCTGCGTGATAATCGACCATCTCGACCTTGTAGCCGCGCTTCTCGGCCCAACGGGAATACATCCGCTGGAGCATTTCTGCCCAGTCCTGGCTCTCCGTTCCGCCAGCACCTGCGTGGATTTCAATATAAGTGTCGTAGCCGTCAGCTTCACCAGCGAGCAGTGCCTGAACCTTGTCAGCGTCGGCGCGGTCGGCGAGTTTTTGCAGGCTGGCGTGGCCATCCTCGACGATGTCGTCATCGCCTTCGGCCTCGCCCATCTCAATGAATTCGATCGCGTCGGCCATTTCGGAGGAAATTTCGCGCACCGTACCGACACCGCTTTCAAGCACACGCCGCTCGCGCATGATCTTCTCGGCCTCTTTCGGATTATCCCAAAGAGTCGGATCTTCCACACGCGCATTCAGCTCGTCCAGACGGCGCAATGCGCGCTCCCAGTCCAGCGACATCCGCACCAGTTGCAGCGCGGCTTCGATCCGTTCGATATTGGCCTGCCCTTCGGCACGCATGGCATTGTTCTCCCTAGGGTAAGGCCAGCATTCGCGGCCCGCTTAGCGGACAGATGCGGTTTGTAAAGTTCGGCGACGCAGTATTCGGTGACACATCTAGCGGACCGGGCCCGCTAATATATACCGCCTTGATCCTCGACAAAGTCTTCGGGTGCGTCTTCGCGAGGAGCAGCCGCCGCCTGTTCACCTTGCGCCGCAGAGCCTTGCTTGATGAGCGCGATGATCTCTTTGCGCTTGCTTTCGATCTCGTCACGGCGCGTTATCCGTGGCGGCTCGGTATCGGGCTTGAAAGCCTCCCAAATCACGCTCGCCTTTGGATCGCTGCCTGGCCAGGCATCGAAAACGCGCTTGCCGGAAATTCGATCCACACGCACCATGCGAACACCTGCCGGAGCAACAAACGGATCACCGCTCATGCGTTCTTTGGTTTCGCTAAAGAACTGGCGTATAATCGGCGCGGCCACCGTTCCGCCCTGGGCATAACCACCCAAATTGCGAGGCGTGTCATAGCCGATGTAAGCCCCAGCGATCACATCAGGCGTACCGCCAACAAACCATACATCCTTAGGCCCGGTCGTCGTGCCGGTCTTTCCGAACATTGGAATATCGAGATTGCGGAGTACTGTGCCGGTCCCGCGCTTTACCACACCCTCGAGCATATGAACCGTCTGAAAAGCGGTTCGTGCATCGAGTGCCTGCTCTCCGCTCGGCGCAATACGCGGCATGGGTTTGCCATCCCACTCTGGCATATTGCAGCCATTACAGGCGCGCTTATCCGCGCGGTAAATCACCTTGCCGCGGCGATCCTGCACATAGTCAATGACCGTTGGCTTGTTAAGGCGACCATGGTTCGCCAGGGCCGAATAAGCATTGACCATTTTCATGACCGTGGTTTCGCCAGCACCGAGCGCGAATGCCGGATAGGGGTCATAGCTGCCGATGCCGACATTCTCGATCATATCAACGACTTTGGGCATTCCCGATTCCATCGCGATATGGACGGTCATCAGGTTGCGCGATTGTTCGAGTCCCCAGCGCATGGTGTGCATACCGCCACCGCCGCCGCCAGAATTGCGGAAACACTTCTCGCCCAACTGAGAGCCCTGATAATAGCAGTAGGTCTGGTCCGGGATCTCGCTGGCCGGTGTCATCCCGTTGTCCAGGCCCGTTGCATAAACAAATGGCTTGATGGTGGAGCCCGGCTGGCGATTGGCCTGCGTGGCGCGATTGAAGGACCCAAGCCTGCTATCGAATCCGCCCTGCATCGCGAGAACACGGCCCGTCTGCGGGTCCTGCGCCACAAAGCCGCCAGACACGCCGGGAAGCGTACGAACACGGAAACCATTGCCCGACTTCTCTACCGCAATGACATCGCCAGCTTTCAACGCATTCGGCAAGTTTGTGAGCGGCGCTTCTTCACCATCGGAGAAGCCTATCTTCGCGGAGCTTCCCTCGCGCTCGGTTACAACACCGATCCGCCAGCCTTCGTAATTGATCCCAAGGAAAGAGCTGGCGAGTTGCCCGCTCCAATTGCCTGCACCCATATCGATTGTCGCAATCGGACCGCCCCAACCGCGATTGCCATGATAGCGGACCATCCCGCGGCGCAAAGCGTTACGTGCAGCGTCCTGCATTTCCGGATCAAGCGAAGTGCGCACCCACAATCCGCCACCATAGACGCTGTTCTTGCAATCCTCAGCCGCTTCACAGAACTGGCCGATCAGCTCGCGGCGAACTTCCTCAAGGAAGTAGCCCGCATCGACCGAGCGAGTGCGCGAACGCTCCGTAACGAGACCGAGTGGCATCGCTTTGGCTGCATCAGCCTGCGCAGCGGTGATAAATTCGTTCTCTGCCATTTGCCCGAGCACAAAGTTGCGACGTGCCAGCGCGCTGTCAGCATTCTTCGCGCGGCCGTATACTTCCGGCGCTTTCGGAAGAATGGCAAGGAACGCCATTTCATGCAATTCCAGATCACCGACATCCTTGTCGAAATAGGCGCGCGATGCCGCCTGTACACCAAAGCTCCGGCGGCCCAGCGGAATCTCGTTGAGATAGAGCTCAAGAATTTGCTGCTTGGTGAGAACGCCTTCAATCCGACGCGCCAGCATCATTTCCTTCAGCTTACGCGTGACCGAATATTCGTTTGTCAAAAGGATGTTCTTTGCCACCTGCTGCGTGATGGTCGAACCGCCGACTGCACGCTCGTCCGATCCGAGCTTGCTGACATAATCGATTACCGCGCCAGCCAAACCGCCGGCATCGATACCGCCATGGCTAAAGAAGGTTTTGTCTTCCGCGGCAAGATACGCCTCGATCAGCGTTTGCGGGAAATCGGCGTATTGCAGCTGCACGCGTCGCTCACGGGCGTAGGAATGGACGATATCGCCTTCAATACCGCGCACGACTGTCGGCAATGGGGGCTCGTAATCCAGCAGCGTTTCCGCGTCGGGCAAATTGCGCGCCAGAATAATCCATAGGACCAACCACAAGGCGAGGAATATTCCCAGCGCGATTGCGCCCCAGCGGAACCAGCGCTTTTCACGCCAGCTATTCTTGCACCATGCCCATACGCCGCTGGCGTCGCGGCGAATGCGATAGCTCAAATTCTCGAATGTTGATGTCTCAGCCATAATTCGAGTGGACCTCTAGCATGGCGATTCTGAATTGCGCCAGAGCGTTTTGTCCGCATGCTGGTGATGGTGATACATCGGCCACTTCGTCACCGGTTCATTCACCGCTTTGCCGCGCGAAATAGATGCGAATTGCTCGGGCCATAACTTCAGCGAATTGCTGGCGTCCTTCCTCGGACGCAAGACGCGCTGCATCGCTTGGATTGGTTATAAAACCGGATTCATAAAGAACGGCAGGGACATCCGGTGCGCGCAAGACGCCCAGCGCTGCCGAGCGACGGCGCTGCGGATGAAACTTCAAAACACCGTTCCCTTCGCGTGTTATAAGGCTGGCGAACTCTGCAGAGTGTTGCTGCACTCGCCGCTGGGACAATTCGACCAAGATATTGCTTACATCCTCGCTTTGCCCGGCAATGACCGCACCGTTCAACGCACTCGCTTCGTTTTCACGCTCGGCAAAACGGGCAGCTGCCTCGCTCGATGCCTCGTTCGACAGCGTATATATGCTCGCGCCGCTGACGGTGCTGATCTCTCCGGACGAATCGGCGTGAATGGAAATGAACAGATCGGCATCAAGCCTGCGCGCAATTTCCGGACGCTCTTCCAACACCAGAAACGTATCGTCGTCCCGCGTTAGCGCCACGCGAATGCCGCCCTCTTCAACCAGCTGGTCCCGCAATGCTTTCGCAAGCCCGAGCACCAAATCTTTTTCACGAAATCCGCCCCCGCTTGCGCCCGGATCGTGGCCGCCATGACCGGCATCAATCACGACAAGCGGGCGCGACCTGTCTTCCGGCCCTAGAATTTCGGGCAAATCAACCGGCTGCCCCGCTTCTGGCAAGGCAAGCCGTATCACGTAATCGCGCCCCAGATGCGGCACCGGGATAGACAGCCCGAGCGCATAGAGCCCGCCAACAAGCAGGACCGGTGCCAGAAAAATCAGCCAAAGTTGCATACGCAGCGACATTGCGCGCCTGTGTTACTGTCTTGCGCATACATTGCGCAATATGGTTGCGGTAAGAAACCCACGGTGCTAGCAATCGACACGTTGGAACGGGTTCGCCTTATTCAGCCCGCCGGATGCTAATCCAGTGGCTTAGTAGTAAGAAACTCGCCAATACGCACTCGGGCACCTGCCCAAGTCATTCACAGGTTGATGCAGACATGAGAAGCCTCTCCCCGACCCACTCGCAGCAGCCACAGCGCTGCGGCGGCCTGTGGGCGGACCGGGCAGCGCACACGATGCGCACTCTCTTCTCGGCAGACACATCACCCCGGCATGACGCGCAGAAACGCGTCCGCCGGTTTTATCACACCGCTGCGACCAGAAAGGTCGGCGGTTTCCACACATATTTGCGTCACTCATTGGTGGGCCTGAGCCCGCCCGGTGGCGCATGGAGACAATTCAATGGCAACGCGCATGCTAATCGATGCGCGCCACTCGGAAGAAACCCGGGTGGCGGTACTAAAAGGCAACCGGATTGAGGAATTCGACTTTGAATCTGCCGAACACAAGCAGATCAAAGGCAATATCTATCTAGCAAAAGTTACGCGGGTAGAACCCTCGTTGCAGGCGGCATTTGTCGACTTTGGCGGCAACCGCCACGGCTTCCTTGCTTTCAACGAAATCCACCCGGACTATTACCAGATCCCGAAAGAGGATCGCGAGGCGCTGCTCGCTGAAGAGGCTGAGGCCGCTGAAGAAGAAGCGCGCCTACGCAATGAAGAGGAAGAAGATGGCAACGTTCCCGGTGAGGAATATGACGCCGACGACGAATCCTCTGAAGCGCTAGCCGAAGACCTTGCCGAAGACGGCATGGAGGAAATCGACACGTCCGAAAAAGACAAAGTCGCTACCATCGAAGAAGGTCATGTAGATGGCGACGACGATGACGACAGCGACGATGACGATTCGGAGGAAGACGAAGATTCTTCCGATGATGACGATGATGACGGCAATAAGCCGAAAGGTCGCCGTGGTCGCGGACGCCGCGGCCGCACCGGTAAAAAGGGTGGCCGCCGTCAAGGTGGCGGCAAAGGCCGCAGCCGCGCGAAAGAAGTCGACGAAGTCCGCGCCAAGCGGATGGCATTGCGCCGCCGCTACAAAATCCAGGACGTTATCCAGCGCCGTCAGGTTCTGCTCGTTCAGGTCGTCAAAGAAGAGCGCGGCAATAAGGGCGCTGCCCTCACCACCTATCTCAGCCTTGCTGGTCGCTACACCGTGCTTATGCCGAACAGCAGCCACGGCGGCGGCATCAGCCGTAAGATTTCGAGCGCGCAGGACCGCAAACGTCTGAAGCAAATTGTCGGCGACCTTCAACTGCCCAAGACCATGGGTCTGATCGTCCGTACTGCTGGTCTCAGCCGCACCAAAACCGAGATCAAACGCGATTTCGATTATCTCGCCCGCCTGTGGGATGAGATCCGCAACAACACATTGGGGTCGAGCGCCCCTGCCCTGATCCATTCGGATAGCGATCTGATAAAACGCGCTATCCGAGACATCTATAATCGTGAGATCGAGGAAGTGATCGTCGAGGGTGAGGACGGATATAAATCCGCCAAAGCCTTTATGAAAATGCTGATGCCCAGCCATGCGCGGCGGGTGAAGGCATATTCCGATCCGGTTCCGCTGTTCCAGCGCTACGGTGCCGAGGATCAGCTGCGCGCGATGTACGACCCCGTCGTGCAGCTCAAATCGGGCGGCTATCTGGTCATCAACCCGACCGAAGCTCTGGTGTCGATCGACATCAACTCGGGCCGTTCCACCAAGGAGCACGGCATCGAGCAGACCGCCACTGCGACCAACGTAGAGGCTGCGCGCGAAATCGCCCGTCAGCTGCGCTTGCGCGATATGGCCGGTCTGGTCGTGATCGACTTCATCGACATGGAATACAATTCCAACGTCCGCAAAGTCGAACGCGCGATGAAGGATTCGCTCAAGAACGACCGCGCGCGCATTCAGGTCGGTCGGATTTCCGGCTTCGGACTGATGGAAATGAGCCGCCAGCGTTTGCGCACAGGCGTGCTCGAAGCATCCACCCGCGAATGTCCGCATTGCGATGGTACGGGCCTCGTCCGCACGGCGTCATCCGCTGGCTTATCGGCATTGCGTCTGATCGAAGATGAGGCAGCCAAAGGCAAAGGCACGACCATCCAGCTTGGTGCGAGCACCGAAGCGGCAGTCTATTTGCTCAACACCAAGCGCAGCGAGCTGACCGAGATCGAAGATCGCTATAACGTTACCGTCGAAGTTTTACCTGAGGGCGAAGACGAAGGCGCGAAGATGACCGTCGCTAGCTCAGGCCCGCGCCCGACCGAAGCGCCGAAATTCGAGCCGATTGTCGATGATGACGATGATGATGACGATGATATCGAAGAAGACGCTTACGAGGACGATGAAGACGATCGACCGAAGAAGCGCCGTAGCCGCGGCGGTCGTGGCCGCAAGAAGAATAATGATAACAGCGACAACAGTGGTTCCGATCAGCGCGGCAACAATCGCGATGAAGAGCTCGACGAAGACGGCAAGCCCAAGAAAAAGCGCCGGCGTCGTGGTGGACGCGGTCGCCGTGGCGGCCGTAACCGCAACAATAATGGCGGCGAGAACGGTGACAATAACGGCGGCGACAATGAGATAACGGCAGATGATGCCAAAAATCTCGATGACGTGTCGGAGCAGGTCAAAGAGGACATGTCGGTCGTTGCCGGTCCCGATAATGCACCACAAACTGCCGGTGCAGCCGCCGAAGAGAAGCCAAAACGCAAGCGTGCTCCTCGGAAAAAGAAAGTGGACGAAACCGCTACAGAAGAAACCGAAGTAGCGGAGAAGCCAAAGCGGACACGCCGCAAGAAGGCCGATGCTGATGCGGAATCGCCAACAGCCGGTGAAGCGGAAAAGCCTAAAGCCAAGCGTGCCCCGCGCAAGAAAAAGGCTGATGTCGCTGACGCTCCGTCAGAGGAAACGGCTGAGAAACCAAAGCCGAAGCGCGCGCCTCGCAAGAAGAAGGCTGATGCCGAACCTGCGGATGAGACAAAACCCGCAACGAAGGCCAAGTCATCGGCAAAAGCTGAGGAAACTGCCAGCGAAGAAAAGCCCGCTAAGAAGCGCGGCGGCTGGTGGCAGCGCACTTTTGGTGAGTAATTTGGCTTAGAACAATCAGACGCCACTCTTGCGAAAGCAGGGGTGGCGTTTGGCTTTTCTGATGGAGGAAAAGTCTAAGCCCCGACCTTCACACCGACACCCCATTCCATCCAACCAACCGGCCGCGGCGTCTTGGGCGCATAGCGCTCGCCCAGTTGCTCGACTTCAAAGCCGCCGTCGCGCACTGCTGTGGTGATCGGACGCGTCAAATGACATCCACCGGCAATCGGTTTCCAAATCGGCTCGATACGGTCCTGCCATTTGGCGACCGAAGCATCGGGCGCGCGCCCGTGCTCCAGATATAGCAGCCTGCCACCCGGCTTCAGAATACGCCGCATCTCGCGCACAACTTGCGCCTGATCCTGCACCGAGCACATGGTGTAGGTGCACACCACAGTATCAAAACTGGCATCATCAAACGGAATAGCTTCGCCAACGCCGTCGCGAATATCGGCTTTCCAGCCTTTCTTCTGGGCCTCCGCCTTGGTGTATTCCAGCAGCTTCGCACCGGGATCTATTCCGGCATAGCGGCTGATCGCACCGGCATTGTAAAATTGCTGGTTAATCCCGCCGCCACAACCGATCTCGAACACATCACCCTGCGCCAGCGGCACTAGCTGCGAACGTAACTTCATGATCTGCGGTGCACCGCACGCCACTTTGATAACGCGCGGAACACCATGCTCATCCCACCATTTCGCAATGCCCATTTTCGCTCTTCCCAATCGCCCGATCCAGCGGCATGGTACCCGAAAAATAACAATTGAGGGGAGAATCTCATGGGAAAAGTTCACCGCACACCGGATTCACGCTTTGCGGACATCCCGGATTACCCCTTCGATCCGCGTTATCATATCCTGGAGAGCGGACTGCGACTGCATTATGTTGACGAAGGCCCGCGCGATGCCACGCCGGTTCTGATGATGCATGGTGAGCCGAGCTGGAGCTTCCTTTACCGCAAGATGATCGGGCCGACCGTGAACGCCGGTTACCGCGTTCTTGCTCCCGACCTGATCGGCTTCGGCAAATCCGACAAGCCGACGTCCAAAAGTGAGTTTTCCTATGCCGGGCACGTTGCTTGGATGCGCGAATGGTTTGAGGCGATGGGCCTCAACAATGTGGTGCTGGCCTGCCAGGATTGGGGATCGCTCATTGGCCTGCGGCTAGTCGCAGCAATGCCGGACAAATTCTCCGCTGTGGTGCTTTCCAATGGCGGCTTGCCTGCCGGGCAAGAACCGCCTCCTGCTTTTGCGAAGTGGCGTACTTTCGCCAAACTGAGCCCGATCTTCCCGATTGGCGGCATCATCCAGAAAGCGACGACCTCGGAACTGACCGAGGCCGAAGTCGCAGCCTATAACGCGCCCTATGATACGCGTGGCAGCAAAGCGGCGGCGCGGATATTCCCCGCCCTCGTCCCGCTTGGAGAGAATGTGGCAGTGCCAGACCAGTTGGAAGCATGGAAAGCGCTGGAACAGTTCGACAAGCCCTTCACCTGCTGCTTCAGTGACAAAGACCCGATTACACGCGGCGGTTTCGCGACATTCCAAGAACGTGTTCCCGGAACAAACCATGATCTGCACCGCACCTTAAAAGGCGGACATTTCATTCAGGAAGACGATCCGGAGGGATTTGTCGGCGCAATCCTCGACACCGCAAAACTGGCAGGGGTCTGATTAAGGCTCGATCCGCGAACCGTCGAAAGCGAACAGACCACCGCTATCGCCGGGCTTCAGGTTACTCAGCGTTTTGAGTAAATTGCGCGCAGCATCTGCTGGACCGGTCAACTGACCATCAGGCAGATTGCCCTGAAACGGCTTAGATAATTCGCTATCGACTGTTCCCGGATGGAGCGCGGCAACGACCGCTTGCTTATGCGTTCGGCCCAGCTCGATACCGAAATTTTTGATGAGCATATTCAGCGCTGCTTTGGACGCACGATAGGAATGCCACCCGCCCAAGCCATTGTCGCTGATCGATCCGACCCGCGCCGAAAGCGCAGCGAACACCGCCCGTTTGTCGCGCGGGAGCAATGGCAGGAAATGTTTGGCGATTATCGCTGGCCCAATCGCGTTCAACGCGAGCACTTCCACCATCGTGTCAGCATCAAGCGCGCGATAGCTGCGTTCGGGTCCAGTGCCATCATTCAACGTCAATATACCGGTCGCGACGATGATAAGATCGGGCTTATGTTCTTTCACCAACGCGGCAGCGGCAGCAATGCTCTGCTCATCCCGTAAATCAAAACAAAAGGGATTGGCTGCATCGGCTGCCGCCGCGGCGCCATTGCGCGAGCCGGCGAAGACCGTCCCTATACCGTCGGCAACCAGCGCCTCGCACAGAGCGGAACCAATCCCGCCGGAAGCTCCGAAGACAACCGCGCAATTTGGTTTTCCCGCTCTGTCCTGTCCTACTTCGCTCATGTGGTTTAGACGGGTGAATGACCGGCTCGTTCCCTGCTTCGTTCAATCCTTTGCAATGGATGTGAAATATTGTTCATCAGAACCCTGTTCCATGTGTTCCATCCTGTAGGAAATACGGGCGAAACAGCCGCGCAAACGCTTGTGTCACACGGCATATTCGCTACATAGGCGGCACACAAAAGATCAGGATTTTCTCTCCATGGCGACCTTTACTCTTCCCAAAAACTCCAAAATCAACGGCAAAGGCAAAACCCATTCTGCCGATGGCGCGGGGCGCGTGAAGAAATTCAAAGTCTATCGCTATGATCCCGACACGGGCGAAAACCCGCGATATGACACATTCGAAATCGATCTCGACGATTGCGGACCGATGGTCTTGGATGCGCTGTTCAAGATCAAGAACGAGATTGACCCGACGCTGACTTTCCGCCGGTCCTGCCGCGAAGGTATTTGCGGTTCATGCTCGATGAATATGAATGGCAAGAACGGCCTGGCCTGCACTTCTGCGATCGAAGACATGAAGGGCGAAATCCGGATTACCCCGCTGCCGCATATGGAAGTGATCAAGGATCTTGTGCCCGACTTCACCCATTTTTACGCGCAATATGCGTCGATCCGCCCTTGGCTACAGGCGGTAACGCCAACACCAAGCGGCAAAGAACGGCTGCAGACGCCCGAACAGCGCGAACAGCTCGATGGCCTGTATGAATGTATTTTGTGCGCGTGCTGCTCAACAGCGTGTCCGTCCTACTGGTGGAACAGCGACAAATTCTTGGGTCCTGCGATTCTGCTTCAGGCCTATCGCTGGCTCGCCGATAGCCGCGATGAGATGACCGGCGAGCGCCTGAACGAGCTGGAAGACCCTTTCCGCCTCTATCGCTGCCATACGATTATGAATTGCGCGAATGTGTGCCCTAAGGGTCTCAGCCCGGCGAAAGCTATCGCTGAAACCAAGAAAATGATGGCCGAACGGTCGATCTAAGGCGGCTGCGGATCAGCGATATGCGCGAACCGCCCGACTTCTTCACGTACGAACCCGTTCCTGACCAGCCCGGCTGGTACACATGGGATATGGCGGACAATTCGCGCTTCAACACGCAAGTGATGGGGCCGATGATGGTGCGGCATGAAGGCGACAAGTGCCGCCTGAGGATGTTTCCCGAGCATAAACACACTAATCTGCAAGACATGATCCATGGCGCGACTACGCTGTCGCTGATCGACATCTCACTATTCTCAGCGATGCATGTGCTGCGTAAAAGTGAGGCGGGAATGGCTGTGACGCTGGAGCTTTCGACGCAGTTCATCGGTGGCGGAAAGCCTGATGAGCCGATGGATGCAGTCGTCGAGGTAATGCGAGAGACTGGGCGGCTGATGTTTATGCGCGGTGAGGTCATGCAAGGCGATCATCTGGTCGCTGCCTATTCCGGCCTGGTCCGCAAAGCTTCGCCCAAAACATGAGCGAAACGCCGATATCGCGCTATGAAGAGCTGGTCGCGGCCGGTGAGCTCAAGCCCGATCCCGAACAGAAATCCGCCGCGCGCCGTCTTGCAAAGTTGCGTCAGGAACTGGCTGCGCAGTCACCCACCGGTTTTCTCGGCAAGCTGTTCGGAAAAGCCCCTCCACCTCCGCGCGGTATCTATATGTGGGGCGGCGTGGGGCGCGGTAAGTCGATGCTGATGGATCTGTTCCACGAGGCTTTGCAAATCAATCAGAAGCGTCGCGTCCATTTCCACGCATTCATGCAGGAAGTGCATCAAATGATCCGCGCTTGGCGAGAAGCTGATCCCGGCGATCCCATCCCGAAAGTCGCGCGCGACCTGGCCCAAAATGTCCGCTGCCTGTGCTTCGATGAAATGGTGATCAACAATTCTGCCGATGCGATGATTATGAGCCGGTTGTTTCGCGCCTTGATCGTCGACGAAGGCGTGACGGTGGTCACCACCTCGAACCGGCCGCCATCCGATCTCTACAAAGACGGACTGAACCGCGAGCATTTCTTGCCGTTCATCGACTTGATCGCAGAGCGCTTGGATGTGCTGCCGCTCAACGGGCCAGTGGACTACCGCCTCGATAGGCTGGGTGATATTGACACCTGGCACACGCCGCTTGGCGATTCAGCAACCGCGCAGGTTCGTGAAGCATTCTTTCGCCTTACCGATTATGCGCCGGAGGATGCAGAGAATGTTCCATCTGGCGAGTTGGACGTTGGCGGTGGACGGATGCTACACGTTCCAAAATCGCTCAAGGGCGTGGCGGTATTCAGCTTCAAACGTCTCTGTCAGGAAGCACGCGGTGCGAGTGATTATCTCGCAATTGCAAGAACTTACCACACGGTCATTGTTGTGGGAATTCCGGTCATGAGTGCTGAAGATCGCAACGAGGCCGCCCGCTTTGTTACACTGATCGACGCGCTTTATGAGCACCGCGTAAAGCTCTTCGCCACTGCCGCAGCAGAACCCGAACAGCTCTACCAAGCCGGGGATGGCAGCTTTGAATTTGAACGGACGGTCAGCCGCCTGATGGAAATGCAAAGCGCCGATTATATGGCACTAGGCCACGGCACCGGCGAATAGCGATTACGCCGCGTCAGCAAGTCTCTGCTGCGCCGACGCCAATCGGCACATAACTTTGAGATCACGCTCGCTAAGCTGCAACGCCGCATCGGCCCACAACTCGGTGATGCGATTGAGTTCATCCAATTGCAGATCCCAAGACACTTTCATCGCACGGCGCGCATTGACCAGCCCTGCATGGCGGCGATCCGATTTCTTGATGAACTCGCGGCAAACATTCAGTCCCTCGCCCTTCTCAGCGAGGTGATGCACCAAGCCGAGTTCGTACATCTGTTCAGCAGTGTAGGTCTCATTGGAGACGATAATCCTGTCAGCCATCGCGCTACCCAGCTTGCGCGACAGAAATGCATGTGCACCCATTCCCGGGAACAGACCGAACATAATCTCGGGCAATCCGAACGTCGCATCACGCTCGGCCACGATATAGTCGAACGACATCAACGCTTCCCAGCCGCCGCCCAATGCAGCGCCTTCGACCAGACCAATGGTCAGCATTGGAATATCGAGCGCATTCATATTGTTGTGCAGAATTTCGCAGCAGCGATGGCCGTAATGCTCGAGACCTGCGCGATCGCGTTCCCGAATTAGATGTTGGAAGAGTGTAAGATCACCGCCGAAGCAGAATACGCCCGGCGCGCGGCTGCCCAGCACAAGATATTTAAGTGGCACCTTGCCCGGCCCAAACCCCTGCGAAATCAGCTTCTGCCAATTTTCAAAATCGCTCAGCATCGTCCGCGTAAAACTCGGACGGCCTTCCGGACGCATATATGTCCACAGCGTCTGGGTCTCTTCCTGATACATGACGTCGAGCTCTTCTAGAGCCAGAAGTCCCTCAGGAATTTCTGTATGTGAAAAATCGTGATCGAGCAGATGCTCGTCACCTCCCCCTAGGGGCATGGCGGTTCTCGACACGCTGTCCACGTCGTCTACTACCCTTCCCGATCCAGCCGTAATCCGATCCATTGCGACCCCTGCTTTAGGATGAATGCGGTGTACTGATCACCACCTTGCTACAGCTATGGAGACTCGCTTGGCAAACGTTTATTTTCTAGCCAGAATTTTTCAATGTCCCGAAAATGGCCAGTTGGTAAGTAATTCTGACTCTTTTTCTTGGACTTAGCGGACAACCTGCAGATGCTTTATTGACCGCTCCAGCATAAGCAATTGCCACAATATCCGGCCGTGATCTGCCCTCTTGGCAATATGATCGTCGGCTATTTTGGCCAATGCACGCGGATTGAACCATCCGGTCCGCGCCAGTCCTGCGCTGGAACTTATGGCTTTCGCCTCGGCTGCAAGTGGCCCGCGAAACCAGTCGGAAATCGGCGTCACGAATCCTTGCTTTGGACGGTAGAGAATATCGTCCGGCAGATACCGTTCCATGGTGTGCTTGACCAGCCATTTGCCCTGCATACCGCGCACGCGGGCACGGTGCGGCAATTGTGCGGCAAATTCGATCAAGCGGTGATCGAGCAGCGGTTCACGCGCTTCGAGGCTTACAGACATGCTCGCGCGATCGACTTTGGTCAGAATATCGCCCTGCAGCCAGAATTTCAGATCGGCATATTGCGCGCGGTCCAGTCCCGAACGCGCCGGCGCATTGCGCATCAGATCGATGAAGGGCTGCTCTGCGCGATATTCCCCCAGTTCGCGCTTGAATTCGTCGGAAAACAGCTTCTGACGTATCTCTGGCGGAATAACCGAGAGCGAGCGGGCGTAGCCGGTGGCTCCATCTTGTGCGAGCGATTGCAATGTCGATTTAGCCCGCAGCGGACGCGGTGCCCAATCGGCCTTGGGCCAAATCGCCCCTAACCCTCCAAATATCGGTTTGCGGAGGAATTCGGGGAGCAACGCCCTCGCCTGCTCTTCACGTGCATGGAATACTTGGCGGCGATATCCGGCAAATGCCTCGTCGGCTCCGTCACCGGACAAGGCAACCGTCACGTGCTCCCGCGCCAATTGGCACACACGCCATGTCGGCAGCGCAGACGCGTCGGCAAATGGCTCGTCAAACATGCCAACGAGCCGGTCGATCTCATGGAAATCGTCAGGTTGAACAGTGCGGCTGTGATGATTGGTGCCGAAAAGGCCTGCGACCTTTTCCGCATAACCCGTTTCATCGAGAGCGGCGACGTCGAAGCCAATCGAACAGGTTGTCACTGGATCGCGGTTCGATTCCGCCATCAGCGCGACAACGCTGGAGGAGTCCACGCCGCCCGACAGAAACGCTCCAAGCGGCACGTCCGCCTCCATGCGAGACGTGACGCCTTCGCGCATGTGATGCAGCAGCTCTACCGAAAGATCGGCGTCCTTGCCCTTCTTGCGCTCTGCAAAGCTGACATCCCACCACTGCCTGGGCGGTGGCGCTGGTTGGCCGTGCTTCAACAGACGGAAATGCCCTGCAGGCAGCTTTTCGACGCCTTTCAGGATCGACCGATGATCGGGGACATAGCCCCACGTCATGTAATCTTCGACGGCCAGCGGATCAGTCTCGCGCCGCAGAAGCGGGTGCGCAAGCAAGCCTTTGAGCTCGGACGCGAACGCCAAGCTGCCGTCGCTCAGCGGGGCCATAAAAAGCGGTTTCACGCCCAACCTGTCTCGGGCAAGCAACAGTTCCTTGCGTTTGCGGTCATACAAAGCGAAAGCGAACATCCCATGCAGGCGTTCCAGGCAATCTATGCCCCAACGCTGCCACGCGGCCAGAATGACCTCGCTGTCGCCATCGGTTCGGAAATTCGCGCCCTGCCCTTCAAGTTCACGGCGGAGCTCGCGGAAATTGTATATCTCGCCATTGAAGACCAGCACTGCAGTGCCGTCCGCCGCGTGCATCGGCTGCGGCGAGCCTTCAAGATCGATGATGGACAGGCGGCGGTGGCCGAGACCTACACCGGCATCGGTCCACACACCCTCACCATCGGGGCCGCGATGTTCCAACGCATCACACATCCGTTTGATGCGGGCGGGATCGACCGGCTTGGGTGTCCCGCAATGGAAAAGACCGGCAATACCGCACATAGGCTGCGCTCTAACGCAGGCCTGCTATGCGGTCCATCCATTCGCTCTCATTGCCGATAGATTGGCGGAAAGCTGCGATGGAACGTGCCGGTTTCTGCGTTTCCGTCTCTTCTGCTGAAAGGATCAGCATCATCGTTGGCTGCGCGCGCAACACCAACCGGTCGCGCATATTGGCAAGCTTCAGCTTGGCGGCACTGCCGGTCAGAATATCGCCGTGGTGGAATGATGTCTGCGCCAGCCGCTTCACTTGCCCGTTGGCGAGCAGATAATCGCTAACGGCTTCCGGAACCGGTTCACCCGGCGCCAGCCAGCGCCATTCTTTCTCGGTTGAGAGGGCACCTTCCCCGTACGCACTGGCCTCGCGACCCTCTTCCTGCGCAGCATAAAGCGCGAGGAACACATCCACTTCCTGACCAGCCTCATTGCGATAACGGCCGAGCAGCCGGTGGTCCGCACCAGTGGCTTTGGGTGCCCAATCGACCAACGGCGCATAGTCGACGCGGCTCCAGCCTTTCACGTCGGGCAAAGCGATGGACACCGGCACGGAGGCCTCGACACGCGATGCCATTGCATGCCAGCCGCCGAACAGAATGATGAGCGCGGCCACGGCGGCAATGGCCTTGCTTCCACCAGTTGTCGCAGCCGACACACGCTGGAACCAAGCCTGATCAGCGATACTGGGCAGATCGATCCCGAGGTCTTCGGGATCGCGGTCGAAGTAACGCCATGATATGGCGAGCAAAGCCCCAACTACCAGCGCGAAGAACACCCAACCGTACAGCACATGATCGAACCCAACCGCGAACTCAATCCCTTGTGATTGCGCGATATAGATGGTGCCCCAAGCGCGCACGCCATTGGCAAAGATCGGCAAGGCGATAGCTGCGGCCATAAAGACAATGCGGCGCTTCCAGCTTTTGAAGCAGCTATAGGCAACCAAGGTGCCGAGCGCCACCATGGCGATCAGGAACTTCACGCCGGAACATGCCTCTGCAACTTCGAACAGGCCCACCGGTGTATCGATGAAGACACCGTCGATAATCGCGGGAATACCGCTCCATTCGGTTAACGCGATCACGAGATCGGCGGTAATCATTTGCAGCGTTGGTACCAGTTCGTCACCGAAAGGCACCAGAAACAGCATATAAGTCAGCGGAAACAGATTTGCGGCGGCGATACGTGGTCCGAGCAGAACCAAGGTGCTCGCTTGTAAGGCCAGTACAGCGCCCAACTGGCTGACTGTATTCACGCTGGCAAGCGAGCCAATCAGCCAGAAGAACAAAGCTATGCCAACTGCAAATAGGCCGGGCCACCACGCGGCAGGCTGGAGATCGCGCAATTGGCGGCGGCGGTCATAGATTAGCCAACCGACGATAAGCGGCACCAGCAGAATGTGATTGTACGTCGAGATGTTCCACCATTGGTCGAACATTGTCAGCCAGTCGCGGAATGTTAGCGCAAAGATCGCGAGCCACGCCAGTGCCAGCCGCCCCAAAGGCGAGCGCCAATGGTTTGGGATGCTGCTGAACACACTCCCCTCACCGGCCATTGGGAGCGACAGACTACGCGGCATTACGGTTCACCGTTTCGTTGGTAGCGGCTGCCGGGGCATATCCACACAGGCGAGCAAGAGGCGCGAGCATCGCGTCCCAGCCCTGCTGCTCGACCACATAGCGGCGCGCGGCAGCGGCCATCAGTAAGGCAGATGGACCATCATCCAGCATTTCCAGCGCGCGACCCACCAAAGCCTGATCGGAAGGCGCTACTGCAAAGTGCTCGCCATCACTTGCGTCGATGCCCGTCGCAGCTTCGGGCGAGAGCAGCACCGGCCGTGCCATGGCCATCGCTTCAAGCACCTTGTTCTGGACCCCGCGGGCAATTTCCAGCGGAGCGATCACAACATCTGCACCGGCAAGGAATGGCCGTACATCTGGCACTTCGCCCCACACGCGAATACCCGGCTCGCCATCGCGCTTGGTCAACTGACTAACCGGAGCGCGGCCGACAAGATGGAATGTAGCATCGGGATGCACGGCGCGGATTTGTGGCAGCAACCGGTCCATTACCCGTAGTGCCGCACCGATATTGGGCGCGTAATCCATCTGCCCGGTGAACACGAAGTTCGGACCGGTCGAATTCGCCAGGTCTGAATGCGGTTCACTGTTGGCGGGATCGAAGAACGCAGTGTCGATACCGTTGCGGAGAGCGGCGGTTTTACAATCCTGTGGTCGTTCCAAGCGCGAACGGAAAAGCGCTTCCTCGGCTTCGCTCACAAACAGAGTGTAGTCTGCCCGTTTGGCAAGCTGTTGTTCGACTTGCGACAGAATCCTGCCCTCACGCGCATCGATCCATTTGCGCGGGAAGCGCCCGTCAGCGGCGTAAGCCTCAAACTTTGCGGAATCGACGTCACACAGATCGACCACAACTTGGCCAGCAAATGATGCTGGAATGTATTGCCCCATTTGTCCGGAGAACACGAAGATGGTCTGGATGTCGCGCTCGCGAATGGTCTTGGCGACCCACTCAGCGAGAGCTGCGTCTTCAAAGGCGGTCAGGCTAACCGGTTTTCGCTTGGCTAACGCCTCAATCCCCGCGCGTACCATCCCCTTTGAGCGGCGAGGCAGGTAGTATGTTTCGGCGATATCCGCGAGCAGATGCTCGTGCGCATAATCATTGTCCGTATCGCCAAAGCAGCCAACATGAATAGGCGCGAGCCTGGCCAGCGCTTTCAGCAAATGATGCGAGCGGATCTTGTCCCCGCGATCAGGCGGAAACGGCATACGGTGCGCCAGAAACAGGATATCCCCCATTAGGCCAGCCCCCTGGCGATCATTGGTCCGAACGTGTTGGCGATTTTCAGCGGCAGTCGCTTCCACAGATCAATCTTGGCCGAATAGGCGTCGCTGTTGGGATTGATATCGCGCTTTTCGTGCCCCGGCGCTGTCCAACTGGCATAGCTGAGCGGCTGCGGCTCAAAGCCCCAATTCTTCTTGTAATTATACGGCCCGCTTTCAGTCTTTGATCGTCCGAAATCAAACCGTGCCATGCCGCGTTTGCGCGCATGGAGCATTAGCTCGTAATACATCCGCTCATTGGCCCGCAGATGCCGTGCCGCAAAGGTGCCCCCGCCCCAATACGGCATCACAGCGGCATTGTGGTAAAATGACAAAACGCTCGCTACCGGAACGCCTTTGTGGCGAACGGTCAGAATATCTGCATCGCCGCCAAACTCGTCGAGCATCGCATCGAACAGAGCGCGCGGAAAAACGGGTGTGCCTAGATTGCGTACGCTCTCCGCATAAACAGCATAATGCGCCGCCCGATCCGCTTCGTCGCGACCAACGGACACTTCAAGATCCAGCTTCAGGCTTTTGCGGATTTCTGCACGCTGCTTACGCGGGACCGCGAGCAATTGTTGCTCGTCATCCTCGGCCAAATCAGTAACGAAACCCGCGTGGCTGTCTTGGCAGTGCTGCCAGGCTTCCGGCGCATTACCGCCGCGCAGTTCGATCGTCGGGCATGACATCCGGAGCGCCAGCTCTTCGGCTGAACGGCAGAGGTATTCTGCGGTCCTGGCGTTGCTTGCCAAGGGGCCGCCGCCCACGGCGAAACCGCTAGAGACCAGTGCTCTGCCGAAGATCGGCGAATGCACTTCGCTGAGCGGAAGCCAGCCGGTCACATTGCCGCATTTCTCGGCAACAAGCCCGGTGGCTTTCTGGCCGGTGCTTTTCTCTACTGCGCGCAGCCATGCAGGTCGATGAAAGGGCGTACCGCCCATTTCCGCGACAAACCCCTCCAGCCGCGCGAATTCACCCGGATCGCGCAATTGGACGAGCGAAACGTTCTCCGCAGACAGAGGAAACGGCGCGTTCATGCTGCCCATTCATCGTGGAGAGCTTTGGCAAGCGCAGCCTCGCGCTGGGCAACCTCATCCATCCTACCCCAGGCAAAATCATCAATCAGCTCGCGCAATTTGGGCGCCATCTTTTTGAGATTTGTGTAATGACGCAGCCGCGATTTGATCGGCGCACCGGGCACGCGCGGCTGATCGGGATCGACTTCCCAAGGGTGGAAATAGAATACCGCCGGACGTTCTTCATCGCGGTTCACCTGGCGAATGGCCCAGCGTGAAAATGCATAGGGGAGAACACGGAAGAAACCGCCCCCGCCCGCGGCAACACGGCGGCCACCCAGAATAGCAGTTGTGACAGGAATCTCGACCAAGTCGGACCCCTCGAGCGGATTGAATGCAAAGCGCGGTGCCTCGCGCCAGCCATAATGGTCATGCGCAATCGGCGCGACGCTGCTGGAGTAGATGTAGCCTTGCTCGGCCAATTCTTCATAGGCCCATGGGGTGCGCTGATCGATCGAGAAGCTCGGTGCGCGATATCCGGTGATTTTCGCGCCGGAGGCATCCTCGAGAATCTTCTGCGCCTTGCCGATATCTTCGGCAAATTCCTTGCGGTCGAACGTAAACACACGCGCATGGTCATAACCATGGCTGGCCAGTTCATGACCTGCGTCGACAATGCGCCGCATCAGCGGTCCATGCCGCTTTGCAACCCAACCGAGCGTGAAGAACGTCGCCTTCACATCGGCCTCGCCAAACATATCGAGGATGCGCAGCACGTTGTCTTCGACGCGCAGCGCCAATCCGTCCCAATCGTCGCGGTCGATCACATTCTCGAACGCGCCCACTTGAAACCAGTCTTCGACGTCAACCGACAGGCCATTGATGACTGCAGTCTCCGCCTCTGGTTTTACCGGCGAATGTTCCATCCGGAACGCTCCTCTCAGGCGGCTGCCACTTGAGCGGGTTGCTCGCTTTCGATCCACTCGATCATCATGGTGAGCACATGGCGCACGGTTCGCTCTTGCTCATCAAGCCGGGCGTCCATGCCAGCGATCTTCTCTACCCATTCTTTGGGAAGTTCAGTGTCGCCAGACTTCGCTTCAACCAATCGCGACAGTTCAACAACCGCCTGCTGCAATTCTTTGATTTGCGAATCGCGCTCGGCCAAAATCGCGTCGATCTGATCCTGAGCGAGTTCCTGCACGACCGGCGTAGCGACGGCTTCCGGTGCTGCCTGTACAGCCGCCACATGCTTGACCGGACCGGAAGACGGCATTGCCGCGGAACCAACATTGTTGTCGCGGTCTGCAAAAGCGTTATCGCCCTGCATCTCTTCTATGACTGCTGCCAGCATAGCGCTGTCGATCTTGGTCCGCTGTTCAACCGCACCCAGCAGCAGCAAGCGTGTTGCAACCTGGTTCACGCGCCGCGGAACACCGCCTGTTGCTTTGTGAAACTCGGCAAAGATTGCATCGTCAAATTCCGGATTACCTTGCCAACCGACGCAACCAAGGCGGTGCTCGATATAGGGCTTGAGTTCATTCGGCTCCATCGCGCCAAGATGGTGTGCAGCGATGACGCGCTGGCGCAACTGCTCGAGCGCGGCGTGCTGCGCCAGAACCTGTTTGAATTCAGGCTGACCGAGCAGCAGCACTTGCAACAGTGGGTGCGCGCCAAGCTGGAAGTTGGAAAGCATACGTAGCTCTTCCAGCGCTTCGACAGACAGGTTTTGTGATTCATCCACCACCAGCATGGTCCGGCGGCCCGCACGGGCTTCATCATGCAAGAAGTTTTCGATCGCTCCGAGCGCGCTGGCCTTGTCCTTGCCTTCGACTTCAAGACCGAAGCTTTGTGCGGCAACATGGACCAGCTCTGCACCGTCCAGATTGCTGGTGACCACCTGGCCCACGGTCATCTGCGCACGGTCAATCTTCTGCATCAAGTGCGCGACAAGCGTCGATTTACCCGCGCCCACCTCACCAGTGATCACGATAAAGCCTTCGCTCTGCGCCATGCCATATCCGAGATAGGACAGCGCTTTGCGGTGCGTTGCACTTTCGAAATAGAAATTCGGATCCGGGGTCAGCTGGAACGGCCGCGCCGTTAATCCGTAAAATTCATCAAACATCTTTTTGGTCCCCTAGGATCAGAAGCCGAAGCGCAGGCCGACAAGGGCCGATGCTGCGGTGAAGTCTTCATCCGATACGTCGCTGTCGAGGCTATCGACCGCAATTGCTGCGCGCGCCGACAAGCGTGACGAAATGCTGTGGTTGTACGCTGCGGATGCGCCGATTGCGGTGACGTCACCAGCCTGGTCAAATCCGCTGTTGAAGTAATTGTAATAAGCGTTGGTGCTGAAGTTGCCCCGCTGGCCGACTTCGCCAGACAGGAACAATGCAGCGTAGTATGATTCGTCCGTTACGCCATCGGCTGCGGCCAAAACGCTGCCCGGCGTCGCAATGAAGCGGCGGCGATCATAGCCAGCGCCGACACCTGCGTTGAGGCGGCCGATATTGGTCGAGTAACTTGCCGCAACACCGCGCGAACGGAAGACCGAAGAACGGACGGAACCAAGCGCGCCATTGAGACAGTTCGCACCATCCTGGCCGGAGACACACCCGCCCAAACCACCTGTAAGCGGATTGCGTCCGGCCGTGAATTCGGTCGGCAAATTGGCAAGCGCCGTGTTCAACTGATTACCAAAGCCGGAGACAGTGTCGTAAACCGACACCGCCAATGAGCTGCGGCTATTCGGCGCATAAGACAGGCTACCGTAATAACTCGTCGAATCGTAGCGACGACCGACATTGGCGGTAAGCGATGTGCGATTGCTCGGACGCCAAATTACCCCGGCGTCCCAAATCAGACCGGACACATCATAGGCGAGCTGTCGCGGTTGGCTCGAATCTGTAACGAAGCGGCCGTCTACGCCGATAACCGGATCACCGTTTACGTCGCGAACGGCGTCGCGGCTTGATGCTTCGACATCCTCATATCCAACGCCAGCAACCAGTGCGAGCGAAGGGGTAACAGGCAGTGAAACATCGCCGCGCACATAAACATCGCGGAACCGCTGATCGAGGTTGGAAATATCTTCCTGGTTCCAACCGGCACCGACACCGACGCCAACCGGCAGCGGCTCGCCCGGACGGGTCGCGAGATGCACTTTCGCGCTTTGCGACACACTATCATCAAACACGTCGATTGGCGTTGCGCCTGGCGCTGTAACAAGACCGTCAGGCGCTTCGACGCGTGTGTAGCCGATACGGTAGTTCGCGTTGACTTCAACATCACCAGCACGCGTGCTCAGTGTCGGGCCGGCATAGGCAGAGTATATCTGGCTATCCGTTCCGCGATCATCGAGCGATGCGAGGTTTGAAGCACCATTTCCATCGACACGGGTCTTGGCTGCAAGCGCTCCGGCTTCAACGGTCAAAACCTGCGGAATGATTGATGCATAGCCGCGCGCGACACCGCTGATTGTGTCGCTGTCGATGCTGTCGTCACCATATCCGATATTGCGCTCGTAACGCAGCGAGACCGACCCGCCATTGTTGCGGCCAGTAATCGACGCATCGATACCTGCTGCAATTTGCGTATACGTCACCACATCATCGCCCGGCGACAGCTCGGCAATCGCGATCTGTGACACTTCGATATAGGGTTCGACGTTAACGGCTCGACCGCGCGAGCCTTCCTCATCTTCGCCGGAATCCTGCGCCAGAACGGGTGAAGCCGCGCCGATCGCTACGAGTGCACCGACCAAAGCGGTTGTGCGTTTAAGGGCGAGTTTCTTCATGACGGGTTATTCCCCATATCCATAATAGGAGCCGAAATTCCGGCCGCTTGGACTGAAATGCGCTGCATTGAGCAGAAGCTTGATGTCTGGGCATGCAGAGAGGAGCTGGCAGGCGTCCTCCAACGCGCTTTGTCCGGTCTTATCCGCCCGCGCGACGAGCACAGACTGCCCGACATGCTTGGCAAGCTCGGCTGCAGGTGATGCAGCCAAGGCAGGTGGAGAATCGAAAATGATAATGCGATTGGGTGCGCCGACCGTCAGCCGGTCAAGCACTTCGGCAGTGCGTTCACTGGCCAGATATTCGCTGTCCGAATTGGTTTGGTTGCCTGCTGGAAGCACCCACAGACTGCCAATGTCGGTCCCCATTACCAGATCTTCCGGATTAACCGCAGGATCGGCCAGACAATCCATGAAGCCCGGTCCCTTTGGCAGGCCCAGGGTCGAAAGGATTGACGGCTTGGCAAAATCACCATCGATCAACAGCACTTCACTGTCGCGCTCGGCAGCCATCGCAATCGCAAGATTGGTCGCACAAAAGGTTTTGCCCTCGCCCGGATGCGGCGAGCAGATAAGGACACGGCGCGAACGGCCGGTGCCTTTGTCCTTCGCAGCTTTCAAGATCTGCCGTTTGACGATGCGAAATTCTTCGATCAGTCCGGTGATTGTACCTTCCGGAACAATCAGACCTTGCTCGCGCAGAAACTCGCGATCGATCTCGTATTTCTGACCTGAGAGTGCAACGGAGGTCGCTTGTGGTTCAACCACAAGCTCCCGCGATGCGGCAGGAACAGGCAATGTCTCCCGCGGCTCCGGTTGATATTCGGCGGGCACCGGAGGCGATGCGACTGGCGCTGCTTCAACAGTTGCGGCGGGCTTTTCAGCCTGTTCTCTCCCGTCGGCGTCTTTCACCTTGACCTTCGCGCGTTTCATTTCGCGTTCCGGCAGCTTGCCTTTAATCGGCGCGGCTTTGAACGGATCAAAGCCGAATGCACCACTGGCGCGCTCGAACAGGGAGCTTTCAGTGCTACCGTCTTCGCCGTCTCTCTTCGGGAGTGGGATGTTTTTATGTTCGGTCATAGCCTGCTCCTCACGCCACCATTCCGCGCTGGATAAATTCCACCGCGAGTAAGACGACGCACAGGATTCCCAGTCCGGCACTGCCGGCATAGAACATACGCATACGCTTGGTGCGTAGCTCACGAGCCGCGTCAGTCATGGTCTGCGAAATTGCGCCCAGCACAGGCAGGTCGAGCGCACGCTCAAGCTTGCCTGTGGTTGCGAATGTCGAACGAAGCTGGCCAATGGCGAAGGCTGCGCCGACACCTGCAGCAATGCCGGCAATCAGCACACCGATCAGTAACAGAGGCCGGTTTGGCGCCGATGGTACTCGCGGCATGGTGGGCGGATCGATCACTTCGAATTTGAACGAACTGCGCTCATTATCGACTTGCCCGCGCAGCTTCATTTCCTCGCGGTCCTGAAGCAGCTCGTCATATTTGTCTTTGAGCACTTCGTAGTCGCGGCTGATGCGATTGGCTTCCGCCGCGACGGCAGGCTCATTCGCGGCGCTGGCCAGCAGGCTCGACTCTTCGGATTTCAGAGCTGCTTGACGGGCGAGAAGCGCCTGCACATTCGCTTGACGGTCGGCCTTGATGGCCATCAGCGAGCTGTAAGCCGGATTGGTCGAGCCAACGCTGTTGGGATTTTCGTTCGCCGCCTGCACACGCAAAGCGGCAATCTGTTTCTTGATCGCGATCACATCGGGATGGCTCTCTCGCTTGCCGCTCGCCTGCATTGTGGCGAGTTGCGACATCGCGTTGGAAAGCGCTTGACGCGCACCGCCCACTGCTCCCGGCGTGGTAATTGTGCGCGGTGTCCCTGCGAGCTGACCATTAATCGCGGCTAATGCACTCTGTGCAGCGGCCAGATCGGCCTCAACGTCGCGCAGATCGCCACGCAATTGCTGGCGCTTGTTTGACAGCGTGTCACTGCCGCCGATCAAATCGGGATTTTCCGCTTCAAAAGCCAGGCGGCGCTGCTCGGCAGCTTCCAATTCGCGTTTCCGCTCTTCCAATTGCTGGTCGAGGAATACGATAGTTTCAGCAACATCGCCGCGCGCCCCCGCAATGTTTTCCTCGCGGAAGATGTCGATCAGCTTTTGCACAACGCTTTGTGCCAGTGCCGCGTTCTCGCCGTCAGACAAATCGCCTTTGCCGATTTCCGCCTTGAGTTCGAAGAGGTTATCCTCTTCGCTTTTCACGGTGACTTTCTCGGTCAGCCCCTCGATCGCGCTTTCCATGTCGCGCGGGGTTTTGATTTCATCGCCGAGTTTGGTCGAACGAACGACCTTTTCCAGATTGACCTTACTCGCCAATGTCTGGCGAACGCGGGCAATGTCCTGTTTGCCCGCACCTTTGATGCCAAGCTGGTCGGACAAAACGTCATCGAGTTGCACGTAAATCCGCGCTTCCGATTCGTATGCGTTGGGGATCATCGCGACCACCAGCCAGCCCAAAACGCACACGCCCCAAGCGACGCCAAGCGCCAACCAGCGCCGGTGCCAGACCGAGAAAAGCGCCGCGCGCAGATCTTCAAATACTTCGTTCATGCTGTGTGCCGATCCCTCAGAACATGCTTTCGGGGATGATGATCACATCGCCGGGTTGGAGGAGAACATTCGCGCGGCTGTCACCCTTCTTCAGAAGGTCGCCGAGCCGCAGTGAATACTCGGCCTGCTGGCCGGTCGATTTGTTGCGGCGGATCAGTTTCGAACGGTTACCCGCAGCGAATTCCGATAGACCGCCGACCGCGATCAGCGCGTCGAGCACAGTCATATTGGCGCGATATGGCAGCGATGCGGGCTGCTCGGTTGCGCCGATGATCCGGATACGTTGACTAATTGCGCCTTCGAACTTGGTTACAATGACCGAGACAAGAGGCTCTTCAATATATTGCGACAGCTGCAGACGGATGTCTTGCGCCAGCATTGACGGCGTTTTGCCGACAGCGGGCATATCAGTCACCAGCGGAGTTGTGATCCGGCCATCCGGGCGAACTTGGATTTTCTCTGCACCCAGCTCTGGATTACGCCATACGTGGATTGTCAACTCGTCGAGAGCGCCAATCAAGTACTCTTCGCCTGGTTGATCCTGCGCAGAAATGGTTGATGCTGGTGGTAGCTGTTGGCCACCAGAAGCACAGCCTGCCAGTGAAAGTGCAGCCAAAGCACTGCCTGCGAGCAGTTTTGAGAAACGTTTGGTACCGGGCATCGATGCGCATCCTTGCCATTGAGCGGGCAATTCAGCGCAAGGTCGGAGCTACCGGCCTTCCACTACCCGCGGATATGAGGATGGCTTGTCGCTAAAAAGGGTGAACATACCGTTAGCCTTTTTACGTTTACGGCTGTTTAGGATGTTGCAGTCCCAAAGTGGGACACATTGAAACAAAACGTTAATTCGCGTAATTCCAGCGGAATCAGACCAATATCTCCCGGGCAGCACCCTGTCCGAGGAAGTCTGATGGCGATGCAGTGGCTCCGTAAGCGCCCGCACAAAAAACTACGACCAAATCGCCAACCTCTGCCTTTGGCAGGTGCGCTTTGTCCGCCAAACGGTCGAGCGGAGTGCACAAACAGCCGACAATATTAACTTCTTCGGCAGGCTCGGAATCAAATCGTGTGGCAATGGCTGAGGGATAATTGCGACGCACCACCGTGCCGAAATTACCTGATGCGGCGAGTTGGTGATGCAAACCGCCATCGGTAATGAGATACGTTACCCCGTGGCTGACTTTGCGATCAACGATCTCCGTCAGATAAACACCCGCTTCTCCAACCAGATATCGGCCGAGCTCGATGCAAAGGTCAGTGTCGGCGAGATTGGCTGGAAGGTCAGCGAACCGTTCCTCCAATGCCGCGCCAATTGCGGTGATATCGATGGGTTCGTCTCCGTGAAAATACGGAATGCCCAAACCGCCGCCCATATTGAGCTTTGGCAATGGTTCGCCAATTTCGGTCGCGAGCTGGTCCGCGAGATCGAGCACATTGGCCTGCGCCTCGATAATCGCATCGGCACTCAGCGCCTGGCTGCCGGTGAAGATATGCAGGCCGCGCCATTCGGCACCAGCAGCGATAATCTCCTTTGCCAGCGCTGGAACACGTTCCTGATCGACGCCGAATGGCTTGGCACCGCCGCCCATCTTCATACCCGAACCACGCAGTTCGAAATCGGGATTTACCCGGATCGCCATACGCGGAATAGCACCTATCCGTTCACCGATTGCAAGCGCACGGCGCGCTTCGTTCTCGGATTCCAGATTGAGGGTCACGCCCGCACGTAACGCAGCCTCCAGCTCGTCGTCACGCTTGCCAGGACCGGCAAAGCTGATTGTCGCCGGATCGAGACCGGCCATCTGCGCAATCGTTAATTCACCGCTGGAGGCGATATCGAAGCCGTCCACCAACGTCGCCATATGCTCCAGCAGTTCGGCAAAGGGGTTTGCCTTGATCGCATAATTGATCGTCAGGCGCTCCGGCATCGCGGCCCGCAGATCGGCGACGCGCTTGGTAAGATGCTCGCGTGAATAGACGAATAGCGGCGTTGCTCCGCCCTGCTCCACCAATTCGCGCGCCGTCATGCCGGCAATGCTAAGTTGGCCATCTTTGGCGACATATCCAGCCGGAATGGGTCCGAGCGGCTTCGGCTTCATGCGCCTGTCTCCCCGACTATCTCTTGGGCCAATGCCGTCCGGTCCAGCTTTCCATTCGGATTGAGCGGCATCGAGTCTTTCCAGTGAATCACATGAGGCTGCATAAAATTGGGAAGCTCCTTTGCCAGCGCTTTGGGCAATTGCGCCTCCGCATCCTCTGCATCATGCGCGGCCCGCACAACAAGATGTATTGCATGGCCCAGCCGCTCGTCCTTAACGCCCAGCGCAACCGCTTCTGCGACCAGATCGGTTGCGCGCGCGGCGTCCTCGATCTCTTGCGGACTGATGCGGTTGCCCGCGCTTTTGATCATCGCATCACGGCGACCGATAAAATAGAGCAAGCCGTCGGCGTCGCGTTTGACGCGGTCTCCGGACCAGACTGCAATACCACCATATTCGGAACCATCGGGAGACGGCTTGAACCGTTCAGCAGTACGCTCGGCGTCCTGCCAGTATCCTTGCGCCACCAAAGGCCCGCAATGGACCAGCTCGCCCTCCTCGCCCGGATCGGCGACATTACCTTCATCGTCGATCACCATAATCTCTGCAAAGGGGATCCCGCGGCCCATTGATGTCGGATGGCTCTCGACCAGTTCCGGATCAAGATATGTCGAACGGAATGCCTCGGTCAGACCGTACATCGGGAACAGGCGAGCTTGCGGGAAAATACCGCGTAAATCGCTCACCAATTCTTCGGTCAAAGCGCCGCCACTGTTGGTCAAACGGCGGAGTGGCGCACTGGCTTCGGCCGGCCATTCCAGCTCGGTCAATTGTACCCAAAGCGGCGGGACGGCGGCTAGCGTAGTGACGCCGTATTTCGCGCAAGCCCGCGCGACGTCACGCGGAAACAGATAATCGAGCGGGACTACAGAAGCCCCAGCATACCAGCTACTTAGAAGCTGGTTCTGACCATAATCGAAGGATAGCGGCAACACACCCAGCGTGACGTCATCCGCCTCCATGCCGAGATAATGCGCCACACTGACGGCCCCGAGCCACAAATTCGCGTGGCTGAGCATGACGCCTTTGGGCCTACCGGTAGAGCCGCTGGTGTAGAGAATAGCGCAGAGAGCGTCCGGATCGGCAGTCGATGCCGCCATTGGCTCAGCGACCTCATCGAGAGCCTGCAGCACATCGTTTTCGTCAATTGCCTCGCAACCGGGCGGCAGATCGCCAACCTCCAGCGATGCCAGACGCGCTTTCGTCCCCAGCAGCATCACCGCGCCGCTATCGGCCAGAATATGCTTCGCCTGCATATGCTTGAGCAGCGGATTGATCGGCACATGCACCAGCCCTGCCCGCGCCGCTGCCAGAGGCATCAGGCATGTCAGTTCATTTTTTGCAGCCCAAGTCGCCACCCGCGCGCCCTGCTGCGGCACCCTATCTGTTAACCAGCCACTAAGACGGGCAACACGGTCCCTTAAGTCCTTGAAGCTAAGCGTCCGGTTGCGCAGGACCAGCGCCGGGCTATCATCCGCGCCAATCTCGGCAAGATGATCCAGCGGCTTCGGGTCCGGATTGGGCAAATTGGGCAATTGAGGCTCCAGCAAGGGAAACGGCATTTGTGTTGAGCGTCAGCTATCACGACACGGTTAATGTTCTGCAAGGGACGATTCAAAAATCGCGTGACCAAAATGCGGGGCCATTCGATAGGTTTGAATGGCTGGATTTGCTCGCAAAGTCAGGCGCCGAACCGCTAATCGCGGTTGCTGAGGACGGAAATGCGAAAGTTGCGCTCCCGTTGATGCGGACGACTGACCGGCTCGAAGCGCTGACCAACTGGTATAATTTTACATGGCGGCCACTCTATTCATCCGATCCAAAGTTGCTTGAAGCGGTCGCCCACGGACTGCGCAGCCAAACACATCGGATTGTGATGTCGCCCATACCGGAGGAAGATGGTAGTGCATCGACAATAGAGGCAGCCTTTCGTGCCGCCGGATGGAACGTGCTGCGCGAACATTGCGATCACAACCATGTGCTCGACGTCAAAGGTCGCAGTTTTGCCGACTATTGGGCACAGCGTCCGGGCCGGATGCGCACGACGCTTAAGCGGAAAGCCAAAAAGGTTGATGTCGAACTGCTTACTCGCTTCGATGCGAATGCATGGGCCGAATACGAAGCGGTTTATGAGAATAGCTGGAAACCCGAGGAAGGCGATCCGGACCTGCTCCGCGCATTCGCCGAACAAGAAGGTGCAGCGGGCCGGGTACGCCTGGCCATCGGGCGTCATGAAGGCATAGCCGTCGCTGCCCAATTCTGGACGGTCGAGGATGGCATCGCTTACATCCATAAGCTGGCCCACCTTGAAGAACACAAAGCGCTATCCGCAGGCACGACTCTCAGCGCAGCGTTGTTTGAACACGTGATGGACACAGACAAAGTCCAATTGATCGATTTCGGCACCGGCAACGATCCTTACAAGCGTGATTGGATGGAAGAGGATCGCCCGCGCTACCGGATCGATTGCCTTGATCCGCGCCAACCGAAGGCTTGGCCGGCGCTTGCCAAGCGAATCGTTACCTCCCTTGCACCGCGTTCACCCTGAAGCTAAGGGCAGCGCCGCACTTGCAGGGGAAAGCACGCAGATGGATCGCGAGCCCGTGACAGACGGAACAGATAACACATCGGCTAAAGCCGGGACCAACGAGAACGCAGCGCAAGATGGCCTCGCGCCCAGTCGTCACGTCATTGATACGCAATTGCGCTCGATCCTGTGCGATGTGCTGGGTCTGGACAATGATGACGTCGAGAAATTCGACAATGATACCGGCCTGTTCGGCCATCTTCCCGAACTCGATTCCATGGCTGTCGCAGGCTTGCTGACGGAAATGGAAGACCGGATGGACATCATGATCGAAGATGATGATGTCGATGGCGAAATGCTGGAAACCTATGGCGGGCTACTCGCCTTCGCCGAGGCCAAAGTTATCGAGGGCTGATCGTGCGCAGTTTCGCACAATGGCCTGCTCCACTTCCCGGCGGTAGCACCAGCGAAGAACAAGCGCTGACTTTCAATCAAGGGCGCGGCAAACGCGTTTTGATCGTCCCCGCATTGTTCGACGAAGCGAACAAGTTGCGCCGGCTGACGGTCGAAGTGATGCACCGCCTTGATCTTTCGGGAATTGACAGCATTCTGCCCGATCTTCCCGGCTGCAACGAAAGCGTACAACCGCTTAACACCCAAACTCTCGAGGGATGGCAAACAGCAGCGTCCGCGGCGGCGGAGCACTTTGAAGCGACCCATTTGCTGACCATTCGTAGCGGCGCTTTGCTTGCGCCAGACAGGCTGCCCGGATGGCGCTATGCAGCGCATGGCGGCAAACAATTGATGCGCTCCATGCTCCGCGCCCGCACCATTGCCAGCCGTGAAGCGGGCCGCGAAGAGACAATGGCCGAATTGGAAGAGACTGGCCGCGCGCTAGGCATCGAACTGGCCGGATGGCAAATCGGGCCTGAAATGTTTGCCGCGCTATCAGATGCCCAAACGCCTGCTAACGAGACGTTGGCGGACATTCCCACTGATGCCGTCCCCGGTGCAGGATTGTGGCTTCGCGCAGAACCTGACGAAGATCCCGAGCAGGCGGATGCCATTGCTGCGATCATCGCTATCGCATTGTCCGGATCATGAGCCGCCTCTCGCTAACCTTCGAATGCCAGGGCCGCTGTCTTGCGGGGACATTGGACACTGCCCCGGGCAAGACGGGTCTCTTGATCGTGTCGGGCGGCAATGAAGTGCGCGCGGGCACATTTTCCGGACAAGCCAAACTCGCCGCGAAACTCGCCAGCGCAGGTTTCCCGATATTCCGTTTTGACCGGCGCGGCATCGGGGACAGCGATGGCGAAAATCGCGGTTTCACCAACAGCCAGAAAGATATCGCTGCCGCTCTCGAAGCCTTCCGCGCAATCAATCCGCAAATGACGCGCGTCATCGGCTTTGGTAATTGCGACGCGGCGAGCGCGCTGATGCTGGCTGGTGGTAGCGATCTCGACGGGCTGATCCTGTCCAATCCGTGGACCATCGAAGACGGGTGCGACGACACACCGCCGCCTCGCGCAGTGCGGTCTCGCTATATCGAAAAGCTCAAGAACCCCCAGGAAGTCTGGCGGTTGCTGACCGGCGGGGTGAATTTGCGCAAACTCTTCGGCGGGCTCAAACAGGCTGCAAGCAGTTCCTCCACCATCACCGGGCTGGCGCAACAAATGGCCGAAGGTATTTCCGGCTATGACCAACCGATCCGGATTTTGCTCGCCAGCAGCGACCGGACAGCGCAGGTTTTTCTTGAAAATTGGGACGCTTCCGACGCGCGCATTGCGACCTGCGAGAACGCGTCACACGCCTATGTCGAACCGCATGCACGCGCATGGCTGGAAAAGCAGATTTTGAGCGCGCTGCGGGCTTAGGTTTCGCTCGGGCGAACGAACAGGCTGGTCAGCTCGACATGCGTGGACCAGCGGAATTGGCCGACGGGCCGTAGCTTTTCAAGACGATAACCGCCTGCGATCAACTTCTTTGCATCACGCGCCCAGCTTGATGGATTGCAGCTGATATAGACCACTTTCTCGACCGTACTTTGCGCTAGAAGCTCGATCTGATCACGCGCGCCCGCCCTGGGAGGATCGAGCAATATCGCACTGAATTTATTCAGTTCTTCTAGCTGCAACGGATTGCGAAACAGGTCGCGATGGATGGAATGAACCGGCTTGCCCGTCACGCGCGCTGCCAACTGGCAGGCCAAGTGGGTGTCACGCGCTGCCTCAACCGCCAGCACCTTGGTCTTACCCGCCAGTGCAAACGCAAAAGTGCCAAGCCCTGAAAAGAGATCAGCGACAGTCCGCGCTTCGGACAGCCAGCTCTGCGCATCGCCAACCAGCACATCCTCACCATCCTGTGTTGCCTGCAAGAAACCACCGGACGGAAAACCCACCGGTATGCCGGAAAGGGTAACAGTCACCGGCTCCGGCTCCCACAATGTCTCCGCTCCATAGCCCTGATCGAGCGTTAACCGCGCCAATCCCAAATCGCGGGCGAAGTCGAGAATCGCTTCGGTTTGCTCCAATCCCTCAACAGGAAGGTTCTTTAGCGAGCAATCCACACCCTGATCTGCTTCGGTCAGCTCGATATCGACCGCGAATTTGCCCTTGCGGCGCGCAAGGATGGCACGCAGCGCTTCGACGACAGCGAACAGTTTCTCCGACACAATATGACATTCGGTAAGGCCGACAATCTTGTGCGAACCGCTTTCACGAAAGCCAATCAGTGGCTTCCCGCCGCGACTGGCCGCATGCAATGTCGCACGGCGGCGGCTTTTCGGGGGAGACAGATGGGTCGGGAGAAGTTCTCCTACCGCGATTTCTTGTCCTTCAGCAGCGTTCGCGACGCGCGAGGTCACAAATTCGCGAAGGCTTTCCTCATCGACATGCTGCAACTGACATCCGCCGCATTTGCCGAAATGACGGCATATTGGTGCGATATGGTGCGGACCATGCTGGAGCGTGCCGTCCACGTTCAGTACGTCGCCGGGTGCAGCGCCGGATACATGCTGTCCATCTGCAGTGATGCCATCGCCCTTGGCGGCGATACGGATAATTTCGGACGAAGTGCTCACAGGCAGGCCGCGTAGGCGTCTGCAACCTTTCCGGCAAGCTCTGTCGCGGTGAACGCCGGTCCAGCAAGCCGCGCAGCCTCTGAGTGGAGCCATACGGCCTGACAGGCTGCTTCGAAGGGGTCTGCGCGCGTCGCTAGCCTGCTGGCAGCAATCCCGGCCAGCACATCACCCGTCCCCGCGGTCGAGAGCCAGCTTGATGCCGGTCCTGCCAAAGCCATGCGCCCGTCCGGCGCGGCAATGATCGTATCCGGCCCCTTCGCCACAATCACCATGCCGCTCGCCGTGGCAAGTGCTTGGGCTTTCTCGCGCTTACCGGAGGCAAGCACGGCGAATGACCGGCACAATTGCTCAAGCTCGCCTTCATGAGGCGTCGCAATGTAGGTTCCGTCGCCGCGCAGCATGTCAGGCTTCAGAAGAACTATCGCATCGGCATCGAGAACCGCCGTCCGGGTCCACGCAAGCGCAGTGAGCAAACTCGCCTCGGCATTGTCATCACGCCCGAGGCCGGGGCCGATCAGAACCGATCCTACCCGCTTGTCATCGAGAGCCATGTCCAATGTACGTTGATCGACCACCAAATCCGCTGGGACTGTAACGTCCGGCCTCTCGCTCAGCAGCTTCACATACCCTGCGCCGGCACGCATTGCCGCGGTACACGACAAAATGGCCGCTCCCGGCATATCGCCACCGATGACCGCACAAAGACCGCGAGTATATTTGTGTGCATCGGGCTGGGGAGCGATCAAAGCCGGTTTGCGAATGCGTTCTGCCGCATCAGGCGGAGCGGCCACACCAATCGGCACCAGCCTCCGCTCGCCCATCGTAGCGCTCGCTGGCATCATCCAATGGGCATATTTCCAGGCACCCAATGCCAGTGTCAGTGCGTTCTCGGGCAGACTCTCGTTGAGTATTTCACCGCTATCGCTGGCAATTCCCGACGGAAGATCAACCGCGACCCCACAAGGGTGCCGCTCAGCGAGGTCGCGTAGAAGCAGCAACAGTTCCGCCGAAAGAGGCCGCGAAAGACCAGAGCCAAACAGGCAATCGACGAGGACGGAACCGCTAATGCCCTTACCCGAAGTCACAACCGCGCCCTTGAAAGCACGCCGGGCATTTTGCGCCGCCGGTGCTTTGGGAGCCATTGGTGCAACCACATTCACCGTCATGGCCCGCACCCGCAAGAGCTCGGCAATGACATAACCATCGCCGCCATTATTGCCCGGGCCACACAGCACCGTGACCGGTCTTCCTGCCGCAATACGCCACACCCACTCGGCAGCGCCTTTACCGGCAATGTGCATCAATTCATCGACGCTTGATCCCGCGCCTATCAGCGCCTGTTCCGCCGCCGCCATTTGCGCGGCAGTGAGGATCGGGTCACTCGGCCGCGTCATCCGCACCGGCATCTTGCGCGCCAAGATTGCTCTGGCCGCTCACATTGGCAGTAAACCGATATCGGTCTGCTCCCACGCTGATCTCCAGAACATTGCCGTCCAGTGCCCGGGTAAGCTGGTCCGCCCCGTCCAATTCAACCAGCCCGCGCCCGTCGTCAAGCTGCGCGAAACGGCGAAAGCCGCCATCAGGATGGCGAACGATCAGTTGCTTTTGACCGTCCACATTTTCGCGCTCGACCAAGCAATCAGGGCCGAACGCGCTACCCTCTCCGAGTGCGCATTCGACCATCTCGGCACCCTCTTCCGCCTGCGGTTGATCCACATCGGGAGAGCACGCGCTGGCACCGACCAGCAAAGCCGAAGCGGTAAGAAATCGGGTAGTCACAGACACATCAACCTCGCTTCAATTGAGTCAGATCGCGTACTGCACCTCTGGCGGCACTGGTCGTCATCGCTGCATAGGCCTGGAGCGCCTGCGACACCATACGCGGCCGCTCTTTGGCAGGCTGCCAGGCATCGTCCCCCTTGGCCTCGATAGCCGCACGGCGTTTTGCGAGCTCGTCATCGCTGACAGCCAGCGCAATCGTGCGATTGGGAATATCGATTTCGATTGTGTCGCCGTTCTCGACCAGAGCGATCGTACCACCTTCCGCGGCTTCGGGAGAGACGTGCCCGATAGACAGGCCCGAAGTACCGCCCGAAAAACGTCCATCGGTCAGCAAAGCACAGGCTGCGCCCAGGCCCTTCGATTTCAGATAGCTCGTCGGATACAGCATTTCCTGCATGCCCGGCCCGCCTTTGGGCCCTTCATAGCGGATCACGACCACGTCGCCCTCGACCACCTGACCGGTCAGGATCGCAGCGACGGCATCGTCCTGGCTCTCATATACTTTGGCCGGACCGGTAAAGGTCAGGATCGATTCATCGACGCCAGCGGTTTTCACAATGCACCCATCGAGCGCAATATTGCCCGACAGCACTGCGAGTCCGCCATCTTGGCTAAACGCATGCTCTGCGGAGCGAATTACGCCATTCTCGCGGTCGGTATCGAGCGAATCCCAGCGGCGCGACTGGCTGAACGCGGTTTGTGTCGGCACTCCGCCCGGTGCAGCGGAGTAAAATTCGTGGACCTTGTTGTTCTGTGTGCGGCTGATGTCCCAATCATCGAGCGCATCCGCCATGGTCGGGCTGTGCACTGTGGGCAGCGCGGTATTGAGCAGTCCGGCATTGTCGAGCTGACCAAGGATCGACATGATCCCGCCCGCGCGGTGAACGTCCTCCATATGGACATCGTCCTTTGCCGGGGCGACTTTGGACAGACACGGCACCCGGCGGCTGAGCCGGTCGATATCTTCCATAGTGAAATCAACGCCTGCCTCGTGAGCCGCAGCGAGCAGGTGCAACACGGTGTTGGTCGATCCACCCATCGCGATATCGAGCGACATGGCGTTCTCGAATGCAGAAAAACTGGCAATGTTGCGCGGAAGAACGCTCTCGTCGTCTTCCTCGTAAT
Source organism: Pontixanthobacter aestiaquae (assembly GCF_009827455.1). Lineage (NCBI taxonomy): Bacteria > Pseudomonadati > Pseudomonadota > Alphaproteobacteria > Sphingomonadales > Erythrobacteraceae > Pontixanthobacter > Pontixanthobacter aestiaquae. The sequence goes on from NZ_WTYZ01000001.1 coordinate 2,126,689, forward strand.
AGCGCTTAGCCAGCGTCACGATCAGGCGACCAGCGCGCAGGAACAGGTTCTTGCGATCCGCATGGGTCGCGAGCGTCGATCCATTGCCCGGAAGCGACAAACCAAGCGCCTCGGTCAAACAGTTCATCGAGTTGGCGGTGAACATTCCCGAGCAGGAACCGCATGTCGGGCAGGCTGACCGCTCGATGTCGGCCACTTCCTCGTCCGTATAGCTATCATCGGCAGCCGCGACCATCGCATCGACCAGATCAAGCGCTTTCTCCTTGCCGTCGATTACGACTTTGCCTGCTTCCATCGGTCCGCCGGACACGAACACCACGGGGATATTCAGCCGCATCGCTGCATTGAGCATTCCCGGCGTGATCTTGTCGCAATTGGAAATGCACACCATTGCATCGGCGCAGTGCGCATTGACCATATATTCGACGCTGTCGGAGATAATATCGCGGCTCGGCAGCGAATAGAGCATGCCGTCATGGCCCATCGCAATGCCATCATCGACAGCTATCGTATTGAATTCTTTGGCAACACCGCCCGCCGCCTCGATCTCGCGCGCGACCAATTGGCCGAGATCCTTCAAGTGGACATGTCCGGGGACAAACTGTGTAAAGCTGTTCACAACCGCGATGATCGGTTTGCCGAAATCGCCATCCTTCATCCCCGTTGCGCGCCACAATCCGCGCGCGCCGGCCATGTTGCGGCCATGGGTGGTGGTGCGGGAACGGTAGGCGGGCATTGTGAACTCCGGTGGCATGTGCCGTTTGGGGGTGCCGTTTTTTGGCGAGTATCAGCTACGCTGTGCCAGCAATACTACCCTACCGGAAGGCGCATTCGAAACAGAAAATCTTGCGTGCGCTTAGGCTTCGGCTTTGAGAGCCAATGCCACGCGGTTTGCAACATCGGTCACCAGCGAGGCCCAGCGCGCCTGTTCTGCCTTGGTGCCGATCAAATCCTGCCGGATCTCGATAGTCAGATATTTGCGCCCTTTTGCCTCTGCATGACGGTCCATCGTGGCATTGAGCTGTTTGCCGGAATAAGGCTGGTTATCGCCGACATTAAGACCTTCCTCGCCAAACAAACGGATCGCATGGCGCGCAGCACTGTCATCCTGATTGTAGAGCAGCGCCACTTCCCACGGGCGATCCTCGACTTTGGATTCAAGTTTCGGCGTAAAACTATGTAATGCAACGATGAGTTCGGGTTCAGCATCATCCAGCCAATCCGCCAATGCCGCATGATAGGGCCGGTGGAAACGCTCCAGACGTCCCTCGACATCCGCGCCGATATTGCCCGCGATGACATGTCCATCGCTCTCTATCGGGACGACTGCGGGCGCATCCTCCGTCCGGTGCAGATCGCAAACGAGGCGGCTGACCGTCGCAATATGCGCTGCAACATCGTGACGTCGCGCCATCCGGTCGGCGATCCCGCCGGTGCCGATGTCATAGCCGATATGGGTGTCGATCAGCCCCTTGGCGATACCCAGCTCGATATCATCGGGTACATAGTTTGACGCATGGTCGGCGACGCACACAATCCCTCCGCGACGGGGCTCGCCCACTTGGCGATATGGTAGATCATCCATCATCATGGAAGTGAATTTCCTATCTCAGCTTTCCGGCCATCTGCCACCAGTCGGGGTGGTGGAATGCCAGCTTTTCTGCGGCCTCGCGCATGGCGTCATGACTGCGATATAGCGCAAAACACGTCGCACCTGAACCAGACATACGGCTGAGAAACGCATCTGTTCCGTTAAGGGACTCCAGCACCGTCGCGATTTCGGGGCACCGACTGATTGCGGGCGCTTCCAGATCATTGCGCCCTTGCTTGGCAATCAGCGATGCAGTGCCCTGCGGCATTGATCCGCGATCCTTACCGTCCCACGCCTGGAAGACAGGGCCAGTCGAGAGGGGAATGCGCGGATTGACGAGCAACACCGATGTGCCAGTCAGATCGCTCTCGATGGTTTCCAGCTCAGTGCCCGTCCCGCGCCCGATGCAGGTAAGGCTCTCGACACAGGCAGGAACATCGGCCCCGAGCGCTGCTGCACGATCCTGCCAATCATCGGGCAAACCATGCATTTGGCGCACGATCCGAAAGATCGCCCCGGCATCGGCAGAGCCTCCACCCAAGCCTGCCGCAACCGGCAGGTTTTTCTCAAGCGTGATACGCAAGCCATTGGAGCGCGGTAATTTTCCGAGCGCCTTGGCGACGATATTGTCGAACGGATCGGTCAGCGCGGTGCCGAATTCGCCGGCAACCGCAACCTCATCCCGCTTCGCCGCGCTTGTTGTCAGAACATCACCCTGATCGACAAAAGCAAACAGTGTCTCAAGCTCATGATACCCATCATCCCGCCGCGCACGAACATGCAGCGCGAGATTGATCTTGGCATAGGCGGTTTCGCGCATCATTCCTCCCCAATCTGGGGAGGGGAACCATCCACAGGATGGTGGAGGGGCACGTCGTTCTTGGAAGGACACTGCTTCTTCCGCTCCGCACAGATTTCAAGAATCCGCAGAATAACTGCCTCCATATCCTGAAAAATATGCCGCGCTGGAACCCGTGTTGTTGCAATGCTTTGCGACCGCAGCCAGCGTGATCTGCGTTGATCTCGTTGCACGGCAGGCGCATTGTCATGCACAGTTCCGTCAACTTCGATTGCCAGCTTCACCGAGGCGCGATAGAAATCAAGCACATATTGCCCGGCGGGATGCTGACGCCGAAACTTAAATCCGCCCGGCCGTTTCCTTAGTTCAATCCACAATTTGCGTTCGGGTAGCGTCATTTCGCTGCGCAGCTTGCGGGCTCGCTTTACAGTATCTCGGGGTCCGGTAATCATAGACGTGCCCCTCCACCACTTCGTGGTCCCCCTCCCCGTTTCGGGGAGGAAGTCTCGTCACATATTCGGATAATTCGGCCCGCCGCCGCCTTCGGGCGTGGTCCAGTTGATGTTCTGGTTCGGGTCTTTGATGTCGCAGGTTTTGCAATGGACGCAGTTTTGCGAGTTGATCTGGAATTTCATCGAGCCATCGCTCTCATCTTCCAGCCACTCGTACACACCCGCCGGGCAATAGCGCGTTGAGGGACCGGCATAAACGCCGAGCTCGCTCTGTTTCTGCAACTCCAGATCGGCCACTTTGAGGTGAACCGGCTGGTCTTCCGCATGGTTGGTGTAGCTGAAGGCTACCGAGGTCAGGCGGTCGAAGCTGATCTCGCCATCGGGCTTGGGATAATCAATCGGCTGGTACAAATCCGCGCGGCCCAGCTTGGTGTAGTCGGGGTCATGCTTCATCGTGATCGGCAGGCCGATCTTGAGCTGCCGCATCCACATATCGATGCCCGCGATGACCGTGCCATAGTCACCACCAAACTTGGCAATAGCGGGCTGCGCATTCTGGACCTGCTTGAGCTCCTTGGCGATCCAGCTTTCGCGCAGATTGGGTTCGTAATCGGTCAATTCGGTCTTCTCGGCACCGCCAGCGATTGCCTCTGCCGCAGCTTCCGCTGCCAGCATGCCGCTTTTCATAGCGGTGTGGCTGCCCTTGATCCGCGGTACGTTGACGAAACCAGCCGCACAGCCGATCAGCGCGCCGCCCGGGAAGGCGAGCTTGGGCACAGACTGCCAGCCGCCTTCGTTGATCGCCCGCGCGCCATAGGCAACGCGCTTTCCGCCTTCGAGATATTCCTTGATCGCCGGGTGCGTTTTCCAGCGCTGAAATTCCTGGAATGGCGAGACATACGGGTTCTCGTAATCGAGCGCGGTCACAAAGCCGAGCGCAACCTGGCCGTTCGCCTGATGGTACAGGAAGCCCCCGCCCCATGTGTCGGTTTCGCTCAGCGGCCAACCCTGCGTGTGGATCACCCGGCCGGGCTCGTGCTTGGCAGGATCAATGTCCCACAGCTCTTTAATGCCGAGACCATAGACCTGCGGCTGGCAATCAGCCTCGAGATCGAATTTGGCTTTCATCTGTTTGGTCAGGTTGCCGCGAACGCCCTCTGCAAACAGCGTGTATTTGGCTTCAATTTCCATACCGGGCGCAAAATCGCCTTTATGCGAACCGTCTTCGGCAATGCCCATATCCTGCGTCACAACGCCGCGCACCGCGCCAGCATCGTCAAACATCACTTCGGCAGCGGGGAAACCGGGGAATACCATCACGCCGAGCGCTTCGGCCTGCTCGCCCAGCCAGCGGGTCATGCTGCCCAGCGAACCGGTGTAGCAGCCATGGTTCGACATAAACGGCGGCATCATCAGATGCGGCATCCCGTACTTGCCGCCTTTGGTCAGAACCCAGTGCCAATTATCGGTGACAGGCGTCTCCGCCATCGGACAATCCATATTGCGCCAATCAGGCAAAAGCTCGTCCAGAGCCTTCGGGTCAACCACCGCGCCGGACAGGATATGCGCGCCGATTTCGGAGCCTTTTTCAAGCACCACAACCTCGAGATCCTCATTCATCTGCTTGAGGCGGATTGCCGCCGCGAGGCCCGCTGGCCCGCCGCCGACAATCACTACGTCACATGGCATTGATTCGCGTTCTATCGCTTCGGCGCTCATAGTGGCTCTATTCCCTATCAATTAGCTGCGTCTAAAGTCGCTGAAACCCTTGAATACTGCGGCGCAGCAGGTCAAGACCTGCAACAACGATGACCGAGCCCTCACCTTCTACTTTGGCAGATGAATTTGCCGCCGCTCTCGATTGGTGGCGCGATGCCGGGGTCGATCATGATTATAGCGATGACGTTACGGACTGGCTGGCTGCACCGGAAGCCCAACCTGCCCATCAAGAGCAGCAACCAAAGCCCAAGAAAAAGGCCGAACCCGCGCCGCCACCTCCGGCAAAGAAAATTGGCGGAGCGCGTGATGATTGGCCAAGCGAGCTCGCGGCCTTCCAACAATGGATCGCCAGCAATGATGATCTGGACGGCGGCGGCGCATTTCCGCCGATCGCTCCGCGCGGCATTGCTGGCGCAGAATTGATGGTAATTGTCCCCGAGCCTGAAGAAAACGACAGCGAGAGCCTGCTATCCGGTCCGCAAGGGCGTTTGCTGTCGGGTATCCTGCAGGCGGCGGGCATATCGGATGATAAATTCTATCTTGCGTCTGTACTGCGGCGTCACACCCCCATGCCCGATTGGCCCGCTTTACGCGCAGCAGGCGTCGGTGAAATACTGTCGCATCACATTGCTCTCGCCGCGCCTAAACGGATTCTTGCTTTCGGACGCAACATTCCGCCGCTGCTTGGGAACGATACGGCGCAGGGCACTGTAATTTTACCTAATTTTAACCATGAAGGCGGAAGCATACCCGCAATGGGTGTCGGCTCCCTGGCTGAATTGCTGCGATCCGCAGGAAGGCGCCAGAGGTTCTGGCAACGCTGGCTCGAATGGACGGATAGCTAATTTGAAACAGTTTGGCGGAATTCAAAAGGCCGTATTGATCCTTGCAGGTGCACTTACTTGCGGTATCTCCACACCGGCAATCGCGAATAGCAGCGCAGCGGAATATTTCCGCGACCGCGCAATTTCCAGCAATGTTCCCGAACTGCTCAGTCGCCGCGACCGCGAATATTATTCCAGCCTGTTCGACGCGATTGACGGCGAGAATTGGGACCGTGTCCAATCGCTGTTTAACGAGCGTGATGATGGGCCTTTGCATCACGTCGCCCGCGCCGAATATTTCCTCCACGCCAACAGCCCGCGCGTTGAAGGCGAGCAGATCGCCAATTGGCTCTCCTCAGGCCGGTATTTGCCGCATGCGGAACAACTGAGCCGGCTGGGGGAAAAACGCGGCCTCAACGCGACATATGGCCTGCCGCAGGCGCAGTCGCTGGTTCGCCAGCCGTACAAGTCCAAGCGCATTCGCCCGAGAACCGTGCGCGACGGGACAATGCCGGATTCAGTGCGCAGCGCGATCCTCGACAAGATCAAGAATGATGATCCGGACGGCGCGCGTATTCTGCTTGACGGAATTGATGCGAGCCTCAGTTCCGCAGCCCGCGCCGAATGGCGTCAGCGCGTCGCGTTCAGCTATTATATCGAGAATAACGATCCTGCCGCCTTTGCCGTGGCGCAAACCGTTAATGAAGGCACTGGCGGCTGGGTTGCCGAGGGCAATTGGGTTGCCGGTCTCGCCGCCTGGCGGATGAAGGATTGTGGAAGTTCCGCGGTCTATTTCGAGCAGGCAGCGATTGGCTCGACCAATATCGAACTGACCGCCGCCGCCCGCTATTGGTCCGCGCGCTCATATATGCGTTGCCGCGCTCCGGAGAAAGTGACCGAGCAGCTGCGCGCTGCCGCCGATCTGGACGAAACGCTATATGGTATGCTCGCCCGCGAACAGCTGGGCCAAGCACTGCCGCAATCGCATTCGACCGCCGACTTCAATCTGGAAGACTGGCAGAAAATCCGCAGCGTGGAGAATGTCCGCACCGCAGTCGGTCTTGCCGAAATCGGCCGCGGGAATCTCGCTGATGAAGTTCTGCGTCATCAGGCAAAAATCGGCGATGCCTCACATTACGGCGAGCTATCACGCCTGGCGCGCGAACTCGGCCTGCCATCGACGCAATTATGGATGGCGCATAACGCCCCGCGCGGCGCGAAAGCAGAGCCTGCCTTGCAATACCCTGCCCCGCGCTGGACACCGGTGAATGGTTGGAAAGTCGATCCGGCTCTGGCCTATGCCCATACGCTGCAAGAATCGAATTTCCGCCCGGCTGTTGTCAGCCCCGCTGGTGCGCGCGGCCTGATGCAGATCATGCCCGCCGCCGCAAAAGACCATCGCCGCAAGCTTGGCGTTGCGGGCAACGCGCGCGATCTGTCCCAACCCGAAATCAACTTAGCCTTCGGTCAGGAACATCTGAATATGCTTCGTGACAGCCACGCTACACAAGGCCTGCTTCCCAAAATCATGGCTGCCTATAATGCTGGCCTGACCCCCGTGACACGGTGGAACAGCGAGATCCGCGACCAAGGCGATGCCCTGCTTTACATGGAAAGCATCCCCTATTGGGAAACGCGCGGCTATGTCTCCATCGTGATGCGCAATTACTGGATGTATGAACGCCAGGCAGGCGGCGCGTCAGAAAGCCGCAAAGCGCTGGCGCAAGGCATGTGGCCAACCTTCCCCGGCTTGGGATCGAACAGTTCGGGCACCAATGGCGTCCGCCTGAGCGCGCGGGACTGATCCGCATACGCTGATGGCGATCAAGGAAAACCTTCCGTTCAAGCCGATCAATATCGCGATCATCACGGTGTCCGACACACGGACGCGAGAAACCGACAGTTCGGGCGACTTGCTGGCTGATCGGATCAAAAATGCCGGTCATCGGCTTGCCGCACGCGTCATCGAGAAGGACGACGCCGATGTTCTCGCGAACCGGCTTAACAACTGGATCGACGACACCGGCATTGATGCCATCATCACCACAGGCGGAACCGGACTGACCGGCCGCGATGTCACGCCAGAGGCGTTGGACCGGGTGAAAGAGAAAGACATCCCCGGCTTCGGCGAATTGTTCCGCTTCCTCAGCCTGACCAGCATCGGCACCAGCACTGTGCAAAGCCGCGCCTGCGCGGTCCTGTCGCGCGGAACCTATATCTTCGCGTTACCCGGTTCGAACGGTGCGGTGAAAGACGGTTGGGACGGCATTCTGGCCGAACAGTTAGATAGCAGGAACAAGCCCTGCAATTTCGTCGATCTGATGCCAAGATTGCAAGAACGCTAGCGGCTGTTTTCGCTGTCCTACATAGGCCCCCTGGCGGTAGTCATCTTCTGCAATCGCACCAGACCGGAAACCACAATCATGCCCGCCTCTCAATCCGCCCCCCATTTTCTCTCCAGTACAGGCTTGGCGCGGCAGCGCCGGGGTCTTCCACGGGCGAGTGATTGTCACCTTGGGCTATAACTGCATTAATATCATATACTTACCCAAATTTGATCCGCTTGACACGGTGTCGCTATTGTCACGCAAGTGAAACTGCACCGGCTCAAAAATCCCGCATTTACCAAAAACAAAAATTATGAGCGGGACAGTGTCACATGTGTCAACACCCCGCTGTCAATTGCTCTGGCAAGTTCCACATGTTCTGTATATGTTCCACTTATGGAGCGCAAGAAAATCAGAGGTCGAGGTGCGCAGTCAAGCGCGGTTCCGGAGCGGTTCGGGCTGGACCAGCGAGAGGCAGATGGCGACTGGCGCGATGCTATGGAAGCGCTAGATGGTCCGCCGGTAAAGCTGCGTACAACCGTAACCGAGGAACATCCCAGAACCATCCTGAGCTTCAACCAGTCACCCGACATTCCGTTCGATCGCTCGGTCAATGCCTATCGCGGGTGCGAGCATGGATGCGTTTATTGCTATGCACGCCCTACGCATGCCTATCACGATCTCTCGCCGGGCTTGGATTTCGAGACGAAGCTGTTCGCGAAACCGGATGCGGCGAAGCTGTTGCGCGATACACTCGCGAAACCGAAATACCGGCCGCGCTGGATTGCTATGGGGACCAATACCGACCCCTATCAGCCAATCGAAGCTCGTTACCGGATCACCCGCGATATACTCAAACTTTGCCTCGACACTCGGCATCCGGTGACGATCACCACTAAAAGCGACCGCGTGCTGGCGGATTTGGATCTGCTGGAGGAACTGGCGAAGCGCAATCTCACGGCGATTTCGATATCTGTGACAACATTGGATCCGCGTCTGTCGAGTTTGCTGGAACCGCGTGCTTCCGCTCCGCGCAAACGTTTGGCGGCGATCAAGCAATTGGCAGCGGCAGGCGTTCCGACGCATTGTTCCGTCTCGCCCATCATTCCCGCGATCACAGACGAATTTATGGAGGAAATTATCGCCAAGGCCGGTCAGATCGGAGCGCGTTCCGCAGGCTGGATCCCGCTTCGCCTACCGCACGAAGTCGCGCCGCTGTTCCGCGAGTGGCTCGACGTCCACTACCCGGACCGCGCCGGTAAAGTCATGAGCATCGTCCGGTCTATCCGGGGCGGGAAGGACAATGACCCCAATTTCAGAACGCGCATGAAGCCAAAGGGCGTGTGGGCCGATCTGTTCCGGTCGCGCTTCCATCTCGCCTGCAAACGCGCTGGCCTTATCAGCCATGATAATGACCCGAAGTTCCAGCTCGATTGCAGCCAATTTCGCAAGCCGGAAATTGGCGGGCAAATGCGCCTGCTATGATTTGAAGCCCGCATTCGACTTAAGCGGTCGCGCGCAAGCCCGCGCGCCGACTGGTACCTTTTGTTAACGATTGCCGCATAACACTTATAAAGCAATCCGGGTCCGTTTGATTGCGAATGCTAACGAAACGAAAGGTTTGGGGCACTCTTATGTCAAAGACAATCCAATATACTTTGGTCGCGGCAGTGTTGCTGATCGTAGTCGCAACCTTCTTCAATTCGACATTCGTGGCAGGCGGTAGCGGCGTGGTTTTGATTGTCGGACTGGGCTACGCCTACGTGGTCAGCAAACGAGAAGTCGAGCGCGGCGAAGTGCCTGAGAGTGATGCTGTTTAGCAGCCAAAACCACCCTAGGTTGACTGCGTAACGTGCCGGTGCTCACCGACGCAACCTAATGTCAACGCCCGTTTGTCTTACGAAGCTAGGAGAAGCGCATCGACTGCGCGCTGCCCGGAAAGTGCTTTTCGCGTCAATGGTGTCGGCTTCGGAACGTACTCTAAAATCAGACGCTCCACGTTCTCAACCTGCACTTCTGTCAGGCCCTCTTTGAACCGCTCCAACCATTTACGCTGCTCGCTGGTTGCCTTTATCCGTCTAAGGTACAGATCAAAATACGCCGCTGTCTTGACCGGATCTTTCTCAACCCCAAGGGCTCCGTTATGGACCGAAGCATAAGTTTGCAGTGCACCCGCTGTACCCTGTGCAGCGGCACGCTCCAACCAAACTAGTGCCTCGTCAATGGCGCCATTCCGCGCGAGCAAGCCAGCGACATCCTGCTGAGCCGAAGCATAACCGGCGTCGGCGGCGACCATCTTGTATTTGAGCGCGAGCTCCAGATCGACCGCAAACAGTTGGTATTGCCCATCGTAGAAACACCCCAACTTGTACGCTGCCAGCGGATCGCCAAGCTCCGTCGCTTTCTCAAAATAACCGACAGCTCGTTGTCTATCCAAATCAACGCCGGTACCGGTGAGATGCATCATACCGAGATGGTAAGTCGCTTCCGCATTGTCCTGCTCAGCCAACTTTTCCAGCTGTATTAGTTGCGATTCTCTGGCTTCCAATGGCGCATTGGCGAACATTGCCACGAATGCGAGCATCCGAACAAAGAATGACCGAGTTAGTCGTCCCATCTATCCAAATCCTCCGCCAGCCTCACCCGGTTCAAACCGCATCAGCCGGCTATCGATCAGCGCCGCAGTGCGGTTCACAACCGCGAGTTGATACTCCGGGTCTTTGATCATCTCGAAGAACGCGCCGCTATTCGGGTATTGCGCTACAAAGCCGTCATGCCACTGTTTTGCATCCGGTCCTGTGACCATCGTCTGAAACGTGCCGCGCCAAACGATCTCACCGCCGACGCGCTCAAAAATCGGGCCGCTGGTCGCGCCATATTCCTGATAGGCGCGCTTGCCACTCCAGCCTTTGCCCGCATGTTCATGCCTCGCCGGATATTCCGCCTGATCGCGGAATTGCAACAGGTTGAGCATATGGATCGGCTGATCGCGCGGCAGGTCTTTGAACGCTTGAAAATTGACCGGGCTTGGATCGATATACGTGGTCATTCCGCTACCCCTCCAGCTTGTAATCCTTGAACCTGTCGCGCAGGTCTTTCTTGCTGATCTTGCCGGTTGCGGTGTGCGGAATATCGTCAACGAACTCAATTGCATCGGGCATCCACCATTTCGCGATCAGCGGCTTCAGATGTTCGTTGATGTCATCTGCCGATACATTCGACCCTTCGTTGCGAACCACAAACAGCACGGGCCGCTCGTCCCATTTCGGATGCGGCATACCAACAGCGGCAGCTTCGGCCACTTCGGCATGACCAACAGCAGCGTTTTCGAGCTCCACCGAGCTGATCCATTCGCCGCCTGACTTGATCACGTCCTTGGTCCGGTCGGTCAGTTGCAACGTACCATCGGGGTGCAGGATGCCGACATCGCCGGTGTCGAACCAGCCGTTTTCATCGACGCAATCTTCCTCTGCCTTGAAGTAACGCTTGATGATCCACGGCCCGCGAATTTGCAGAGCGCCGGACGTTTTGCCGTCGCGCGGCAATTCCTTGGTCCAGTCGTCAAGATCGACAGTACGCAGTTCGACACCGAAGATCGGACGACCCTGCATTGCCGTCTTGTCGACTTTCTCTTCAAAGCTGAGCTTGTCCCAATCCCATGTTGGCCCGCCAACGGTGCCGATAGGCGACGTCTCGGTCATACCCCAAGCGTGCTGCACCCGCGTGCCGTTTTTCATCAGACGCTCGATCATAAAGCGGGGGCAAGCCGACCCGCCGATTGTTGCGGCTTTGAGCTTGGGCAGATCAATGCCCTGAGCATCGCAATATTGGAAATGCGCGAGCCATACGGTCGGCACACCAGCACTGTCGGTTACGCCTTCGCGGTCCATCAATTCATGCAGAACGGCCGGTTCGTTGCTGCAGGAAAATACGAATTTGATCCCCGCCATCGCGCCTGCATAAGGAAGCCCCCAGCTGGCCGCGTGGAACATTGGCACCACCGGCAGCATTACGCTGGCTGCGCTGAAATTGAAGGTTGATGGCTGGAGGCCAGACACCGCGTGGAGCAAAGTCGAACCGTGCTCATACTGCACGCCTTTCGGGTTACCCGTTGTGCCACTGGTATAGCAGATCATGCACGGATCGGTGGCCTCCCCCGTCACCCATTCGAAATCACCATCCTGAGCGCCAATCCAATCCTCGAATGCGGGCGAGTTCTCACCGGAATCGAAGCAGATATAGTGCTCTACAGTCGTCCACCGATCACGCATTTTGTCGATAATCGGCTGGAACATCGCATCATACAGCATCACCTTATCTTCGGCGTGATTGACGATATATTCGAGCTGGTCCTCGAACAGGCGCGGGTTCACGGTGTGGAGTACCCCGCCCATTCCAGCGACGCCGTACCAACTGACCAGATGCCGTGAGTGGTTCATCGCCAGGCTCGCAACCCGCTCGCCCTTTTTGATGCCGAGCGCTTGTAACGCCTGCGCCATTTTCAGCGCGTCTGTACGAACACCCGCCCAGTTGGTCCGGGTTTCATTGCCGTCTGCCCAGCGCGTCACAATCTCGCGGGTGCCGGATTCGCGCGCTGCATGGTCAATCACATGCGTTATCCGCATCGTCCAATCATGTTGCATTGCGCCCAAATTTGCTGCTGACATTGTCATCCTCTCGAAGATTAACAGTTGTTTTTTGCTACCATGCCTGCGCTTGCCCGATTGCGCAATCGGTCTAAAGCATAGGAATGAGTCCGCTAAACGATCTGAAGAACTTCATTGTCGATTTCAGCGGCCTCGCGAAGGATGCGCTGCATGTTTATGTTGCGCTGATCATATTTCTCGGCGCGTGTCTGATCTTTCGCTGGAAGGCGTCGGAATGGAAGCCGCTAGGACTAATTTTGGCGGTTGCTGTGGTTGCCGAGCTCATCGACATTCGCGACACGCTCCTCATCGAGAAACGCGTGTTCCTCGGCGGCAACTGGCACGACATCTGGAACACTATGCTGGCACCAGTACTGCTGTTTCTGATGGCCCGCTTTACAGTCGTGTTCGAGAAACGAGAGCTGGTGTTGCCCGACGAAATAGAGTCAGGCGACGAGCCGGAGGTTTGACGCTCCACGTCGCGCGGTCAAAGCGACCTTTTCGATACCTTCGATAAGCGCCAGCCGTTCTGCCAGCTCGCCATCCAAGGCGTAATCCCTGCCCAACCTGATGAGCGGCTCGGTCTCGCCACCCGTCTTGAGTTGTACCAGCACCTCGCCATAGCCGGGCGCGCCGGGCGCGAGTTCCAGCTTCAGATCATGCAGCGCTGCCGCATCGCTGAGCTCCATCCGCAACATCATGCGCGAACCGCCTTTGATTTCCTCAAGCGGTCTGCCGCCACGAATAGTCACGCGCGGTGGCTCATCCGGGCTTGGTGAGTCCAATTCGACATTCAGCAGGATGCAAGTGCTTTCCGACGCCCATTTCTGGAAGTTTTCTACCAGCGATTCTTCGAAACACGCCGCACTGAATTGGCCCGTAGAATCGGAGAAATCGGCACGGACAAAATCCTTGCCCTTGCGAGTTTTCCCCTTGTTCACGCTCTCCACCATGGCGGCCATGACAGCGGCTTGACGGCCGCCAGGAGGCGCGCCAGCCTCCATCAGACTTTGAAAGGTTCGCGCGCCATTTGCCGAGGCAACCGCCCAATATTGCTGCACCGGATGAGCGGAGAAATAGAAGCCGAAATTCTCACGCTCTTTCGCCATCTGCTCAGGTCGTGACCATTCGTCGCTCTGTTTGAGACGGAGCGTGTCCTCGGCCTGATCATTGCCGCCAAACAAAGCTGCCTGTCCGCTTTCACGCTCGCGCGTTGCGGCATCCGCGACCGCCAGCAGCAGCTCGACATTGCCGAACAATTTGCCGCGATTGGGCTCAAGCTCATCCAATGCGCCTGCGCAGATCAGACCTTCCAACTGCCGGCGGTTCATCGATCCGGGCGGGAGGCGCTCGAACAGATCGTTCAAGCTCTCAAACCAGCCATTCGCCCCGCGCTCGGCGACGATCGATTCCATCGCTTTCTCGCCGACATTCCGGATACCCGCGAGCGCATAGCGAACGGCATAGCCATCATCGGTTCGCTCGACCGAAAACTCAGCTTCGGAGCGATTAATATCGGGCGGCGCAACCTCGATCCCGTGCCGCCGCGCATCGTCAACAAATAGCGCCATTTTCTCCGACTGGTGCATGTCGAAGCACATCGATGCGGCATAGAATTCTTCGGGGTAATGGGCTTTCAGCCACGCGGTCTGGTAAGCGAGCAACGCATAGGCAGCCGCGTGCGATTTGTTGAAGCCATAGCCTGCGAACTTGTCGATCAAATCGAACAGCTCGTTGGCCTTCTTCGCCTCAATATCAGAATTTTCCTTGCAGCCATCGACGAAGCGCTGACGCTGCGCATCCATCTCTGCCTGAACCTTCTTACCCATCGCGCGGCGGAGCAAATCGGCATCTCCCAGCGAGTATCCAGCGAGGATCTGCGCGGCCTGCATCACTTGTTCCTGGTAGACGAAAATCCCGTAAGTCTCGGCGAGAATACCTTCGAGCTTCGGGTGCGGAAATTCGATCTCCGCTTCGCCATTCTTGCGCTTACCGAACAGCGGAATATTGTCCATCGGCCCCGGACGATAGAGCGACACGAGCGCAATAATATCACCGAAATTAGTCGGCTTCACTGCGGACAGAGTGCGCCGCATACCCTCGGATTCAAGCTGGAACACGCCAACCGTGTTGCCCGATTTGAGCAGATCATAGACCTTGGGATCATCCCAAGCGAGCGTGCCGAGATCGACCTCGATCCCGCGCTTCTCCATCAGATCGGTCGCCTTGCGCAGAACGGACAAGGTTTTGAGCCCGAGAAAATCGAACTTCACCAAGCCGCTGCTTTCGACGTGTTTCATGTCGAACTGCGTGACCGGCATGTCCGAACGCGGATCGCGGTAGAGCGGAACGAGCTTCGCGAGCGGCCTGTCACCGATCACCACACCCGCCGCGTGAGTTGACGAGTTGCGCGGGAATCCCTCCAGCTGCATCGCCAGATCGACGAGACGCTTCACCTCATGGTCGTTATCATATTCGCGCCTAAAATCGCTCGCTCCGTTGAGCGCACGCGGCAGGGTCCAAGGATCGGTCGGATGGTTGGGCACCATCTTGCACAGCCGGTCCACCTGACCATAGCTCATCTGCAGAATTCGGCCGGTATCGCGCAGCACCGCACGTGCTTTCAGCTTACCGAATGTGATAATCTGCGCGACATGATCGCTGCCATATTTCTGCTGGACATAGCGGATGACTTCGCCGCGCCGCGTTTCACAGAAATCGATATCGAAATCGGGCATCGACACACGTTCCGGATTGAGGAACCGCTCGAACAGCAGCCCGAGTTTCAGAGGATCGAGATCGGTAATGGTTAGCGCCCATGCCACAACCGAGCCCGCGCCCGAACCGCGCCCTGGACCCACCGGAATACCATTATCCTTCGCCCATTTGATGAAGTCTGCAACGATCAGGAAGTAGCCGGGGAACCCCATCCCGACGATCACATCAATTTCGAAATCGAGCCTGTCGAAATAAGGCTTTCGCTCTTCCTCCGATATTTCGCCATAAAGTGCGAGCCGCGCTTCAAGGCCCTTGCGAGCATCCTCGGCCAGAGCCTTTGCTTCGCCCTCCAGATCGCCAGCAAGGCTGGGCAGAATAGGGGCGCGATTGGGCGGCGCATAGGCGCAGCGCCGGGCAATGGTCAGTGTGTTCGCGGTTGCTTCGGGAAGATCATCGAACAGTTCCTCCATCATCGACGCAGACTTTACGTACGCCTCGCGATTTGAACGCGGCCGATCATCGGCATCGACTTGCGACGAATTGGCAATGCACAACATCGCATCATGCGCCGCAAACACATGCGGTTCGGCAAAGAACGCAGGATTGGTCGCGACCAGCGGAATATCGCGGGTGTATGCAAGATCGATCAGCGCCGTTTCGGCAGCGTCCTGAACCGCATCATATTTGCGCGCCAATTCAATATAGAGCCGGTCCGGGAACAGACCCTGCAACCGGTCGAGCAACGCCTCGCCGTGCTCCTGCTGCCCTTCGCCAAGCAGGCGCGACAACGCGCCTTCGCTTGCACCGGTCAGCGCGATCAGGCCATCAGTATGCCCTTCAAGATTGCTCAGACGGACATGCGGCTCAAACTCCAACGGTCGGTCGAGATGGGCCTTGCTGACCAGATGGCAGAGATTGTCATAACCGGTCTCATCCTGCGCATAGAGCGGCAGATAATCGACCTGCTTGCCCTCCGCATCGCGGGCAATGCCCAGCAGCGTTCCGATTATAGGTTGAATACCCTCATCGATGCAGGCCTTGGCAAACATGACCGCGCCGTAGAGGCCATTTCGGTCGCAAATAGCGATGGCGGGAAAGCCGCGTTCCTTCGCCAGTTTGGCAATCTGCTTCGGATCAATCGCTGCCTCGAGCATCGAATAAGACGACAGGACGCGCAGCGGTACGAAAGGAGCAAAAGGCATGATCAGAGTATGTGTTCAGTCGGTGCGAAAGGGAAGCGCGCAGCCTATAGTTTTCCCTATTCGCGATCTCGCGCTTTTTCTGCCACGCGCTCGAACACGGCACGTAGCGCCGCGGGCGTAGCCTTCTCGATTGCCCCATCGACGATCTCCTGAGGCGACCATATCAGCGTAGGCATCTCATCATCTAGCATTTCCCACTCTGGAAACATTCGATCGCTAACCTTGTCCGACAAAGCCAAGCGAACATCGCAATGGCGGTCGTCTTCAGAAATCTTCGCATAGAGCGCGTCAATTGCCGCTGCCGGGCCTTCGATAAGCTGGATATACAAATCATGACGGCAAATCAGTGCGCCCGTAATGTCATCGCGCTTATTGTTATGCCGCGCTTGCATCAGAATCCCGGCAAGCATCGAACGATCAAACCCGAAAGGCTGCGAGCGGTAAATCAACTGCTTCACCTTGATATCTCCTAGCCATGACGAGAAGATAGCCTACGCGATCATACGCGTCGTGGATAGAAGATACTATTTGGCATCCGCCTCAGCCTTCGCTGCGGCAATCTTCTTCCGCGTATCGCGGATGCTCGACCATGCGCCGTAAACGATCAGCACACCTAGGAATATCCATACCCAAACCGGGATGTTGTTCCCGACCAGCGCCAGATAGAGATAGGCGGAAACAAAGAAGAAACCGGCACTCATCGTCGGCAACAAGGTCGATTTTCCAGCCTTGGCGTTACGTACCAGCCAGCCAATCGACAACAGAAAAAACGGGATGGCAGCGACATAGATGCCGCCAAAAATATACGGGTTCACACCATATTCTGCACCGAGTGACAGGAACCATTGATTGATCGATTCGAGCATTGCGCCCTCCTAATGTGTTGGCCTGTCATTCGCCCGATTGCGAGAACTGGTTACAGCAGCTTCGCGATATCCTTGCTGATCTTCGCCGGGGTATCCTGCGGGGCATAGCGCTTCACCACTTCGCCGTCGCGGTTGATCAAGAACTTGGTGAAGTTCCATTTGATGGTCTTGCTGCCCATCAGGCCAGGCGCTTCGCCCTTCATCCAGTCGAAAAGCGGGCTCGCACCGTCACCGTTGACTTCGACTTTCTTCATCAGCGGGAAGGTAAGCCCGAAATTCACTTTGCAGAACTGCTCGATCTCTTCCGCAGTGCCTGGTTCTTGCCCGCCAAACTGATTGCAGGGAAAGCCGAGCACTTCGAACCCCTGATCGCCATATTGGTTGTGCAGTTCCTCGAGCCCGTCATATTGCGGGGTGAAACCGCATTTACTGGCGACGTTGACCACCAGCAGGACTTTGCCCTTCTTCTCGGACAGATCGAGATCCGACCCGTCGGATTTTTTCACGCTGAAATCGGCAATCGTAGTCATTCTGTGTCTTTCTGCCCGGCATCAGCCTTGGGTCTGTAAGTGAAGTCGAAACTCGGAGCCCATGTCACACCTTCGTCATACGAAACCTGACCGAGCTGGCGCACCGAACCGTCCAGCTCATTTGGGGTGTAAGTCATGCGGATCAAGCCGTCGCGACCGGGGCCGCCAACATTGGGCCACAGGCCGGTAAGCACCATGCCGGTACGGCCGCCGCCGCCTTTGAAATAGACTTGGCCCGGTGACGAGCCGATCCATGTCTGCTCCCACATGCCTGTTTTGGGATTGTATCCGCTAAGGCTGCCGCCGGGGCTCGGGCGTGCCGGCATCCAATTTTCGCGGATTGCGCAGCCATTATAAAGCTTTTCGATTGTGCTTTGCGCAACAACTCGCGGCGAGCCATCCTCTTGGGTTTCTGCGCCCGTGACGTAGACGTCCCAATCGCCAACCCAAAAATTGAACGCATCGTAGTTTTCGCCTTTACAGCTTGCCGTGGGAGGTACGGCCGGCGGCGGCGGGGCGCCAGTTTGCGTGGCCGCGTCTTGAGCCAAAATCAAAGCGAGAAACGAAACGAGCATTTACAAACCCTTTCTGCGGAAACTTCCGCTACGGGCCGCTTAGTCGAGTGTGCCCTCATGCAACCGTACCACACGGTCCATCTGTGACGCCAGCCGCTCATTATGCGTAGCAACCAGCGCCGCACTGCCCTCGCCCCGGACAAGCGCGAGAAACTGGTCGAGCACCTTGTCCGCTGTTGCCTCATCCAGATTACCAGTAGGTTCATCGGCGAGCACCAATTGCGGACTGTTGGCCAAAGCGCGCGCCACCGCTACACGCTGCTGCTCACCGCCGGAAAGCTGGCTGGGACGGTGATTGAGCCTGCCGCTAAGGCCAAGCGAGCTCAGTAATTCGCGGGCGCGTTCCTCTGCTTCACCGCGATCAACTCCGCGCACCAATTGCGGCAGGATAACATTCTCTTCCGCGTTGAAATCGGGCAGCAAGTGATGGAATTGATAGACAAAACCCATATGCGTGCGGCGCAACTCGGTGCGGCCATCGGACGGCAATGCGCTCGCATCGGTCCCGTCAATCTCGATAGTCCCGCCAAAGCCGCCTTCGAGCAGTCCGACCGCTTGCAGCATCGTCGATTTGCCCGAGCCAGAAGGACCGAGCAGCGCGACAATTTCGCCTGGCTGGATTGCCAGATTGACGCCGCGCAGCACATCGATGCGTACGCCGCCTTGTTCGAAAGAACGGGTCAGGCCCGATAGTTTGACGACTGGATCACTCATAGCGAAGGACCTGTACCGGATCGGTCTTGGCCGCTTTCATTGCGGGATAAAGTGTGGCGAGGAAGCTTAGCCCGATGGCGAGCACGCATATGCCGACAATCTCGACCGGATCGGTCCGCGCGGGAAGCTCGGTCAGCAACCGCACTTCGGGATCCCAAATATCCTGGCCGGTCGCGAAATTGAGGAAGCCAAGGATCGGTTGGCGGAAGTAGAGAATGACAAAGCCGAGGATCACTCCAGTAATCGTCCCGAACGCGCCGATAGTGGTCCCTGTGGTCACGAATATCTTGAGGATATTACGCCGTGTCGCCCCCATCGTCCGCAGGATCGCGATGTCGCGCGTTTTGGCGCGCACCAGCATCACCAGTGACGACAGAATGTTAAAAGCAGCCACCAGCACGATCAGCGACAATGCAAAAAACATCGCGACCCGTTCGACCTCCAATGCTTCGAATATGCTCGAGTTGATCGAGCGCCAATCATTGATCTGTGCGATTCCCTGTAACTTCGGTTGAAGCGGCTGGAGTATCCGCCCCACATCCTCCGCATCATTCGTAGTCACTTCAATCAAACCAATCGTATCACCGGTCAATAGCAGCGTCTGAGCGTCGCGGATCGGCATGACCACGAACGTCTCGTCAAACTGATATACACCGGTTTCAATCAGCGCCACCACATCATATCCCACCTGACGGGGCACGGTGCCGAAGGGTGTCGAACGGCCCTGCGGATTGATAATCGTGATCGTGTCACCAATACGGGCACCAAGATTAATCGCAAGCTGCGAGCCGATGGCCACCCGCCCCGCTTCTGACTCGATAGCAGACAGGTTTCCAGCGACCAGATTCTCGCTGAGTTTAGCGATATCCTGCTGTGTATTTCCGCGCACGCTGACCGCCTTTGCGCGGCCATTGAAGGTCACCAGCAATGGCTGTTCAATCAAAGGAGACGCGCTGACAACATCAGGGGTTGCGCGGACTTCCTCCAGAATCTCTTCCCAATTGTCCAACCGCCCGTTGAAGCTCTGGATAATGGCGTGGCCGTTCAGATTGACGAATTTGTCGAGAAGCTCGCCGCGAAATCCGTTCATCACGCTCATCACGACGATCAGCAACGCAACTGATAGCATCACCACGCCAACGCTGATCCCGGCGACGAGCGCAATAAAACCCTCCCCTTTACCGGGCAGCATGTAGCGCTTGGTGATCGTCCATTCGAAGGGGCTTAGGAACACAATAGAGATGCTTTTCCGTTGTAACTTGCCGGACCGTCTAGGCAGGCTTTCCTTTCGCTGCAATGAAATCCGCCAAACTATGCGGTTAATCCCCAACGGCCTCTTGTAATTGACCTGTAACACCGCCATTGAGCGGCCACGATTTGCTTCGCCGAGAAGCATCATCTGGCAGGCATCGGACAGGCTCTACCATGACGCACAATCATCCGTTTTTTGACGCAGGCGGAGATAAGCTGCGCGAGGAATGCGGCGTGTTCGGCGCAATCAACGCAGACAAGGCTTCTGCGGTGACGGCTCTGGGCCTGCACGCTTTGCAGCATCGCGGGCAGGAAGCGGCCGGCATCACCAGCTATGATGGTGACCGGTTTTATTCGGTACGCGGCACTGGCCATGTTGCCGAGAATTTCTCGACCCAAAAAGCACTCGCCGAACTGCCTGGCCACATGGCGGCGGGTCACGTGCGCTATTCCACGACCGGCGGATCTGGCCTGCGCAATGTGCAGCCGCTTTACGCGGATCTGGCGAGCGGCGGCTTTGCGGTTGCGCATAATGGCAATATCTCCAACGCGCGAACATTGCGTGATGATCTGGTCAGCAGAGGCGCGATCTTCCAATCGACTTCCGATACTGAAGTGATCATCCATCTGGTTGCCACCAGCCGCTATCCGACGATGATCGACCGCTTCGTTGATGCTCTGCGAATGCTGGAAGGTGCGTATTCGTTGATCGTGATGACGCCAGAAGGCATGATTGCCTGCCGCGACCCATTCGGAATTCGCCCGCTGGTGATGGGCAAGCTGAATGGCACCACAGTATTTGCCAGCGAGAGCGTTGCATTTGACGTGATCGGCGCCGAGTTCGTCCGCGAAGTTGAACCAGGTGAATTGATCCGCGTGAGCTTCGACGGCGCGATGGAATCGCTCCATCCTTTCGGCAATATCAAGCCGCGCCCGTGTATTTTCGAGCACGTCTATTTCAGCCGACCCGACAGCGTGTTTGTTGGCCAGTCGGTCTATTCATCGCGCAAATCGATCGGCGAACAACTGGCGATTGAAAGCCCCGCCGAAGTCGATCTGGTTGTGCCAGTGCCCGATAGCGGCGTCCCCGCCGCCATCGGTTACGCGCAGCAGGCTGGCGTACCGTTCGAACTGGGCATCATCCGGTCACACTATGTCGGGCGGACTTTCATTCAACCGACACAGGGCGCACGAACATCCAGCGTGTCGCTAAAGCACAACGCCAACCGGGCATTGGTGGAAGGCAAGCGGATCGTACTGATCGACGATTCATTGGTTCGCGGCACCACCAGCATCAAGATCGTTCAGATGATGCGCGATGCCGGTGCAACCGAAGTCCATTTCCGCGTAGCGAGCCCGCCTTTCGCGCATAGCTGCTTCTACGGCGTCGATACGCCCGAGCGGGAAAAACTGCTCGCCGCAAAGATGGACACCGAGCCAATGCGCGCGCATATCGGCGCCGACAGCTTGGCATTTGTGTCGATAGACGGCCTCTACCGCGCAGTTGGCTTGCAAGGGCGCGATAACTCGTGCCCACAATATTGTGATGCCTGCTTTACGGGTGAATACCCCACGCCGCTAACCGACCGATCCAAGCGCGAAGACAAAGACGCGCAGCTATCCTTCGACAGGGTAACATGATGTCCGAAGAACACCCTTTATCCGAAAAGCTCGCGCTGGTTACAGGATCAAGTCGCGGGATTGGCGCAGAAACAGCGAAAGCTCTTGCCAAGGCAGGCGCCCATGTGATCCTGACCGGACGTGATGTTAAAGCACTGGAAGCGGTCGAAGATGAGATCCACGACTTCGGTGGCAACTCCACCATCGCCCCGCTCGATCTGGGTGAGCCCGATGCCATTTCCCGCCTCGCTGCGGCGATTGCCGGGCGCTGGGACAAGCTTGATTACCTTGTGATCTCTGCAGCTTACCTGCCGAGCCTAACACCTGTCACCCAAATCGACCAAAAACAATTCAGCACGGCGATCACGACCAATGTCCTTGCGACGCAGGCATTGCTTGCAGCGTTCGATCCGCTGTTGAAACGCGCTGGTGCTGGCCGCGTCATTGGATTGACCAGTTCTGTCGGATCCGATGCGCGCGCCTATTGGGCCGCTTACGGATCTACTAAAGCGGCGTTCGAGTCCATCCTCGACAGCTATGCGCAGGAAGTTGAGAAAATCGGCGGCGTAAAGGTCGCGATTGTCGATCCCGGTGCGACTCGCACTGCAATGCGGGCGAAGGCCTATCCCGGCGAAGATCCCGAAACTGTTAAGACGCCGGATGTCGTGGCCAACCGGATTATTCATCTGCTGAAAGAAGATTTTGCAACCTCCCACCGAGAGCGGGTGGTAAAACCTTCTTAACCACCCTCAGTAATGCCTGAGAAACTAGCTTGCTCCACATTGTGCAAAGCCTGACCGGAAACATCCGGGAAAGGTGTGGTTAGTCTTCAAGCCGACAGGGTGCCCGTAAATGCTGGCTCAAACACACAATTCTTACGAGCTTGCAGCGCAAGAAGATCGCTGCTCGCCGCGTACAAAGCTCACCATTCCCGCACAATTACGCGCGTCGGGTGGCCGTGCCTTCCAGACGGTCGTTCACGATCTGTCGATCTCAGGTTTCTCCTGCGCGGCGATCAGTCGCATGCGTGAGGGACAACTCTGCTGGATCACCCTACCCGGTCTGGAATCGCTCCAAGCAGAAGTCGTCTGGTGGGACAATTCAATTGTCGGCTGCGCATTTACCGAGTTGCTCAGCCCGATTGTTCACGACAATATCCTGCAGCGATACAGCCCGAATACGGTATATCGCAGCACGCTCTAAGGAACCAAGTCCCCCAAAGACATATCGTCCTTAGAACGCCTGAAACGGGTCGCTCCCCAAGAGCGGCCCGTTTTTTGGTGTTGCGACATTCGGCGGGCTATTCCGCTCGCTCGAGGGCATCGACCGCTTGCTGGACCGCCCGGTAGAACTCGGTTCGCTGCTTGCCTTCTGCGCCCTGCCCAGACGCATTGGGCCAATTGCTATTGGAAGCGATCACGAGCTTGCGGGCAGGATCGATAAATATCCCCTGCCCGAAAATGCCCTGCGCGGCGAAGCTGCCATCATCATATGTCCACCATTGATACCCGTAGCCGCTACCCGGTGCGCCGATATCCGCCTGCTTGGTGGTTGCCTGTTCCAACCAGTCTGCGGGGACGATGCTCTCGCCGCCGACCATCGCGCCGCCGCGAATAAACTCGCCGAAACGGGCGTAATCGCGTGTTGCCGCCTGAATGCAGCAGCCGCTGATTTCATGACCGGTCGAGCCCAGTAACCATGTGGCGTCCTGCTGCATACCGTAAGGTGCCCAAACTTTCTCGGAGAGGTAATCGGCAAGCGCTTTGCCCGTTGCTTCGCTCACCAACACGCCGATCAGGTTGGTCTCGCCGGTGCTATACACCCATTGCTCACCGGCTGGCACATCGCGCGGAAGCGTCTTCATATAGCTGACTGTTACGTCCTCACCTTCTTCCGCCTGATGCTCGTTGAACAGCGCAACATCAGATTGCGGGTCGGTGTAGTCCTCGTTCCAGCGCACGCCCGATGTCATGGTCAGCAATTGCCGGACCGATACATCATCATAGGCAGAGCCTTTCAGGCCGTCGATGTAATCAGTGACCTTGTCGTCTAGGCTCTTGATATAACCATCCTTCACCGCAGCGCCGACAAGCGTCGACGTGAAGCTCTTGGCGACCGAGAAGCTGGTCCATTTGCCGTCGGCATCGAATCCTAGCCCGTAACGCTCAAAGACCAACTTGCCATCATGCAGAATCACAATCGCTGCGGTCCGTTGCTCCTCCATATAGGCGTCGACATCGGTCGGAATCGAGAGCGGCTCACCCTCGGGCAATGGTTTGATCGTATCGCCCGCTTCAATCACCCGCGCATTGGCCAATATCGGGATTGCATCGAGCGTGCGGAACGCAATTTCGCGCTGCTCATCAGACCAGAACAGAACATTGCGATCCGTTGGCATATTGGCCAGCAACGCGCGCTGATCCTTGTCGAGGCTGGCATAGGTAACTCCCCCGCCCGCAAGCAGAACAATCAAAATCCCGATGATCCATTTTTTCATTTTTGTGCCTTTCCCAAAGCGCAGTCGGCGGCGACAATTATGTGCCTTTGACCAGTGTCACCTGGCTCACGTCAATGCTGCGGGCGCGAAAACCCGCTTCGCAGTACATCAGATAGAAGCGCCAAAGCCGGATAAAACGTTCGTCGAACCCATCGGGCAGTCTGCCCGCGTCCACAGCGGCATCGAAGTTTTCGCGCCATAGTTTCAGTGTTCTGGCATAATCGAGCCCGAAGAATTCCTGATCGCGCCATTCGAGATTCCGCTCGGCGGCGAGCTTCTGGAACTCGCTGTTGCGGATTAGCAGTCCGCCCGGAAAAATATACGCCTGAATGAAATCAGCGCTGGCGGCATAGGCATCGAACAGATCATCATCGATGGTGATAAACTGGATCGCAGCACGGCCACCCGGTTTGAGATTGCGGGCAATGCAATCGAAGTAACTGGGCCAATATTCGCGCCCGACCGCCTCGACCATCTCAACGCTGACGATGGCGTCATATTGGTCATTGGTGTCGCGGTAATCCTGTTTGCGGAACGCGATTGCCGCATCATGATGCTCGCGCGCCCAAGCCAATTGCGCATCCGACAGACTGATACCTGTGACCCGCGCGCCCTCGCTGGCAAAGTGCCCCGCCAACGCGCCCCAACCGCAACCGATTTCGAGCAGCGTGTCGGGTTTCCCTAAGCGTTCGGACAGCTTTGCCCATTTGCGCTTCTGCGCCGCTTGAAGGTCGTCGCCTTCGGCGAAAATGCCGGACGAATAGCTCATAGTCGGGTCGAGCCACTGGGCGTAAAAATCATTGCCCAGATCATAATGCGCATGGATATTACGGGCGGAGCCGGACTTGCTGTTGCGGTTGAGCCAATGCGCCACCTTCGCAGCCCAGCGGAATGGACCTTTGGCGCGGCCGGTAGTTCCAAGAGAACGGGCATTATGCGGGAAAATCGCCAGAACCTGCACCGGATCGGGGCTATCCCATTCGCCCGCTTCCCATGCCTGATACCAGCCAATCGAGCCATTGGTCGCAAGCCGCATCAACGCGCGCCAATCCTTGAGATCCACAATTGTTTCAAACCCGGGATTCCGGCCACCCAGCAACCGCGTGGTGCCATCGGGCAGATGCACTCGCATCACGCCCTGCTCCAGCCCGCGATCAATCTGGTCGAGAACTTTGTGAAAACTGGGGGCGACAAGGCGCGCGATAAGACCCGGCTTACGCTCGAAACGCGATGCGCCCTCTATCAGGCTCTGCCCTCTGTTGAGGCCCCCGCTTGCTCCCTCCGCACTCATCCGACGCTCTATGCCGCGCAGGTCTTAACGGAGCAAGCCCGGAGCAGGGCTAGTCACCCTTCATTTCACGGTAGGCTGCCAAAGCTCTTTCGCGAGCCTCACGGTGGCCAATAATCTTGGCGGGATAGTCAGCTGGCAGGCAGCCATGCTCTTCGGGATCGTGAATATAGGGTTCGTCCAGATCGGCCAATTCCGGCACATATTCACGGATATAGGCTGCTGCGTCGAACTTCTCCGACTGGCTGAGCGGCGCCATGATCCGCACGAACATATTGCTGTCCACGCCGGTCCCCGCGACCCATTGCCAATTGACCCCGTTCGATCCGTAATCGGCGTCCACTAATGTGTCCCAGAACCATTGCTCGCCGTGAGTCCAATCGATCAACAGATGTTTGACGAGGAAGCTGGCGCAGATCATCCGCACGCGGTTGTGCATCCAGCCGGTCTGCCACAACTGCCGCATTCCGGCATCGACGATGGGGTAGCCCGTCTGGCCCTGTTGCCAGGCATTCAGATCATCCTGGATCAAATGCCCCCGATTGGGATTGCGCCACAGCCCCTCGCCATAACCGTCACGGTAGCTTTCCTTGGGATAGGCAGGGAACTGACAAATCACATTCTGTGCATAGTCGCGCCAGATCAGCTCCTTCTCGAATGTCTTCCAGCCTGCGCTGCGCTTATCTTTGAAGCGGTGCCATATCTGGACCGGGCTAATCTCGCCAAAATGCAGATGCGGCGACATTTGCGAGGTCTTGTCCTTGCTCGGCAGGTTCCGGGCATCGTCGTAATCATCGACATGATCGAGCCACCAATCGAGCCGCTCATGCGCTGCTCTCTCGCCGACGGTCCAGAAATCACGCATCCCGCCTGCCCAATCCGGCTTGGTCGGCAACAGATTCCAGTCGGCGAGATCATCGCTGTCAGGCCACGAACCGGGCGAGCTAAGGGTTTCCGGCTCTGGCAACTCGTCACGCGGCGGCATTTGTTCCCGTATCGCTTTGGAAAACGGAGTGTAGATTTTATAAGGATTGCCCGATCCGGTCGTCACATGTCCGGCAGGAAACAGATAATTGCCATCGTAAAGCTGGAGGTCGAGCTTATCCGAAAGCTTCCCCTGCGCCTTTCTCCACCAAGGCTCATAATGCCGGATAGCATGGATCGCCTCCGCGCCAGTTTCCTCGGCAAGTTTGGTCAGTTCCTCGACCGCATCACCGCGCCGCAGGATTATACGCGCATTGCGCCGCCCGAGAGTGTTGCCGAGACTTTCAAGCGAGTGATGCAGCCACCAGCGCGAAGCTCCGCCATAGGAGTGACTTCCGGCCGCCTCGTCATCCAGAACATAGACCGGAATTACCGGCCCTGCTTGCGCCGCAGCAAAGAATGCAGGCTGGTCTGCCAAGCGAAGGTCACGGCGCAGCCAGACGATGTGTGGTTTGGTCATGCGGTCAGAACGATATTACTCCGCCGAAGGTTCCGCACATTGCAAACCGGATAATACCGCCGTGAACCGGTCGCGCGCACGCGGATCATAGAAACGCGCATCGCGGAGCCTCCAGATACCATCCTCGCCCGGCTCGATGAACGGCGTGCGCGACCAGAACAGAAACGCTTCGACCTGCGGGTCTTTGGCGCGAAGCTCGTCCAGATTGCAGCGGTCCAGCGGCACACCTGGTAAAGCTGTGCCGTTGATCGCGTAGAGGCCGTTGCCACCGGTAATCACTTCACGCTGATGAAATATCCCCGGAACGGGACTGGCGATCTGTTGATCGGATCCCGTTGGCGCATCGACGTGTGAATGCGCCGCGTTTGACGAGATCACCCCATTCAACCCAATATACGCCAATACCGCTACCATCGCGGCGCGGGCGGGCTTTATCCAGTCCCCACCGCGCTTCTCGCGCCGGAGCGAGAACCATGTTGCAAAACCCAGCAGCGCCCACAGCCACACATCGATTATGAACAGCGTATCGCCATAGAACCACCGGCTCGAAAACGGCTCCAGCAGGCGGATGCCGTACACATTCAGCCAATCAAGCGCGGGGTGCGTTAAACAGCCGATAAAGCTCAGCAGGAACAGCCACTTGAAATTGACCGGCAGCCTGCCCTCAGGACGCTTTCCGCGTTTGGTCTGCCAACGGTCAAACCCGTAGAGCAGCCCTGCCAAGATCAGCGGCAGCAGCAAAAGAGCGGGCGGGCCATGCGTGATCCCGCGCCGAAAACCGAGATGCTCGGTGCCCTCGAGCCAGAAGAAACACGCCGCATCCACATCGGGCAAATTCGCGCCAATAATCAGTGCCGGCATCGCGAGCCCGGTCTTCTTTTTCAGACCAGCTTGCCCCAGCAATGCACCAATTAGCGAGTGAGTTAGATTATCCATCCTGTCGGACCTCTAATCCGTCGGGTGCCCCTCACTCGCTTCGACGGTCCACGTCTGCCCCTTGGCCAGCAGTTTGGCGAGGTTCGCCTCCTTGCCCGCGGCAGATTTGGCGCGCTCTTCGATTACCGCTGTTTCGAATGTCGGGCGCGGATCGTCATAGAGGACACCGAGCGCCATGGGGAACGCGCCGAACGGCATTTCGATCAGCAGGTGGGCGATGGTGCGGTCGGTTTGGTCATGAACCAACACGCCTGCGTCTTTCCAATTTTCTTCAGTCGCCTCGACGACTTTCAGCGTGAGAGTATCGCGGTCGAGCGAAATGCCTTTGTCAAAACCGGCCTTCGGATCGCCGAACAGCATCGGTTTGCCATGCTCCAGCCATAGCTGGCGGTCGCCTGCACCTTTTGGCGCAGCGAAATCATTAAACACATCCTTGTTGTAGACGATACAGTTCTGGAAAATCTCGATAAACGCCGCGCCCTGGTGAGCGTGCGCCGCTTTCAAAACGTCAGGCAGATTTTTCGAAACATCAAAGCCGCGACCCACAAACCGCGCGCCCGAACCCAGCGCAAACGCACAGGGGTTGGCGGGGTGGTCGAATGACCCAATCGGCGTCGACGGGCTCTTGGTCCCCTCGCGGCTGGTGGGCGAGCTCTGGCCCTTGGTCAGGCCGTAAATCTCGTTGTTGAACAGCATGATCTGCATGTTCACATTGCGGCGCAGCACATGCATCATATGGTTGCCGCCGATGGACAGTCCGTCACCGTCGCCGGTCACCAGCCAGATATCGAGATCCGGATTGGCCAGCTTAACCCCTGTGGCAACCGCAGGCGCGCGCCCGTGGATCGTGTGGAAGCCGTATGTTTCCATATAATAGGGGAAGCGGCTGGAGCAGCCGATACCACTGATAAAGCAGGTGTTAGACGGGTCCGCGCCAAGCTGAGGCAAAGTGCGCTGCACCGCCTTGAGAATGGCATAGTCGCCACAGCCGGGACACCAGCGAACTTCCTGATCGGTTTCCCAATCCTTGAGCGTGGTTTCGAATTTAACGGGTGCGTTCATTGGCTACTATCCTCGGCCTTAGTGGCCATCAAAGTAGTTAATTGTGAAATGAATATCGTAGGCATCAATCCAAACATTCCAATAAAAGTGTATTGATCATTTCCGAGATCGCTGAACAGAGCCGCGACCACGACTGCTATAGCCATGAGCAAGCCTCCGGAAACTGCGAGCAACCCTAGGGTAGAATATCCTTTCGGACCCAAAAAGCTCGAAAAAATGGCACGGTTCTGCTCATTAAGCTGACAAAGTGATTTAGATTTGCCAATGAAATAGCCGATCAGTAATGCAACGATGGCGCTCACGACTGGCAGCCCAAACAACTTGCCAACTTGTGCGGCAAGTAGCCAGCCGAAACAAACGAAAAGCATGAGCTTTAGAGTTGGCAGAACGCCCACTTAGCCCCCTGAACTCGGCAGCTGTGTGTCATTCACATCAACCTGCCCGCCTTCATTGTCATCAATGCCGTCGAAATATTTGCCGATGGCCTCTTCCATTTCGACGATGCTGAATGGCTGGCCACTGGTTTTCGTGAGCGGCGTTGCATCAACAAGGAACTGGTCGCGCAGCACGGTTTTGAATTGGCCGGTGTTCATTTCGGGCACCAGCACATTGTCGTAAGACTTGAGCAGCTCACCAAGATTCTTCGGCAGCGGCCAGATGTGGCGGACATGGATATGGCTGACATCCATCCCCTTTGCGCGCGAATTGTCGACAGCGCGGCGGATCGGGCCGTAGGTTGATCCCCAACCAACCACGACCAGTTTGCCGCCCGCTTCACCTGCGGCGATTTCCTGATCTGGCACTTCGACGTTCAGAACCTTGTTCACCCGCGCATCGGTCATCGCCTGGTGATTGTCGGGCGCGTAGTCGATATGGCCGGTATCGACCGCCTTCTCGATCCCGCCAATGCGGTGCATCAAATCGGGCGTACCCGGCTTGATCCAAGGGCGAGCGCCTTTTGCATCGCGTTTGTAGGGATGCAACTCGCCGCCTGCGTTTTTCTTGTCCAGAAACTTCGCAGGGAACGGCTCGAATGTGTCCGGATCGGGCACTCTCCACGGCTCTGCCGCATTGGCGATATAACCGTCTGTCAGCAGCATCACCGGCGTCATATACTCGGTCGCAATCCGGCACGCCTCGATAGCAACTTCAAACGCATCGCCGGGGCTACGCGCAGAAATGACCGGCATCGGCGCATCGCCATTGCGGCCATAGATCGCCTGATAGAGATCGCTCTGTTCGGTCTTGGTTGGGAGGCCAGTGGACGGGCCGCCGCGCTGGCTGTTCACGATGACCAGCGGAAGCTCGGTCATAATCGCAAGGCCCATCGCCTCACCCTTTAGCGCAATGCCCGGGCCGGACGACGAGGTGATGCCCAACTGCCCCGCATAGGACGCACCAATCGCGGCACAGATCGCGGCAATCTCGTCTTCAGCCTGGAAAGTCGTGACGCCGAACTCTTTCAGCCGCGCAAGATGGTGCAAAATCGCCGATGCTGGCGTGATCGGATAGCCGCCAAAGAACATCGGTAGTTCAGCCAATTGCGCACCGGCCACCAGACCTAAGGAAATCGCCTCTGCTCCGGTGATTGTGCGGTACAGGCCCGGCTCTGCCTCGACCGGATCGATATGCAGCTTTTGCAGCGGACCGGACAGTTCGGCCGTCTCGCCATAGGCATGACCGGCATTGAGCGCGGCAATATTGGCATCGGCAATGTCGGGCTTGGATTTGAACTTGGTTTTCAGCCAATCTTCAATCGGCGCGCGGTCGCGGTCGAACATCCACAGCGCCAGACCCAGCGTCCACATATTCTTGGAGCGCAGTGCGTCTTTATTACCGAGGCCGAAGGGTTTTACCGCTTCGATCGTCAACGCCGAGATATCGAATGCCAGCACATCCCATTTTGCCAGACTGTCATCTTCCAGCGGCGAGACATCATATTTCGCCTTGTCGAGGTTACGCTTGGTAAACTCGCCTGTGTCGATAATGATCAGACCGCCGGGTTTCAGCGCATCCAGATTGACCTTCAGACCCGCGGGATTCATCGCAACCAGAACGTCAGGCGCGTCACCCGCAGTACTGATCTCACGGCTGCCAAAATTGATCTGGAACGCCGAAACGCCAAACAGGGTCCCCTGCGGCGCGCGAATTTCTGCGGGGAAATCCGGGAATGTCGCAAGATCGTTGCCAGCAAGAGCGGTTGAAAGCGTAAACTGACCGCCGGTCAGTTGCATCCCGTCGCCGGAATCTCCGGCAAAACGAACAACAACGGAGTCTGGGGCTGTATCCCGGGGAGTGTCTTTTTCGGCTGCCGTAGCCATTAATTTTCCTTCTCGTGCACGCTCGCCGCGCGCTCTGTAATCGCGACCTTTCAGTCTTGATGCGCCACCTAGGTGCCACACCTTTCACTCGCAATGAAGTTTTTCTCCTAGATTGGCAAAATGTCGAGTGGAAAAGCGTGGGTAGTTCGCTAGACCGCCGTGAAACAGTCAAGGATTTGCAAATGAGCGAACTCGGTTACCGCCCCTGTGTCGGGGTGATGCTGGTTAATAAAAATGGCAAAGTATTTGTCGCGGAACGGCTCGATAGCCGACACGGAAATGGCCACACTGCCGGTTTCTGGCAAATGCCCCAAGGCGGCGTCGATGAAGGCGAAGACTTGCAGGAAGCCGCCTTGCGCGAACTCGCCGAGGAAACCGGCGTCGGCGAAGACAAGGTCACGATCCTAGCAAAAGTGAGCGAACCGATCCGCTATGACTTGCCCGACGAACTGATCGGCAAGCTGTGGAAAGGCAAATATCGCGGGCAAGAGCAAGTCTGGTACCTCGCCCGCTTTCAAGGAGAGGATGCGGATATCGATCTGGAGGCGCATGATCCGCCAGAATTCGCGCAATGGAAATGGCTGGAACCCGAAGAGCTACCGGGCGTAATCGTGCCGTTCAAGAAACACGTCTATCGCGCTGTTTTGGCAGAGTTTCAGGCGTTGATTTAGACAGACTAAAGCCCCTCTTCTTCAGAGGAGGGGGAGCCGGACTAATTCTGCGACACTTCCGTATCGGGCATAACGGCTTCAGCGCGTAGCACCTGCGGCTGCGGGCCGCGGGCGATAGCCTGCGCCAATTCGCGCGTTTCGGGGCAGCGATCACCGCAGAGTTTTTCCAGCTTGGAGAGGTTCTTGCGTGCCTTTTCGACTGCGCCCTTTTCAACCAGGGCTTCACCCTCGCCCGAGATAGCGGCGACGTTTTCCGGCTCGCGCGCCTGTGCTTCGCGGTAATAGCTGATGGCTTTGCCTTGCAGCCCTTCGCGGCGAGCCGCTTCTGCCAATGCCAGAAATACCGGTGTATAGCCCGGGTCAACTGCCAATGCGGCTTCGAAACTGTCGATTGCCTTCTGCGGTTGACCGGCATCAAGTGCAGCTTTGCCTTCCGCGATCAGCATTGCTGCGCGTGGATTGGGTTCTCGATCCTGCGCCACGCCCATACTCGCCGTGATGGCGAAAACCAGTGAAAGGGCAGCAGCAGGCGGTCCAAAACGCATCATTAACTCCTTGAAGGCAGGTTTCTGCGAGGGTGTCGAATCTGCCATGGCTTAGTAGTTAACAGCGATTGCTATGCGGGTGAAGTGACGCGGCCAATGAAAAATCCGTCCGTGCCGTCGTGATACGGAGTGAGACGCCGTCCTTTTCCGTGCTCACGGCCAATCGGCCAGTCGAGTGTATCGGCCTGCCAGCCCGGGTGTGAATTGAGAAACGCATCGATCCGGCTCAGTCCCTCCTCGTCCAAAAGCGAGCAGGTTACGTAGATCAACCGGCCGCCCGGTTTGACCAGTTGCGCGGCGATACCGAGCAAGCGGGACTGTAAATGCGCGAAATCCGTTACACCGGCCCGATCCAGCCGCCAGCGCGCTTCGGGATTGCGCCGCCAAGTGCCGACGCCCGAGCACGGCGCATCGACGAGAACGGCATCGGCCTTGCCGCGATAATCAGCGAGTATTTCCAGCTCTTTGCCCGGGTCAAGCAGAATTGTTTCGACAACACCCGCGCCAGCACGTTCGGCGCGCGGTGGTAGGTTCCCGAGGCGGCGTTTGTCTGTGTCCGCCGCAATTAGTGCGCCGCGATTTTCCATTGCCGCGGCAAGAGCGAGCGTTTTACCCCCTGCCCCAGCGCACAGATCGATCACAGTCTCGCCCGGCTTGGCATCGACCGCAGCACAGGCCCATTGGCTGCCATGGTCCTGCACTTCGATCTGGCCATCGCGATAGGCCTGCCATTGCTCGACTTGCGTGCCCGATGGATAACGCAGTGCATTTGCCGCGAGCAGTTCTTCGCCTTCTTCGGGCAACTCCAGAGTGTCGCGGCTCGCTTTTAAGGTGTTGATACGAATATCCAGCGGCGCACGGTCGAGCAGCGCGCCCGCCTCTGCGCCCACGATATCCGATGCGGCGAGCAGGCTGTTCACCACGGAATGCGCTATTCCACCTTTCGCAGGAACTTCATTCGGACCGATGGCGGGCGGACCATAATTGGAGCCGTCGAAAAGCGGCGCGATTTCGGAATTGATCTCGGCCAGCCTTAGCATGGCCGCGCGCCCAGTATCGGGGATCGGGCCGCATGCGCGGATTGCGCCATAAACCAGTTCTCGAACGGCGCGGCGATCTTTCGAACCGGCATAGCGATTGCTGCGTGCCCATTCGGCGATAATCCGGTCGGCAGGCGCGCCCTTGATACGCGCTTTGTCGATAATCGTATCGAGAATCTCGATCGAGGCTTGAACGCGTGCTGCGGGGGTCATTGGGTTTTGTCCTGCATGTCGCGATAGGCTTTGTCGAATTCCAACCTATCGGGGAATGTCACGCACCGAAATTGGTAACGCGTACCGCTGTTGTCGGCAGCGGCCTTGGTCATCCGGTCCGCTATGGTTTTTCCGGCAGTCTCGCACTCGGCCATGTCGGTAAACACGATCTCGGGTCGCTGAAGATCAATCTTCCCCGGCTTGTCAGGATGCCATCCAAGAATGAACAGCATTACGGGGACGATTTCGATCATCTGCTATCCTAACGCGTCGGGTAATTCGGGGCTTCGCGGGTAATCGCGACATCGTGGACATGGCTCTCATTGAGGCCTGCACCGGTAATCCGCACAAACTGTGCCCGCTCGCGCAGGTCAGGAATAGTTGCCGAGCCGGTATAGCCCATCGCGGCCTTAATCCCGCCGACGAGTTGGTGAACGATATCCTTGGCCGGACCTTTGTAAGGCACCTGCCCCTCAATACCCTCCGGCACCAGTTTGAGTGCCGAGACATCAGCCTGAAAATACCGATCTGCACTACCGCGGGCCATTGCGCCGACGCTGCCCATGCCCCGGTAGGATTTGTAGCTGCGGCCCTGATAAAGGAACGTTTCGCCGGGAGCCTCGGCAGTACCAGCCAGCATAGAGCCAACCATGACGGTCGAGGCGCCCGCAGCAATCGCTTTCGCCGCATCGCCAGACGTGCGCAGGCCGCCGTCAGCGATGATTGGAATGCCTGCATCCAACGCAGCCTTTGCGCTATCCATAATCGCGGTCAGTTGAGGGACACCAACACCCGCCACGATCCGTGTGGTACAAATCGAACCTGGTCCGATGCCCACTTTTACCGCGTCCGCACCTGCATCAATCAGAGCCTTAGTAGCCTCTGCCGTTGCGACGTTGCCCGCCACGACCTGTACCGTGCTGGACAGTTTTTTTGCCCGCTCGACCGCACGCGCGACATCTTTGTTGTGCCCATGCGCGGTATCGATAATCACCACATCGCATTCCGCATCGATCAGCGCTTCGGTGCGCTCGAAACCTTTGTCGCCCACCGTGGTTGCAGCGGCCACGCGCAAGCGTCCGCCTTCGTCCTTGGTCGCGTGCGGGTAGTTGACCGCTTTTTCGATATCTTTGACGGTGATCAGGCCAATGCAGCGATAGGCATCATCGACCACAATCAGCTTCTCGATCCGGCGCTGGTGGAGCAAATGGCGTGCCTCATCCTGACCGATACCGAGCGGCACGGTAACAAGATTTTCGGTGGTCATTAGCTCACGAATGGGCTGCTTGGGATTCTCGGCAAAGCGCACATCACGATTGGTGAGGATACCGACCAGCTTCTCGTCCTTGTCGGTCACCGGAATGCCGCTGATCTTGTTCTGATCCATCAGCATCTGCGCATCGCCGAGCGTCGCGTCGGGCGCGATCGTGATCGGATTGACCACCATGCCACTTTCAAAGCGCTTGACCGTGCGCACCGCAGCGCATTGTTGCACGATGTCGAGATTGCGGTGCAGGGTTCCGATACCGCCCATTTGCGCCATGACAATCGCCATATCCGCCTCTGTCACAGTATCCATCGCAGCGGAAAGAACCGGAATGTTAAGGCTGATGCCCCGCGTCAATTGCGTGCGCGTATCCGCCATGCTCGGAAGAATGTCGCTTTCCGCCGGTCGCAGCAACACATCGTCAAATGTCAGGCCGAGGGGGATATCCATAGTCGTCACTTTCAATTTCAGCTTCCATGGCGGTCTACGCCGGAAGATTCGTGACGGTCCATGTAATCA
The DNA here is from genome assembly GCF_009827455.1 of Pontixanthobacter aestiaquae. Classification (NCBI taxonomy): domain Bacteria; kingdom Pseudomonadati; phylum Pseudomonadota; class Alphaproteobacteria; order Sphingomonadales; family Erythrobacteraceae; genus Pontixanthobacter; species Pontixanthobacter aestiaquae. The sequence goes on from NZ_WTYZ01000001.1 coordinate 2,162,326, forward strand.
AGGTTTGTGACAGTCGCTAGGGGGCAAAGCGGAAATATCCGCCAGTGCCGGTGGATATGCGGCAAAGATGCGTCAGTGTCCTGTAGCGTTAACTGCCCGGATGCGCCGATATGCTCCCGAAATGGCGGACGAATTCAAGGTGGAGTAGCAGATCCTGGCTCGCCCCACCAAGTTCGACCTCGTCGATCTCGTCATTCGGTCCATGATAGCGGCCTTTGGTGTAACGCCGCATCAGATCAGGTCGGGCAAAGGCGCTGGACACCATCAAAGTGGGCACGTCGCTTTGCAGCAAGGCCCAGCCGTCTTGGCGTGTCACGAACTGTGCCGCGAAATCGCGTGCCTCGACGCGGCGGCCCATGCGCATGATGATCGCATTTACTTCCGGATCAAGCAGGGTCAGCCCCTCGCCCAATATCGCCACAGCCTCGCCGCGCGGGGCTAGCCCAATCGTATCGACATTGAACGCAGCGACGATGGATTCGAGCGGCAGTGGGGGATCGCGCGTGAAGGCCCTCGCGCCGAGTAAACCCCATTCCTCTGCCGTGGTCGCAACGAAATAGACATCGCGGTCCAGGGCGCGACCACTACTCAACCGCACCGCAAGTTCGGTAAGGAAAGCAAGGCCGCTGGCATTGTCGACAGCCCCGTTGCAAATACGATCTTCGCCCTCACCCTCAACTTTGCCGCACATGCCGAAATGGTCCCAATGCGCCATTATAAGCACTGCACCGCTATCGGGTACTTTGCCGGGCAATTTCGCAACGAGATTGTGCGTTTGGACCACAGCTTCAACCGATGTGGCTTCGAGTGTCGCCATGACACCCAGATTGACGGGCCGGAACCCTGCTCGCGCCGACGCCTCTTTCAGCGCCGAATAGCGCTCGCCCAGCAAGGTGGTGGCTGCATCCGCTGTGACAATCCCGTCAAGCGTGGCAGCACCTGGCCCGTCAGCGAGCCGGTATGCGCCATTCGCGCGGATTTGACGGATTTCGTTGAAGCTGACGGCATCGGGCATGATCGCCAGCACCGCCGCCGCACCATTTTCCAACAGAGCATCGCGCTGGAAATTGCGCTGCGGATGGTCCCATTCCATCACAGCGATACGTCCGGCTAGCTCGGACTGCTCAAGCGTGGTCCCCTGTTTCCCGACATAAAGCAGAGGCGAATCCTCGATCAAAGTGCGCCTGCCGGAGGAGAAAAGCGCGACCTGATCCGCCGGAACTTCAACTTCGTTACCATCGCGAATGAAGCGCGCGGTGCTGGTGTCCTGCGCCCAGAGAGCGAGCTCTACCGGTGCAAACCACGGGTTTGCCGGGTCGTTAGTGGCGGATTGCAGGCCAGCTTCCTGCCACTCGCGCGCAAGATAGCTGAGAGTCTTACGCTCGCCATCGGTGCCCGGTCTGCGTCCCTCGAACTCGTCGCTTGCCAGCACAGCAATATGCGCACGCATATCGGCTTCGATCGCTTGCAGAGAATCCGCGCTGGTAGAACGCGGACCATTTATCGGCGCACAGCTGACAGTGGCGAACAATGCCGCCGCACCAGCCATCAGCCTAAGGGCCGAACGCTTAAAGATTGCCCGCATTATGCGCACCGAACATATCCGCCCACACCTATCCGGCAGTCCACCCACCATCGATGCTCCAATTGGCACCGGTGACATTGCCCGCCTCTTCCCGGCACAGGAACACGGCCAATGCGCCAATTTCGGCAGGCTGGACAAATTTTTTGGTTGGTTGCTTGGCGAGCAGGACATCATTGATGACCTCTTTTTCGCTCAGTCCGCGGGCTTTCATCGTGTCGGGAATTTGCCCCTCGATCAGCGGCGTCCACACATAGCCGGGGCTGATGCAATTGGCGGTCACGCCGGTCTGCGCGAGTTCCAGCGCAACGGTCTTGGTGAAGCCGTCGATGCCGTGTTTCGACGCGTTGTAAGCGCTCTTGAACGGTGAGGCAGTTTTGGAATGGGCACTGGCGGTATTGATAATTCGGCCCCAACCCTTTTCCTTCATCGCGGGCACGGCAAGCCGCGTCGTGTGGAAAGCAGCGGTCAAGTTAAGCGCAATGATTGCGCTCCATTTGTCGACCGGGAAATCCTCTATCGGAGAGACAAATTGCATTCCGGCATTGTTGATCAGAATATCGACCGCACCCGCCTCTTCCATTAATCGTTCGCAGCCTTCCTGCGTCATCAGATCGGCACCGACATGCGTCGCGCCCAGCTCTTCGCACAGCGCAGCAATTTCTGCCTCATCGCCAAAACCGTTGAGGACGACCTGCGCACCTTCAGCGCTCAGGGCGCGCGCAATAGCGAGCCCGATGCCTGACGTGGAACCGGTGACGAGCGCGCGCTTGCCGGAAAGAGACATGGAGTACTCCAGATTTGATTGATAAACAGGACCTTTGCGTAGCGCATCATTTGCGGGCATCGTTGGCTTCACGCAAGAATTATCGGCATCGCTGAGCCGATTCGGAGGGAAAGAATATGCGGCTGAACCGGTTTAATACGAACAGCATCAACGTCCGTGGCGGCGGTGGAGGCAGCAGATTTCCGGGTGGCGGAGGCGGCAAAGTGGGTTGCGGTACGATTGTCATAGCCATCATCGCCGCATTGGTTTTCGGGGTCGATCCCATGCAAACTATCGGCGCAATTGGCGGGCAGGAACAGGGCCAGCAGATCGAACGGCAAGCCGGTGCGCAAACCGAAGAAGAACTGTGCACATCGAACCAATATGCGCTGGAGACCTGCAACGCTCTCGGTTCGCTCAACGAAACCTGGCAGCCGGTCTTTCAGCGTGCGGGGGTTACCTTCCGTCAACCAACGCTGACCTTTATGGCAGGGCGGATGCGCACGGGTTGCGGCGCTGCGTCCAGTGCAATGGGGCCGTTTTACTGCCCGGCCGATGAAGGCATCTATATCGACACGCGTTTTTACGACACCATGAAACAGCAATTGGGCGCAGGCGGCGATTTCGCGCGGTACTATGTGGTTGCGCATGAATATGGCCACCACATCCAAAAACTGACCGGTGTCGCAGCGCAGATCCGCAGCTTGCAGCAGCAACGCCCGCAGGCATCGAACCAGTTGCAGGTTCTGATGGAGCTGCAGGCGGATTGCTATGCTGGCGTATGGGCAGGCAAAAACCGTAATCTGATCGAGCCTGGCGATATGGAGGAAGGCCTCCGCGCAGCGGCGTCGATCGGTGATGACACGCTGCAGCGCAATGCAGGTCAGCGGGTCAATCCGGAGAGCTTCACGCATGGTACCAGCCAGCAGCGTATGCAGGCACTGAAGCTGGGGCTCGATTCTGCCGATGACACACAATGCGACCGGATCGTGGAGCTGCGCTAAGCAAGGCACACAAAAGAAAAGGCGGGGACAGTCGCACATCCCCGCCTTCCTCGGCTGTAAAAACGGAGGGCTAGATTAGCCGTCTTTACCCCAATTTTCGATTTTCTCGTCGAGTGCCCGCAGAACTTCGGCG